>NZ_JBSVQM010000009.1:0-152647 GCF_054863625.1 Clostridium sp. Marseille-QA1073 | reverse complement strand
TAAACTTTAAACATAAAGTGTTAATTATTTAACTAGATGCATAGAATGTAATATACGTGCATAATATTAGAATTTTATTTAGATTTTTTACACATAGTACAGATTTTCATCAATTATATAAATATCTAAAAATATAACCATTCGGTTAAATATGGAAAGGTGTGTTAATATGTTAACGAAAATCAATTCTGAATATCTTATATGGCAATTAAAGAGTAAAAGAAGAGATGACAGGAAGGCAATTGATGATTGTGATAGAATTGCAGAAGGTGTAGATTTAGAGTATGCATATTGGCAATTTGATACCCAATAATAATTAGTAAACTTTTTATATAAATAAAGCAATAATTTAAAATTAATCTACTATTTATAGCCAAATCTTGTTTTAAATAATATAAATAATTTTCAAAATATTAGGGATGTTGAAAGTTAAATTTTTAGGGCGAATAGCCCTACTTTTTTTACTCATTTTTATAAACCTACAAAATTAAAAAAACCGTGATTTTTAATCACAGTTTTTTTCTTTTATAGTATTATTTATAGCTTTTTCTTCAATTATCTTACGGTTAGATGCTGTAAAACGATTTGTACCCCATACACCTAAAATTATTAATATAGCACCAATTACATGATATACTTTGAAATTTTCTCCTAAGAAGACTACTCCTGCTATTATGGATACTATAGTGCAAAGATTTTCAAATACAGCAACCCTTGCAGCTTCCATCTTAGACAATGTGTAATTTATTAAGAAGAAACCCATTATTGATGCAAAAATGGATAGGAAAATTATTGTAAATATAAACTCTTTATGTAGAAAAGGGGTTATAAATGCAGTTAAATCCCCCTTAATTAAACATTCTATAAAAGCAATTATAGTGAATACGAATCCACCTATTCCCATCATAAAATATGTAGTTTCCGTAGGAGTATATCTTACTGAAAATTTCCTTGAAAGTATAGTAAAAGCTGTTTGTGATAATATAGCACCAATTAAAAGTAATATTCCCACCAAACTACCACTTCCACTATCTGTTGCACCAAAAATTACTATTATAACAACTCCTACTATAGATGTCATTATAAATCCATACTGTGCTTTAGTAGGCTTTTCTTTTAAGAAATAAGCTGAACTTAAAGCAACAGATATAGGAATTAAGGAAGAAATTGTCCCTGCTATAGAGCTAGGAATACTTTTTAATGCGTAGGTTTCAAGAGCAAAATATAGAATTGGCTGCATGAATCCTACCAATATTAAAGGTAATAAATTTTTATTTTTAAAATTTACTTTTAATATCTTAAAAATTATTAATATAGACATTACAATAAATGCTATAGAAAATCTAATAGATAAAAGAAGAAAGGGTGAAGTATACCTTAAAGCTATAGATATAAACATAAAAGTTAGTCCAAATAATAGTGCATAAGCCATGCCGGCAAATATTGGCATGGCTTTTTCTTTATTAATCATAATACCATCCCCCTTTACTACTTAATTTTATCATTTAAAATCATAGTATTAAAGAGGGACAATGAAACATCACTATTAATCCTTAAAGAAATTAATTCTTTGAGAATTAATTTCTTTAAAGCTTTAATTAATAATTTTATCTATGATTATAATTTTCTCCAAATTTATTTGTTCCCCATACTCCTATAAGTATTAAAATAGCACCTATTATTTGAAATAATTTAAAGCTTTCACCTAGAAAAATAACTCCTGCAATTATTGACACTACAGTAGATAAATTAGAAAAGACCGATGCCTTAGTAGCTTCCATTTTAGATAGAGTGAAGTTAACTAAAAAGAAGCCAATTATTGAAGCCATTATTCCTAAAAATAATAATGATAGTAGAAAGTCTAGATTATAAAAAGGTAAGAAAAACTTATCTAACGTACCTTGAGACAATTCCTCTATTAAGGAAATTAGAGTAAAAGCAAAAAAAGCAATTCCCATCATAAAATATGTGGTTTCAGCAGGGGTAAAAGTGGTGGAGAGCTTTCGAGATAATAAATTAAATATAGTTGCAGAAATAACAGCTCCAAATAAAAGAATTATACCTATAAAATTTCCACTAGTATTATTTTGCCCACCTAAAACTACTATAATAATAACTCCCACTATTGAGGCTAATATAAAGCCATACTGAGCTTTAGTAGGTTTTTCTTTTAAAAAATAACTTGAACTTATAGCTACCGATATAGGAATTAGTGCAATTAGTGTGCCAGCTACTGAAGTAGCCGTATTCTTTATGGCGTAAGTTTCAAAAATAAAATATAAAATGGGTTGCATAAGTCCTAATAAAAATAAAGGTTTTAAATCTTTATTCTTAAAATTTATTTTTATAATTTTAAAAAATACAAGTATAGACATTACGATAAAAGCGATTCCAAATCTCATAGATAAAAGTGCAAAAGGAGAAGTGAATCTAAGAGCAATGGAACTGAACATAAAAGTAAGCCCAAATAGAGTCGAATATATAATTCCAGAGATTATAGGAATTATTTTATTTTTATTATTCATATTTTTCCTCCTAAGGTAAGTTATATTATCGAAATAAAATATAACACAATTAATATAATTATTTAAGTAAAAATCTTTATTTTAATTTGAAAAAATATATAGGTAGAAAAATTAATTAATATTAAAATGCATTGGGAAATATATGGTAAGAATAGTAGTTGTAAAAACTGCATAAAGTGGTACAATTAAAATATAAAGAAAATTTTGAAAAAAGGGGGAGAATTTATGAATCCTACAGTAATATATATTGCTGGGATAATATTAGCTGTAATTAATGGCTATTTGGCAATTAAGAAAATATTTATTGATAACACCCTCAGTGAAAAAGGAATAAAGAATGTGGTACTTATATTATGTATAGCACTATCATTATACTGTTCAATAATGGTTGTAATTTACAGTAATGCATGTATTAGCAATTTAGATATATATAATGAAGGAGTTAAAACTGGGGCTTTAACGGTAAAAGAGCTTGCAGAAATTAATGATACAATAAAAATGTTAAGTAAATATAATTTAAAATCCATTGTGATAGGATATTTAGGATTAATATCTAGTTATTTATTATTAAGGAATATTAAAAAAGAAATAATTAAAAACCTAAGTTCACCTAAAAAAAGGTGGAGTTGGGATAAAATAGACAATTAGTGAGAATTTTATTTAAAAAGCTCTTAAATCTTGGATTTAGGAGTTTTTTTAGTAAAAAATAAAAAAAATTTAGAAAAATATTGCATTACGAACAAATGTTCGATATAATGAGTGTATAAAGAATCTATGTTAAATTTAGGGGGAAAAATGAGTAGTAATCAAATGTTTATAGAGTTAAATTATGAAAATGGAGAAGAACTACCTTTAGAAATTAGCTTTAAAAATGATGTATATAATAATAAATATATACTTTGTAGAGGGATATTAAATAAAAGAAATTCTAAAATAATTTTTAAAATGAGAAACATAGATGAGGCAAATGAGTTTTTACAAAAGAATACAATGATTAATAAATTTAAGTGTTAGTAAATATGGAAGATATGAGATAACATTTGTTCATAAAAATAATTATAGAGTAATCATCAATCCTTTCGTTCACATGCTCTTTCAACTTATCTTCCATATTTTATATATCAATAATTTATAATAAAAATTATTGGATAACTTCTCAGATATACTGAGAAGTTTTTTGTTTTGCATGCAAATAGGCAATAAAAAGATTAGATATTATAATTATTATTTGTCGCTAGAAGACTTAGGTTTTTTTATTATTTTATCTATGAGGCCAGAACCATATCCCATAGGACAAACCTGACACCAACTTCTAGGCTTATATATTATTCCTAAAATAATACCTAAGACTAATGAAGACATCATGAGTCTAAACAATCCAAACCCTATTGAATTTATATTTCCCCCGGATTTAATCATGGTAATAGTAAACATTATTAACATGAAGCTTAAAATAATATTTTTTATAGTTTTTGTTTTAAATTTACTAGGTAAGTTGTTTTGTAAGGATATATGGCTTAAAAAATTTTGAAGTAATGATCCTCTAGGACAATAATGGGAACAGTGAACTTTCCCCTGCTTTCTAAGAACAAAAAAAAGTGGCATTCCCATACAAACAAAACCTAAAAGCCCAAATCTTATGTCATAGATTGATAGAGTTATGAACAGTACCATAAATATCCACGACCATTTTTGATAGGATTTTCTTTTTTTCATTTAACAAACCTCCGATTATATTAATTGAATATTTTAGATTGGAAATTTTAAAAAATACTTACAAGCTTTGGTTATTTTATAATTCATAATATTTGTATATTCAAATATTACAATATTGTTACTAATAAGTCAATAAAACTTATGATTCAGTATAGTATATATTATAGGGATATAATGTGAAAGATTAAAATATGCACTGGAAAATAAATTTTCTATAAAATAGCTTAAAATCTTAGAAATTAAGAATTAATAATTAAGGGCGAAGAATTTAGGATGAAATTCACTAAAGGTGAATTTCTTAAAATAAAATTTGTTAAAAAACTTCAAAGGTTTCGATGGTGGAGTTTTAACCGTAATTGTGAATTGTGAACTGTGCATTGAGAATCCAATAGCTATAATCGGAGGAGTAAAAAATAATTACTTTTATAGATAAAGTAATTTTAGACTTAATATATCTATAGTTGTTTAAAATCTGTAATTATTGACAATCATATTACTATATCGTAATATCCTCATATAGGCTAAAATAAATGGATTTTGGAAAGGTCGTTGATTTAATGAATAAGCAAGAAATAGAACTATTTACTGAAAATGCAGAGTTATTAAAAGCATTAGCACATCCTGTTAGACTCTGCATTGTTAAAGGACTATTAGAAAATGGTGAACGTAATGTAACTTGTATGCAAAATTGCTTAGAACTTCCTCAGTCTACGGTCTCTCAACATCTTCAAAAATTAAGATCGGCAGGAATAATTAAAGGGAATAGAGAAGGTCTTGAGGTTAGTTACTATATTTGTGATGAGAGAGTTAAAGAACTTATTTCTCTTTTATTTAAATAAATTTAAAAAGGTAGAGTAGTAGTAGAGTAGTATAGATAAATTTAAATCGGAAATTAATATGATTTTATAATATGATATTTTAATTTGTAATACACATGAAAAATTCATGATTATATATATTTATCCCTATAGATTAAGAGATTAATAATTGATTTATTTTCTTAAAATTGTGTTATTTTTATCTGTTATTAAAGAAAAATTGCATTTTGAAGTTATTTTATAATCTTTATACAATAAAATTGCTGTTTACTTTCCCGAAAATTTAATTAAATAAAATAGTATAGTTTAATAATTATAATAAAAGTAATGAATATTGAACAAAATAGAAGTGAATATTTTAAATGTAAATCAGTAATTGTAATATATACAAAAAACATTTAAAATTATAGTTATGAATATTTGCGAATAAATATATAAAATAATTCGTAGAAAGGTAAGTTTAATATGGGAAAGAGTGCAGACAAGTTTAGTAGAAATCAAAGAGTTGTAGCTATAACTAAAACATTAACTGAATCACCGAATAAGGTAATAAATTTAAATAAATTTACAGAGATTTTTAATGCTGCTAAATCAACAGTAAGTGAAGATATAGTTATTGTAAGAGAAACATTAGAACAATTATCTATGGGGAGAGTTGAAACTGTTTCAGGAGCAGCAGGAGGAATAAAATTTATAACAGATATATCTGATGAAGATAGACTGAAATTTAGTGAAGAACTTTGTGAGATTATAAGAGAAGAAGATAGAGTAATGATAGGAGATTTTTTATATGTAACAGATCTTATGTATAATCCTACCATTATAAGTAAAGCAGGAAGAATTTTAGCTTCAACTTTTAGTAATTTAGATATTGATTATGTTGTTACTATAGAAACTAAAGGAATTCCTTTAGCTTATGAAGTTGCAAAAGCCTTAGGTGTCCAACTTGTTACTGTAAGACATAGAAATAAAGTTACGGAAGGCGCCACAGTTAATATTAATTATATTTCTGGCTCAAGCAATAGAATTCAAACTATGTCATTATCACGTAAATCTATGAGGAGAAATAGTAAATGTTTATTTATAGATGATTTTATGAGAGGAGGAGGAACAGCTAAAGGAATACAAGAACTTTTAACAGAATTTAATAGTGAGCTTTTAGGTTGTGGCATATTAGTAGATAATACTTTTGAAACAAAAGAAAAGCTTATTGGTGATTATATAGCTATAGTGGATTTTGACGGCATTGGTGAAGACGGAAGAGCTATAGTTAAACCTTCTTTAAAAATAGATTTTAAAAAATAGTAGTTATAATTACTATAGATTTTTTTGAATTAATTGTTAAATAAGTTGTAATATACAAAATTATTAGAATTTTAGAAGGAAAAATAAAAAATATGGAGAATAATAAGACCTATAGCACATCTTGGAGGTGGAGTTCATGCAAATTACAGATGTTAGAATTAGAAAAATCGCTACAGAGGGTAAAATGAAAGCTATAGTTTCTATAACTCTAGATAATGAATTTGTTGTTCATGATATAAAAGTTATAGAGGGCCAAAATGGTCATTTTATTGCTATGCCTAGTAGAAGAACACCAGATGGTGAATTTAAGGATATAGCACACCCAATTAATACGGAAACTAGAGAAAAAATACAAAAGGCTATTCTTGATGAGTATGAAAAGGTTAAGAATGAAGAGCCTGTAGTTGATGAAATAGCAGAGTAGCGAAAAAGCTTAAGCTTTTTTATTAAATAAAAAGGAGGTTATACTCCTTTTTATTTTTGTGTGAAAATTTAAATAAGAATTACTTTTATTGCAAATCATTACCATATGAAATATAATTAATAAGTGTATCAATAAAAGCGTATTTGTAGTAAAATAAATATGACTTTCATATAAAGAGGTGTTAGATTTGTATAAATGTGCTATCATATTAGCCGCTGGAGAAGGGAAAAGAATGAATTCTCATATTCCAAAGGTGCTTCATAAGGTTTGTGGAAAAGAAATGATAAATCATGTTATCGATACATTAAGAAGTTGTAATATAGAAAATGTGAACGTGGTAATTGGTAAAGGTGCAGAAAAAGTTAAAAAAGGCACAGAATCAAAAAATGTTTCTTACTCAGTACAAGAGATGCAACTTGGGACAGGACACGCTGTAATGTGTGCTGAAGAATTTTTAAAAGATAAAACTGGAACAGTAGCTATATTTGTTGGAGATGGGCCGTTAATTACGGAAAATACGGTTAACAGTTTAATAAATTATCATGAACAAGGTGAATTTAGTGCTACTATATTAACATCTATCATGAATGATCCAGCTAAATATGGTAGAATAATAAGAGATGAAAAAGGACAAGTAGAAAAAATTGTTGAATTTAAAGATTGTAATGAAGACGAAGTTAAAGTTCAAGAGATAAACTCAGGCATGTATTGTTTTGATATACAGGCATTACTTTGCACGCTTTCAAAATTAAATAATAATAATAATCAAGGTGAATATTATTTAACTGATGTTATTGAGATACTTAAAAAAGAGAATAAAAAGGTTGGAGCTATTAATGTACCAACAGAAGAGATTACAGCAGTAAACTCTAAGTTTGAACTTTCAATAGTAGAGAATATAATGAGAAATAGAATTAATAAAAAACACATGGAAAATGGAGTTATATTAATTGATCCAAGTAATACATATATAAATTGCGATGTGGAAATAGGCATAGATACTGTTATATATCCTAACAATGTAATAGAAGGAAAAACTATTATTAAAGATAACTGTACAATATATCCAGGATGTAGAATTAAAGATAGTATTATAAAGTCTAATGTTACGATTCAAAGTTCTGTAATTTTAGAAAGTACAGTAGGAGAAGAAACCACAGTAGGACCTTTTGCATATATTCGTCCTCAGACTACAGTAGGAAATAAAGTTAAAGTAGGAGACTTCGTAGAACTTAAAAAGTCGACTATAGGAGACGGAACAAAAATATCTCACTTAACCTATATAGGGGATGCAGAAGTAGGAGAAAAATGTAATTTTGGTTGTGGAACAGTAGTTGTTAACTATGATGGTGTTAATAAACATAAGACTATAGTTGGAGATAACTCCTTTATAGGATGTAACACGAATTTAATTGCACCAGTTGAAGTTGAAGAAAATACATATATTGCTGCAGGTTCAACTATTACTAAAAAGGTGCCAAAAAACTCATTAGCAATAGCTAGAGCAAGACAAGAGAATAAAGAAAATTGGGTTATAAATAGAATACATAAGAAATAATAAAATATAGGAGGACTACATAATGATACCACATGGAAAAAATATTAAAATTTTTACAGGTAATTCTTATCCTGAATTAGCAGAAGATATAGCTAATGTATTAGGACTTAAAGTCGGAGACTCACAAGTTGGAAGCTTTAGTGATGGAGAAATTTCTGTAAACATAGCTGAAACTGTTAGAGGAATAGACGTGTTTGTAATTCAGCCAACAAGCGCACCAGTAAATGACAACTTAATGGAACTTTTAATAATGATAGATGCATTAAAGAGAGCTTCAGCTGGAAGAATAACTGCTGTTATGCCTTATTATGGTTATGCTAGACAAGATAGAAAAGCAAAGGCTAGAGATCCAATCACAGCAAAATTAGTTGCAGACTTAATTACAGCTGCAGGTGCTGATAGAGTATTAACTATGGACTTACATGCAGCTCAAATTCAAGGATATTTCAACATTCCAGTTGATAACTTAATGGGAGCTCCAATACTTGCAAAATACTTTATAGAAAATGGCTTTAAAGATGTTGATGATGTAGTTGTAGTTTCTCCAGACTTAGGAAGTGTAAGTCGTGCTAGAAAATTTGCTGACAGATTAAATGCTCCAATAGCTATAATTGATAAAAGAAGACCTAAAGCTAATGTTTCAGAAGTTATGAACATAATAGGAGAAATTAAAGATAAAAAAGTTATATTAATAGATGATATGATAGATACAGCAGGAACAATCTGTAATGGTGCTAATGCTTTAGTTGAAAGAGGAGCTAAAGAAGTTTACGCTTGTTGTTCACACGCAGTTTTATCAGGTCCTGCTATAGAAAGAATACAAGCTTCTGCTATAAAAGAATTAGTAATGTTAGATACAATTCAATTAAAAGAAGAAAAACAAATAGAAAAAATAAAAATATTATCAGTAGCTCCAATATTTGCGGAAGCTATTAAGAGAATATACGAAGATATATCAGTTAGTAAGTTATTTGATTAATATAATAAAAAAGCGTTGTCATTTGTTTGGCAGCGCATTTTTTAAAATTCAAGAGTTTTAATGAATGTCTTATAAGATATTTATGTAAAATTATGAAGAAAATTAAGAAAATTACTGTCATAAGCTGTAAAACATAAGAATTATCAAAATAATTTTTAAATAATTTGTAACAAATCTTAATTTTATACTAACTAAGCATTATAATGGAGGTATACTTATATTTGATCATAAGTAATTTAGGCTTCTAAAATAAAGTAGATAGTCAAATAGACTGGAATACTGATTAGCTATTTTGGAGATGCCTTAATAAAGGTCAAGATTAACTTTTTAGGAGGGGTATTTATGGAAGGCTCTATTGCAAAAGTTTTGGTGGTAGATGATGACAAAAACATCTGCGAAGTAATAAAAATGTACTTAGAAAGTTCGGGATATTCTATAAAAATAGCTAATGATGGTAAAGAGGCTCAGGAAGTGTTTTTAAGTTTTAAACCTGATTTGGTTATTTTAGATGTTATGCTACCATATGTTGACGGTATTGATGTTTTAAAATGGATAAGGAAAGACAGTGAAACTCCTGTTATTATGGTTACTGCTAAAGGTGAAACCTTTGATAAAGTTTTAGGGCTAGAACTTGGAGCAGATGACTACATTGTAAAGCCTTTTGAGCCTAAGGAGTTAATAGCTAGAGTTAAGGCAGTTTTAAGAAGATATACTATGGAAACAGAAAACAAAGAAACTATTAATTATGATAGTTTGGTTATAGACGCTAATTCTTATAGTGTGGTTTATAAAAATGAGGAAGTGAAAATGCCACCGAAGGAATTTGAACTATTATATTATCTTGCTAGTAATAAAAATAGGGTTTTTACAAGAGAACAATTATTGTGCGAGGTATGGGGATATGATTATCCCGGTGATTCAAGAACTGTGGACGTACACATTAAAAGATTAAGGGAAAAAATAGAAGGCGGAATAAATTGGCAAATAGAAACAGTTTGGGGTGTAGGATATAAGTTTGAGGTGAAATGATGATAAAAAGCAACCTATTTTCAAAAATGGTGCTTATATATACTGTTATAATATTTTTGAGCTTAACTATAATTGCTACATTTTTATCAGTGTGGTTTAATGATTATTTTGTTAATGGTAAGAAGAATCAAGTATTAGCACAGACAGAGTTTATTCAAGGTTTAGCATCTAATTACATAGATGGAAAATTGACCTATGAAGAGTTGGATAATTCATTAAAATTTGTTGGTGAATACTTCTATGAGAACATATATTTAATTAATAGACGAGGATATGTTTTTGCAGCCACTTCTGATAATAAGAACGTTTTAGTAGGAAAACAAGTATTTGTTGATGAATTAAATAGCATTGAGGATCTTTCAGAAGATGGATATTTAAAAAAAATAGATAAAAAAAATGATTTATTTAGTAAAGATACTTATGTTTTGGGACAACAAATAAAAGATGTTAATGGAGATATAAAGGGAGGAATAATAGTAGAACTTTCTATGTCCTACGTGAAAGAATCCCTTGGGAAAATATATAGAATTATATGGTTATCTACTGCACTCATAATGATATTATCTATGTCCATTATTTATCTTTTTACAAATAAAATAGTGATAAAACCACTTCAAAAAATGAGTTTAGTGGCAAGAAAAATAGCTAATGGTGATGTAGCAAAAAGAGTAGAAATAAATACTAATGATGAAATAGGACAGTTTGCAAAGGCTTTTAATTCTATGGCAGATTCCTTAGAAAAGGTAGAGAAAAATAGAAAAGAATTTATTTCTAATGTTTCTCATGATATTAGATCTCCAATTACTTCAATAAACGGATTTATAAGAGGAATTTTAGATGGAGTAGTACCGAAAGAAAAGGAAAAAGAATATTTAACTGTTGCTTATGAAGAAACTCAAAGATTAACAAGATTAGTTAATGATCTTTTGGATATGTCTGCTATAGAAGAAGGAAGAATAAGATTAGCACTTAGAAAAATTGATATTAATGAAGTTATAAGATTAAGTATTTTAAAGAATGAAGCTAAAATAAAAGAAAAGAGAATAAAAGTTGAAGTATATTTTGACTCAGATGAACTTTTAGTCTACGGAGATCCAGATAGAATTTTTCAAGTTGTGATGAATCTGTTAGACAATGCTATAAAATATTCAAATGAAGGTGCATTAATTATCTTATCTTCTAATGAGAGAGGAAAGAAGGCATATATTTCTGTTTCTAATACAGGTTCACATATAGATGAAGAAAGCTTGAAAACTATTTGGGAAAGATTTTATAAAGGTGATAAATCTAGAACTAATAGAGTAAGTTCTGGATTAGGTCTTTCAATAGTTAAAAAGATATTAACTATGCTGGATGAAGAAATTTGGGCTGAAAATACAGAAGATGGAGTTAAATTTACTTTTACATTAACATTAGCCTAATATTTATATAATTGAGAATTGACTATTGACAATGGACAATTGTGGATATTTCTCAGTTATCACTGAGAAATTTAGAATTTATTCTGTAGCGGTGAACAGTGTTCGCCATATAACTAGCAATTATTTGCTAGTTAAAAAATTATTCAAAGAAATTATTTTGTCTAAAAATAATTTCAACATTAATTGTCAATTGTCAATTTTCCATTGTCAATTGCCTAAGGAGGTGGAGCTATATGGATAATCAGCCTAGTATTAAAGAACCTTCAACAATGGATGTTGGAGGAGATATAATTTTTAAAAAAACTAAAAATAAGAAAAAGATTGGATATAAGATTTTTATTAATATAATTTTTTATATTATAATAGCTTCACTTTCAGGAGCTATTACTGCAAAGACTTTAGTGAAAAAAGAATTTGCTAAAATTATAGAGGATAATAATAGTAATAAAAATTCCATAGTTCTAAATACAAAAGAAAAGAGCAAAGCTATGTCTGATATTGCCAACAAAGTTTCAGCTTCTGTAGTATCTATAAGCAAAATAGCTCCTGGTACGAATATAGAAATAGAAAGTGGTGCGGGTACTATTATAAGAGAAGATGGATATATAGTAACTAATCAGCGTATAGTATATAAAGCAGATGAACTTAAGGTAAAATTATCAAATAATAAAGTTTATACTGGAAAAGTTATAGGGTCAGATGCAGTTTTAGATATTGCAATAATTAAAATAGATGAGGTTGGATTACCGGCTGTTATTATAGGAGATAGTTCAAAAGTTGAAATAGGCGATGAAGTAATTGCTATTGGAAATCCTATTGCTAATGCTTTTCAAGGGGCCGTATCCTTTGGAGAAGTAGAAAATCAAAGCCAAAGAATTTCGGTTACGGATAGGCAAACAAGACAACCGGTTGGGTATAATGCTATAAGAACTAATATTGAAATATTTTCAGGAAACACCGGAGGGCCACTTTGTAATTTAAATGGTGAAATGATAGGAATAAATAATAATATATTGAGCTATACAGAAAAAGCTACAAAATCTGGATTTGCAATAACCATAGAAGATGCTAAGCCTATAATAGATGCGTTAATGAAGAAGGGAAATACACTAAGGCTTGGATTAGGTATATATGGTGATAAGGCAATACCTAAAAATGGTGTAGATGGAGTATCAGGGGTATATGTTAAAGATGTTTTACAGGATAGTGAGGCTTATAAAGCTGGAATAAGACCTACGGACATAATTACTTCTATAAACGATATAAACATTACAGATGTTGGGGATATAAGTAGAGCTCTGAGAACCTCACAAGAAGGTCATATTGCAGTTTGTAAGGTATGGAGAAATGGAGAATATCAATTTATAAATGTAAAATTAGCTTATTATAGAATGCTATCTTAAAAATTGAATTAATAATATAAAATATATAATATTTTAAAGTAAATACAAGAGCTACGTAGCTCTTGTATTTTTAATATAGCAAAAGTTATTTAAAAGTTAAATTTGTGTATAAGAAAATTTATAATTAAAATCATAAAAAATTATTAGAGATAAGAATTTAAGTTATTTCTAGATAAATTAAATTTTAGATTTAAGTATTGCATAGTATTTACATATAAGGTAAATATATATAATGTAAAATTATATAAGAATATATTTTAATATATTCTTATAGGATTTCCAGTTTTTTTGTAGTAATATATTTTTGTAGTATTATAATAAATAACAGTATTTTGTACTTTGATTTTTATATCTTTAGTTTAGTATAATATAAATACTGTATAACTGGCGGATGAATTTTGGAGGTATCAAATGTATTTAATAGTAGGACTAGGTAATCCAGGAGATAAATATGATAAAACAAGGCATAATGTAGGCTTTGATATAATAGACTTATTTGCACAAAAGTATAATATTTCTATTAATAGGATAAAATTTAAAGGTATATATGGTGAGACAACAATAAATGGAGAAAAGGTAATATTGTTAAAACCTCAAACTTTTATGAATTTAAGTGGGGAAAGTGTTAGAGAAGTATGCGATTTTTATAAAATTCCTAATGATAATGTCATAGTTGTTTATGATGATATAAGTCTTGATATTGGCACTATAAGAATTAGGGCAAAAGGTAGTGCAGGAGGACATAATGGAATTAAAAATATAATTTCACATCTTTCAACAGAAGCTTTTCCTAGAATTAAGATAGGGGTTGGACAACCGAGATATGATCTAGTAGACCATGTTTTGGGAAAGTTTTCAAAAGAAGAAAGAGAACTATTGGAAAAAACCTTTGAACCAAGTGTTCAAGCTATAGAAACTATAATAACTAATGGAGTTGCTGAAGCTATGAATAAGTTTAATGGTATTAAAGCCTAGCTATTGCTAGGTTTATAACTATTTATAGAAAAGTTCGGTATATTTCCATTTTATTTGTATAGAGGTGATAATTTTGAGACTAAATGGACTTATGATGCCATTAAGACATAGTGAAGAATTTAGAGAAATCTCAAAAAGTATTAAAGGAAATAATTTTCCTATAGGTATTTACGGAGTTTCTGAATCTGCAAAAAGCTATTTAATAAATGGAATTTATGAAGAGGTAAATAAAAAAATCCTTATAGTTACTCATAATGATGTAGAAGCAAAAAATATTTGTGAGGATTTAAGTTTTTATTTAAATGATGTGTATTATTTTCCAACTAGGGAAGTAGTTTTTTATAATATCGATGCTATTTCTGGAGATTTAAGATGGGAACGTCTTAAAATATTTAAAAAGATGTTAGAAGATGGACCTAAGATAATAGTAGCATCTATAGAGTCGCTATTAGCTGTGTATACTCCAGTAGACTTATTTAAGGATTATATATTTTCTTTAAAGGTAGGAGATATAGTAGATATTAGAGAATTAAGTGAAAAGCTTATTCAATGTGGTTATGAGAGAAGTGAAGCAGTTGAAACAAAAGGCCAATTTTCAATAAGAGGAGGAATATTAGATATCTTTCCTCCTATAGATGCTCTTCCTTATAGAATAGAATTTTTTGATGATGAAATAGATTCTATTAGAACTTTTAATACAGATACTCAAAGAAGTATTGAAAAGGTAAGTACTATAGAGATATTTCCAGCAAAAGAAATAATTATAACTAGCAAAAGTTTAAAGGAAGCTTATGATAACATTAATAAAGATTTTAATAACTCGCTTTTAAATTTTAATAAGAAGAAAGAAAAAGAAGCTATAGAGAGATTGACATCCATAGTTAATAGTAATATTGAAGCTCTTAAAGAAACTTGGAGTTTTGAAACTATAGATAGTTATATACCATATTTTTATGAAAATATTTCTACATTTTTTGATTATCTAAATGATAGTTTTGTTATAGTAGATGATGTTCAAAGATGTAATGGTAAGCTGGAAAGTGTTTACTTTGAGTTTAAAGAAAACTATGAAAATTTCTTGAGGAGAGGAAATATACTTCCAAGACAAGGAGAACTTTTAATCTCAAAGGAAGAAACTTTACAACTACTAGAGAGCAAAAGAGTGCTAACTATAGATACTATTGCTAAATCAAGCAAAATATTAAAACCAAGAACTATTTCTTCTTTCTCGCAAATAACTATACATGATTATCATGGTCAGTTAGATTATTTAATTGATGACATTAAAGACAAAAAAGATAATAATTATAGGACAGTAATATTATCAGGAACAAGAACTAGAGGAGAAAGATTAATAGATACTCTAAGGGATAGAGGTATTGAAGCAAGTTATAAAGACTTTATTGATAACATAGAACTTGGTCAAGTTGTTGTAACTTTTGGTAATGCATTGAAAGGATTTGAATATCCGGAGCTTAAAGTATGTGTAATCTCTGATAAGGAAGTATTTGGACAATCTAAGAGAAAAACAGGAAGAAAAGGAAATAAAAAAGGTGCAGGAAAGATTAAAAGCTTTACTGAGCTTAAATTAGGAGATTATGTAGTACATGCAAACCATGGAATAGGTGTATATAAAGGAATAAACCAACTTGAAATACAAGGCCATAAAAAGGACTTTTTAGAGCTTACTTACAATAATGGAGATACTTTATATGTTCCTGTAGAACAGTTAGATTTGGTACAAAAATATATAGGTAGCGAGGGAAAATCACCTAAAGTAAATAAACTAGGTGGAAGTGAATGGATTAAAGCTAAAAATAAAGTTAAAAAATCTATAGAAGACATAGCGGAAGATCTAGTTAAGCTCTATGCTACTAGATCACAAATTAAAGGTCATAAATATGGTGTTGATACAGTATGGCAAAAGCAGTTTGAAGATGAATTTCCTTATGATGAAACACCAGACCAATTAACTGCTATAGAGGAAATTAAAAAGGATATGGAAAGTCATAAGCCTATGGATAGACTTTTATGTGGAGATGTTGGTTATGGAAAAACAGAAGTAGCCTTAAGAGCTGCTTTTAAATGCGTAATGGATGGAAAACAGGTTGCATTTTTAGTTCCTACAACTATACTTGCAGAGCAGCATTACAAGAATATGTTAAAAAGATATTCTGATTTTCCTTTAAAAGTGGATATGATAAGTAGATTTAGGACAGCTTCACAAACTAAGGCAATATTAAAATCTGTTAAAGAAGGAAATGTGGATATACTGGTAGGTACCCATAGGATATTACAAAAGGATGTTTCATTTAAGGATTTAGGATTATTAATAGTAGATGAAGAACAGAGATTTGGAGTTACTCATAAAGAAAAAATTAAGTCCATAAAAAAGAATATAGATGTTTTAACTTTAACTGCAACTCCTATTCCAAGAACATTGCATATGTCTTTAACAGGGGTAAGAGATATAAGCGTAATTGAAACTCCTCCAGAGGAAAGATATCCAGTTCAGACTTATGTAGTTGAATTTAATGATCAGCTTATTAGAGATGGTATAATGAGAGAGTTGAATAGGGATGGCCAAGTATTTTTTGTGTATAACAGGGTTGAAACTATAAAAGAAATGGCAAGTTATCTGGGAAAACTTATACCTGAAGCCAGAATAGCAGTAGCTCATGGTCAAATGACTGAAAGAGAACTGGAAAAAATAATACTAGATTTTATAGATTATAAATATGATATTTTAGTATGTACAACTATTATAGAAACGGGTATAGATATTCAAAATACTAATACCATGATAATTTATGATGCAGATAAAATGGGCTTATCTCAGTTATATCAATTAAGAGGTAGAGTAGGTAGGACTAATAGGATAGCATATGCCTATTTTACTTATATGAAGGATAAGATTTTAACAGAGGTAGCGGAAAAACGTCTTAAAGCCATTAAAGATTTTACTGAATTAGGTTCAGGTTTTAAAATTGCTATGAGAGATTTGGAAATAAGAGGTGCAGGAAATATTATGGGTTCTGCACAGCATGGACATATGGCTACTGTAG
Source organism: Clostridium sp. Marseille-QA1073 (assembly GCF_054863625.1). Taxonomy (NCBI): domain Bacteria; kingdom Bacillati; phylum Bacillota; class Clostridia; order Eubacteriales; family Clostridiaceae; genus Clostridium; species Clostridium sp. Marseille-QA1073. The sequence goes on along the minus strand of NZ_JBSVQM010000009.1, from coordinate 135,429 downwards.
GATATGACTTATATTGTAGAATGCTTGAAGATATGATAAAGCTTATTAAAGGTGACATTGAAAAAGAGCCTATTGAAACTACTGTTGAAATTAAAATTGATGCTTATATTCCAAGTAGCTATGTGAAGGATGAAACACAAAAAATTGAGGTTTACAAAAAGATTGCATCTATCGACTCTTATGAATATATGATGGAATTACAAGATGAGATAGAAGATAGATTTTCAGATATACCGCCTACTGTTTATAATTTGATGAATATTGCTTATTTAAGAAGTATGGCAAAAGAAATAGGTATTATTGAGATTAAAGAAGTTAAAAATGAAATACTAATTACTTTTGAAAATAAACAAAATATTAGTCGAAATTTAATTACTGGTCTATTAGACAATTATATAAGCAAAATAACTTTTAAAATGGGAGAAGTACCGGTTATTGCTTATAAGATAAAGGAAGCTAAGAAGGAAGAGCTTCTTAATAATCTAATTGAGTTAATTAAGTATATGAAAGAATTTAATGGCAAAGCTAATAATAAATAATTTTTTAAATTATTTTCAATAATTTGCTATAAACTTTTAATGATTAGAAGTTTGTGATAAAATTATTTTTAAATGTCACAAAGATGAAATATTATCGTATTAAAATGGGACTGTAGTATAAAGCTATATTTTAAAATATTATTACTTTTGGATTTATTTAGGTTTATAAATTCGTAAAATTAAATGATTAATGTTTAGAAGTAGGAATAACTATTTATGAGATAGAATATAAGTTTTAGTTATTTAAACTTTTATAGAGTTTAAAATATAGCTATTAAAAAAATAGAACGGGGGATTTAAAGTGAAAAACATAAAAAAATTAATAGTAGCATCCCTAGTGGCTGTGATGGCAACTTCTTTAGTTGGATGTAGTTTAATTGAAAAGACTCCAGAAGGTATCGCAAAATCAAAGGTTGCAAAATATAGCGATAAGAAAATAACAAGGGCTGAACTTGATGAAAGAATGGGACCAGTTATAACTTATATCAAAAAGATGCAAGGTGAAAACTTTGATAAGACTGAAGAAGGCAAGAACATGTTAAAAGAACAGAGAATTAATATGTTAAATAGAATGATTGGAGAAGGAATTCTAGAAGAGAAAGCTGTAGAGCTTAAAGTGATGCCTAATGATGATGAGGTTAAAAAATATATAGATCAAGAATACAAAACAATAAAAGATGCTTTTGAAAGTGAAGAAAAATTTAAAGAAGGATTAGAGCAATCTGGTGAAACTGAAGAAAGCATAAAAGCAAATATAAAAAATCAACTTATATATAATAAAGTTTTTGAAGAAGTAGTTAAAGATGTTAAAGTAACTGATGAAGATGCAAAAACTCATTATGACTCTAATATGACTTATTATACTGAAAAGCCAAATAAAATTAATGCAGCTCACATTTTAGTTGAAAATGAAGAAGAGGCTAAGGATATAATTAAAAGATTAGATGCTGGTGAGGATTTTGCAAAGCTTGCAAAGGAAAAAGGAACAGATGGAACTAAAGATAAAGGTGGAGAGTTAGGCTGGATAGATTATAATGATACAGGTTATGATAAAACTTTTATGCAGTTTGCAATTGCTCTACAAAAAGGAGCTTATACAAAAGCACCAGTTAAAACTCAATATGGTTATCATGTAATAAAATGTATAGATAAGGAAGAGTATCCAGTTAAGAAATTTGATACTGTAAAAGAAGACATTAAAAAGAGTTTACTAGATGAGAAGAAAAATACACAATGGAATGAAACGGCTAACAAATGGCAAGAAGAAGCTAAAATTAAAATTTATGAAGATAATTTAAAATAATTTAAGATGTGTGAAAGAAAATAACAAATCTTTAACATAAAAGGAGCTATGATTTAATTCATAGCTCCTTTTATGTTGAGTATTTTAAAAAATAGATAAAAGAACAAATTCAAAGAATAGAGTAAAATATGGTAAAACTTTCATAATTTACAACCTAAAATTAAGAAAATATTAATAAAAGTTAAAATTTTTGAAAACAAAATATAAATTTTTAATAACAAATAGTCTATAATCATGCATCTATTATAAAAAATTATAAGTTTTTAAATTTACGATTACTATCAAAATTGTGGAATCTTCATTTTGGTGTAATTCGGAAATTTATGATTTATGTACAAAAAATATTTAAAAGTTTGTTGATTATTTTAATGATTTCCAAAAATAGCATATTATAGACTGTAATTTTAAAAAGGTATCTTTGCTCAAATTTTGTTATAAATTAATCTTTATGCAAATGTGTATAAAATTTCAAATTTAGAAGGATAATAATAGCACAAGTACATAATTAAAGTTATTTGAGGAGGAATTAGTTATGAAGGCAACCGGTATAGTAAGACGTATAGATGATTTAGGTCGTGTAGTAATTCCAAAAGAAATCAGAAGAACTCTTAGAATTAGAGAGGGAGATCCGCTAGAGATATTTACTGATAGAGAAGGTGGAGTAATACTTAAAAAATACTCTCCAATTGAAGAGTTAAGCGAATTCTCTAAAGAATATGCAGAGGCACTTCAACAGACAATTGGACATATTGTAGTTGTGGCTGATAAAGATAGTATTATATCTGTTAGTGGTGGACCTAAAAAGGACTATATGGATAAAAAAGTTAGTATGCAACTTGAAAAAATAATGGAAGGTCGTAGAGCTGTTATATATGGAACAGGGGCAGAGAAGGCTATACCATTATATGAAGATGAAGATGAGACTGTTTATAGTTCTCAAGTTGTTAGCCCTATAGTAGCAGAAGGAGATGCTATTGGAGCTGTTGTAATACTTTCTAAAGAGGAAAATGTAAAATTTGGGGATTTAGAACTAAAACTAGCTGAAACAGCATCTGCTTTCTTAGGAAAGCAAATGGAGCAATAATGGCAGGATTCTGCCATTATTTTTTATTTTTTGCTTTCCGTTATTCTACTACCATCTATACTATTAACAAATATAATCTTTTTAATCACATTTACGAAATTTTAATAAATATTTTTGTTATGTATAAACTTTAGAAATTACCAAAGCAAAGATAGCGATTATAGATTTAAATATATAATTAATGGAAAATTAAAAGTGAGAAATTGACAATTATGGTTGAAATTAGTTTTGATTGAACTAATTTCTTTAACTAATTTTTTTCTAGCAATACAATTGCTAGATTTTTTGTTATTTGAAAACCCCTAGTTAGACTAGGGGTTCAGTAAAGCTTTTAGCTATAAGTCACAAAATAAAAACTCCTTTTGATATAATGAAATTGTGGTCTGTCAACTACAAAATATTAATCAAAAGGAGGTCATTCAGATGAATGATATACATAGTTTATCACATACAAAATGGAACTGCAAATATCATGTAGTGTTTGCACCAAAGTATAGAAGAAAAGTATTTTATGAAGAAAAAAGGTTAGAAGTAGGAGCTATACTTAGAGAGTTGTGTAGATGGAAAGGTGTAAATATAATAGAAGCAGAAGTTTGTCCAGATCATGTGCATATGTTTTTAGAAATACCACCAAAGATGAGCATATCAAGTTTTATGGGATTTTTAAAAGGAAAAAGTAGTTTAATGATATATGAAAGATGGGGAAATCTAAAATATAAATATAGAAATAGAGAATTTTGGTGCCGAGGATATTATGTAGATACAGTAGGAAAAGATGCAAAAAAGATAAAGGAATATATAAAAAATCAATTGAAGGAAGATCAATTAGGTGAACAATTAACTTTATTAGGAGATCAAGACCCGTTTACGGGTAGCAAGTAAAAATGCGCATGTGGCAGATCATAAAATACGCCCTTTAGGCGTTGCTAGTAGAAAAGCCTTATAGGCATTAATGAAAAACCTCCGGCTTAGCCGGAGGATATTTATTACTCTGAAATTACTTTGTAACTTCAAAGATAAATTACTTTAAATTTCTCGGCTATTACCGATAAATATCCAAAATTGTGAATTATGCATTGTGAATTGAAAAAAGTTGTGAACTTAATAGTTTTAATTATAATGTTAAGAAATATAAACTACTTTCAAATATATTAATTTTAGAATCGGTATGTTTATATATTTCATGAAACCCCTATTAAAAAGTTATTAGTGCGATTACAATAAAAATTTTCAATAATTAAAAACATATAATTTAAAAATTAATAAAAAATATATTCTGTACAAGTAATAATGCTAGAAAAACCGCAATAAGTATTAGAATAAAAAGGTTTTTTAGGGGGATTATATGAAAAAACATTCATTAATAAAAGGTACAATGATTTTGGGTATTGCTGGAATTTTTGCTAGATTTTTAGGCCTGTTTTTTAGAATACCAATTCAGACACTTATAGGTGATGAAGGTATGGGGTATTATCAAATGTCATATCCTTTATATATGACATTCGTTGCATTAGCATCAGGAGTACCTATTGCAATGTCTAAAATAATTTCAGAATTAAATGCAAAAAATGATTTTTACGGCATTAGAAAAGTGCTAAAGGATACTCTTTTAGTAATGCTACCTATAGGATTTTTAGCTTCTTTTCTTATGATTTTCTTTTCAAGATCCATAATTCAAGGATTAAAATGGCATGAAAACTCATATCTGTCTTTTATAATAATTTCTGTTGCTCCTATATTTGTATGCATTATGTGTACTTTTAGAGGCTTCTTTCAAGGACTTCAAAATATGACATATACAGGAATATCCCAGATAATTGAGCAAATAGGTAGAGTTGGTGGAGGTGTATTATTTGCATATTTATTATTACCTAAAGGTATAGAATTTGCAGCAGGGGGAGCGGCTTTTGGTACAGTTGTAGGCGGCATATTAGGTAGTATATATTTAATTACAATCTACTATAGAAAGAGCAAATTTATGTATAAAGTTAAAGGAATAGAGAGTAAGAGTATGATCTCAGAAATAGGAAAAGCAGCATTGCCTATTTCATTAGGTGCAGCAGTAGGTACAATAATGTCATTAATAGATTCTATAATAGTTCCTGAAAGAATGCTAAAAGCAGGTTTTTCTGTATCAGAAAGTGCAGTCTTATATGGTCAATTAACAGGAAAGGCAGTAACTCTTTCAAATGTACCTTTAGCACTTTCAGTGGCATTATGTGCATCTTTAGTACCTATCATTTCTGAAGCTTATAGCACAAACAGAACCTTTGAGTTAAATAGAAGAATAGAAATGGCTTTTAAGTTATCCTTTGTCATTGCATTACCTTGTACAGCGGGACTATATTCTTTAGCAGCTCCAATAATGCACTTAGTATTTATGAAAGATGTAGGTGGTTATAATATATTAAGGCTAGTAGCTACCACAATACCTTTTATAGTAATAACACAGACTACTACAGCGTTATTACAAAGCGTAGGAGACTATTTAAGGCCTGTTTATAACCTTGCTATAGGTTGTATAGTAAAAGTAATAATAAGTTACTTGTTGATTCCTATGACCGTTATAAATATATATGGTGCAGTTATAGGGACATTGTGTGGCTATATAGTTACGGTAATCTTGAATATGTTCCAAATTAAGAAAATATTTTCCGTTAAGCTCAGTTTATATGAAGTTTTATTAAAGCCAGCAATAGCATCATTAATTATGATAATTGCGGTTGTGTTTACGTATAATAATGTCTATAATTATACAATAAGTAATGGAATATCTTGCTTATTAGCTATATTTGTAGGAGCATTAATATATACAATATTGATTGTAGTACTTAAGATATTTACTGTAGAAGATATCAAAGGAAGGATTGTAAAGAACTAATTTATAGAAAAATGAAAAGAGTAGGGAGTGTGAAGCGAATGATTAAAATAGTAGGCTTAGGACCAGGGGCTAAGGAAGCGCTCACAATTGGGACACTAGAACTTTTAAAAAGTGATTGTAAGGTTTTATTTAGAACAGAAAAGCATCCAAATGTTGAGTATCTAAAGTCTTTAGGAGTGACATTTGAAAGCTATGATTACATGTATGAAAAATTTGATAGCTTTGATGATGTTTATAATTCTATAGCTATGGATATAATAAAAGAACATAGTAAGTGTAATAATATAGTTTATGCAGTACCAGGACATCCACTAGTAGCAGAAAAATCAGTTACACTACTTATAAAATATTGTGATGAGAAGAATATTCCGTATGAAATAGTTCCCGCAGTAAGTTTTATAGATGCTGTTATGGAAACTTTAAAGTTAGATCCAATTGATGGAATAAAAATAATAGATGCATTTGATATTAAAAATCAAATATTGGATAAAAGAGCAGGACTTATAATAACTCAAGTTTATAATCAGCTTATAGCTTCAGAAACAAAATTATCACTGCTTGAATATTATAATGATGAAACGGAAATATATTTTATAAGAGCAGCAGGGGTTAAGGAAATAGAAAATGTTAGAAAGATAAAACTTTTCGAGCTTGATAGACAACAGGATATAGACTATCTAACCTCTATTTATATTCCCAAAAACTTAGAAGAAACCAAAGATTTTTTTGATTTACTTAAAGTGATGGAAACTTTAAGAGGGGAAGATGGCTGTCCTTGGGATTTAGAGCAAACCCATAAATCATTAAAGAGAAATTTAGTTGAAGAATGCTATGAGGTTTTAGAGGCAATTGATGAAGAAGATGATTTTAAACTTACAGAAGAGCTAGGCGATGTATTATTTCAAATAGTTTTTCATGCACAACTGGGCAAAGAAGAAGGATATTTCAACATAAATGACATAGTTAAAGTTATAACAGAGAAGATGATAAGACGTCATCCTCATATTTTTGGAAGTATCAAAATTAATAATACCAGTGAAGTTTTAGAGAGCTGGGATAAAATTAAGCAAAAAGAAAATGATTTTAAAACTTATACTGAGGAATTAAAGCATATACCTAAAAATTTACCTGCACTTTTAAGAGCAGATAAGGTTCAAGCTAAAGCTGCAAAGGTAGGTTTTGACTGGAAAGATCCTGAACCTGCGATGGAAAAAGTGCTAGAAGAATTAAACGAAATTAAAGATGTATATAATGGTAAAAATGAGGCAAAAATACTAGAAGAAGTAGGAGATTTAATATTTGCTTCAGTAAATGTTGCAAGACTTCTTGACATAGACCCAGAAATTGCATTAAATTATACTATAGATAAATTTATTAAGCGTTTTAAGTTTATAGAGGATTCTGCTCAAATTAAGGGAGTGGATCTCATGACTATGACGCTTGATGAAATGGATCAGTTATGGAATGAAGCAAAGAAGAAATAATTTATTACTTTTATGTTAAAACTATAATTGATTAGAAGGAATTTAAAAAACATTGAAGAATATGCTATCTTATATTCAATATATCTATTAGAATTTATGAATGTAGAAGCGTTTTTAAAAGATTAAGGAGGTACAATAGTGAATAAATCAGAATTAATTACAAGCATGGCTGAGAAATCAGGTTTAACTAAAAAGGAATCAGAGGTTGCTTTAAAAGCGTTCATAGAGAGCGTTGAAGAAGCTCTAGGAAAGGGAGAAAAAGTTCAATTAGTTGGATTTGGAACTTTCGAAACTAGAGAAAGAGCTGCTAGAATGGGAAGAAATCCAAGAACTAAAGAAGAAATAGAAATTCCTGCTTCAAAAGCACCTGTTTTCAAAGCAGGAAAAGAATTTAAAGACATAGTTAATAAATAGTCTTATTTTACTTATTAAAAAGCCTGGATTTATTCTAGGTTTTTTTTATTAATCATATCTTAGAAAATAGTTAATTATATTTTATGTCATACTGTAACATTACAAAGATAGTGTCACTATTTTAAGAGCTAGCTATCTATGTGATATAAAATATCCTCAGAATATTTAAATAGTTATTTTCTTTGAGATGATGATAGTGTATTACAAATCATTTAAGGTTATAATTATATTTAAATAATAAAGTTTATATAATATTTTACAGAATTAATTTTAGTTATTTTGGAATTATTTATAATTATAAATTTTAAAATGCAAATTTGAATAAAATATATTGGGGGATGGCTATGAGACTTGATAAGTATTTAAAGGTGTCAAGAATAATTAAGAGAAGAACAGTTGCAAAGGAAGTTTGTGAAAGTGGTAGGGTTTCAATAAATGGTAAAGTTGCTAAGGCAGGAACGGTAGTAAAAGAAGGAGATATTATTGAAATTCAATTTGCAACTCAAGTATTAACAGCAAAAATAGTAAATATAGCAAATCATGTAACTAAAGAAAATGCTAAAACTATGTATGAAATAATATCAGGAGAAGAAGATAAGGAATAATTATTTCTTCTTAAATTGCTTTTCTTTGCATATATTTTTCTTAAAGAAATATTATTTATTAGGAATACTTTTAATATATGCAAGGAGGGTTTTATGGATAACAAGGAAACCAAGATAGAAGATAGAAAAAGTTATTTAACTTTAGATTCAAGAAAAAAGATGACAATTGACGGAGTTGAGGAAATTGTAAGCTTTAATGATGAACAAATCCTTTTAAATACAGTTCTTGGTTCTATGGATATAAGAGGAGAAAACTTAAAAATGAATAAACTAGATGTACAAAATGGAGATGTAATGATAAGTGGGAAAATAAGTTATATTGTATATACCAGTGATGAAAAAAAATCTAGAAAGGGAAAAGGCATTCTTTCAAGGCTTTTTAGGTAAATATCATGCTGTTTACAATGGAACAACAAATAATATTATTTGTATTTAGTTTATTAAGTGGAGTTTTAATAGGCGTTCTCTTTGATATTTATAGAATTATAAGAGGATTTGAAGATGTTGGTGCAATTATAACCATAATTCAAGATATTTTATTTTGGATTGCTACAGGATTTATTGTGTTTATATTTATGATGTACACAAGCTATGCGTATATGAGCTTCAATGTTTTTGTATATGTAGGTATAGGATTATTTGTATATATTAAACTAATTAGTAAGATATTTATAAATGTACTTCACAACGTATTATTGGCTATTGGAAAGGTATTAAGAGTAATATTTAATACATTGTCTTATCCTGTAAGATTTTGTTTATATAAAATAATAGGAAAAAGTTAAAAATTAATGTAAAATACCTTGAACAAATGAACGATTCAAATTAAAATATACTTATGAGTTTAACATAAGTAGTTATATTTTAATATAATAACTATTGAATAATAAGTTGTTATACTCATTCTATGTGGAGGGTGAGTTGTATAATGAAAAATAGAAAAATTAAAAACTTATTATTATCTCTATTAATTGTTTATGTTTCTTATATTTTCATAAATCAGCAGAAGATAATGCATAGACAAAAGGTTGAATTTGAAACCTACACTGTGGAGTTAGAAAAGGTGCAAGAAGAAAATAAAAAATTACAGGATGAAGTGCAGTTATCAAAAACTGATAAGTATATTGAGAAACTTGCAAGAGAAAAATTAGGACTTATTAAAGAGGGTGAGACTCCTGTAATCAATAACAGTGTAAAAGAAGATAAGTAATCTATGTTATGTTTAACATAACATGATATATAACATAATAATTAAAACATTATTTAAGGAGGAATCTTTTTAATATGACCTTAAAGGCTGGAAGTATTGTAGAAGGTAAAGTGGTTAATATCACTAATTTTGGTGCTTTTGTTGAAGTGGAAGGAAAAACAGGACTTGTTCACATTTCCGAAGTATCAGACGTCTTTGTAAAAGACGTGAGAGATCATCTAAAAGAAGAAGACGTTGTTAAGGTGAAAGTTATTTCAGTTGATGACAACGGAAAAATGAGCTTATCTATAAAACAAGCAGGAGTACCAAAAAAATCAGTAAAACCTGTGGAAATAGACTGGGAAAAAGAGAAAGGAAAAACTGGTGGTTCTTCATTTGAAGATAGAATATCTAAGTTCTTAAAAGACAGCGAAGAAAGATTTCAAGATTTAAAAAGACATCAAGATAATAAAGGGCGCGGATATAGTAGAAAAAGTTCAAACTATTAATATAAATTTAGAGAGTGCTAAATTTTTAGCACTCTTTTAATTATATTAGAGACCTAATATAGTTAAGTTTTAATAAAACTGCAAAAAATTTATAAAAGATAATAAAAATATTAAAATAAGTGTTGACAATATATAGACCTTAAACTATAATAAATATTGTCGCTGAAAGATGCACAAAATAATGAATAACCTGCTGAAGTGGCGGAACAGGCAGACGCACAGGACTTAAAATCCTGCGGTGGTTAAACACCGTACCGGTTCGATTCCGGTCTTCAGCACCAATATCGCGGGGTGGAGCAGTTGGTAGCTCGTCGGGCTCATAACCCGAAGGTCGTAGGTTCAAGTCCTATCCCCGCAACCAACATGGCGGAATAGCTCAGCTGGCTAGAGCATTCGGTTCATACCCGAAGTGTCGTAGGTTCAAGTCCTATTTCCGCTACCATAATCTTATAATTAATTTGAGGTTAAAATATTTTATATTACATATACTATAGTCAGAAATGCTGAAGTGGCGGAACAGGCAGACGCACAGGACTTAAAATCCTGCGGTGGTTAAACACCGTACCGGTTCGATTCCGGTCTTCAGCACCAATATCGCGGGGTGGAGCAGTTGGTAGCTCGTCGGGCTCATAACCCGAAGGTCGTAGGTTCAAGTCCTATCCCCGCAACCATTAATTTATGACTGATAGAATTAGTGTCATGTAAGAGCAATTTAAATTAAATAACCTGCTGAAGTGGCGGAACAGGCAGACGCACAGGACTTAAAATCCTGCGGTGGTTAAACACCGTACCGGTTCGATTCCGGTCTTCAGCACCAAATATCGCGGGGTGGAGCAGTTGGTAGCTCGTCGGGCTCATAACCCGAAGGTCGTAGGTTCAAGTCCTATCCCCGCAACCACATGGCGGAATAGCTCAGCTGGCTAGAGCATTCGGTTCATACCCGAAGTGTCGTAGGTTCAAGTCCTATTTCCGCTACCATAAAGACTTACAACTAAGTTGTAAGTCTTTTTTATATATAAAAAAGACTTATTAACATTTTTAATAAATTGAGAATTGACAATAGGGTGGAAATTAGTTTTAACCAAGCTAATTTGTTTAAATAGACTACTTAATAAAAGTGACTGTGTTACGTAAAAAGAATCAATTGAAAACTTCTCTTGTAAAAGGGAAGTTTTTAATAATTATCCATTGTTAATAGTTAATTCTTAATTACATATTAGTGTAGACTTAAAAACATAATTCTATGTATGCATAGATTAAATTTAAAAGTAGTAAATCTATATAGTTTATTAGTTATTTGGAAAAGTATTCCATTTATTATAATAAAAATTCTTTCAAATTTTATTATAAAGTTATTCATAACGACAACTTTAACTATAAAAGTTATCAACATGTTGGAAGATAAAAATATGAGAATTGTGGATAAAAAAATATAGCAATACTTTGAAAATAGTAAATTATGGTATAAAATGGTAATTGTATAGAAGAAAAACTTCTAGTTATAAAATGGTAAAAATATATATTTTGATGTCATAAAGATTTTATAATCTCATTCCACTAAATGACATTTATTTCCAGAATGCTTTGTTATAATTAACTTACAAATTTAAGGGGTAGGTGGTTATAAAATGCAATATGGTGCAGAGATAATTCCATATAAAAGAATTAAACGTACAAAGGAAAAACAAATTAAAGAAGAACAAAGCAGTAGAAAGTTGATTATAAAAACAGGAACATTGTTTTTTTTATGTTTTTTCATTAGTAGAACAATGATTATAAATAATACAGCACCATTTGGGATTGCGTTTTTATTAGTCATACTAATGAAAGAGGACAATAAAATATCTTTATTATCTGCTTTTGGTAGCTTGCTAGGGTATATTACTATGCAGAATCATGTTAAAGATATAAATATGTATTTTGTATTGGTTCCATTATTAACTTTTGTTTCTATGGTTTTAGGAGATACTGTGGAAAGTAAGTTGAAAAAAGCTGTACTAGCTATTACTGTTACCATATCAATTTTTGCTTATAGCATTTTAATAAATCAATATGGTTTTTCAGTGTCTTTAATTTCAACATTTACAAATATTTTTTGTATCTTCCCAATATATTTTATTCTGAATATAAGTAATTCATGCTTTGGAGAATTAAAAACAAAACATTTATTTAGTAATGAAGAAATAATTTGTATGTCCTTATTATTTTCAGTAGTTGTAGCAGGAACTTGGGGAATTAAAATATTTAACATTTCTCTTACAAATGTATTGGCATTGGCAATAGTAATAATATTTAGCTACATAAGTGGAAGTGCAATAGGAGCTACATCAGGAATAGCTATGGGAGCTATTATAGGAATGAGCAATGAGTATTTATTATTATATGTAAGTGTACTAGGGATTTGTGGGCTTGTAGCAGGAGCTTTTAAAGATGCCGGAAGGATATTTGTTTCATTAGCATTTTTAGTAACCTTTGCTATAGTTAAAGTTTATATGTCAACTTCTAATATGATGATGTCAAATAGTTTTATTATAATAGAAGGAATTTTGTCAGTGGGTATATTTTTAATAATACCTACTAATATATATGAACGTGTATCAGCAGAAATAAATTCTGAAAAGAAAAAGCAAAGTTTAGATAGAAATTATTTAAATAATATAAGAAATATGTATTTAGGAAGACTTGATAATTTTTCAGATGTACTTACAAATATGTCAAAAATACTAACTAATTTAGTGGACAATGACAAGCTTGCACTTCAAAGTAAAAGTAGCGCCTTAGTAGAAAATTTAGCAAGTAGAGTATGTAATGATTGTAATACTAATTGTATATGCTGGGCTAGAGAACATCATGTAACTTATAGTGCATTTGCTGAACTTATAGAAAATGAGCAGAAAAAAATAAATAAATTTCCATTTGAATTAGAAAGGAAGTGTCTTAGAAAAGGTGCGTTAATAAGAAATGTTGAGGATGTGGTAAACAAACATATTATAAGTGAAATGTGGAGAACTAGATTAAGTGAAGGCAGGGAACTTCTAGCAAGTCAAATAAACAATATGGCCCAATCTGTTCAAGAATTAGTGAAAGACTTTAATGAAGATATTAAAGTGGATGGAGAAGTGGAAAGAAACATAATAAAATTATTTGATAAAAATTATATAGAATATGATGATGTATTTTCCATTGAGGATAAAAAAGGGAGGTTGATAATTAGGATTTCATCATCAGAGTATGCTTCAATTGATATGTATGGAAAAGAAATTCTTCCTATAATTAATGAAGCTGTGGGAAAAAATATGATTATTAATGATGATGCATGTTATATAAATCCTGAAACTAATAAGTGCACTATTGTTTTAGAAGAGGCACCTAAGTTTAAAGTGGTAACTCATGTAGCAAAGGCAAGTAAAGAAGGATTTAATATACATGGAGATAGCTTCAGTTTTGGTAAATATGCTAATGGTAATTATATGATGCTTATTAGCGATGGTATGGGATCAGGACCACAAGCTGGACGAGAAAGTGAAGCAGCAGTAGAGTTAATAGAAAAATTTACTCATGCAGGATTTAGTAAAACTACAGCTATAAACACGGTAAATTCTATTATGACTTTAAAATTTTGTGAGGAGGAAAAATTTTCGACGGTAGATTTAAGTAGCATAGATTTATATACAGGAGAAATAGATTTTATGAAAGTAGGAGCAGTTGCTAGTTTTATAAAATCCGATGACACCATTGATATAATAAAATCAAAGAGTTTACCAATAGGCGTGCTTGATAAAGCTGATATAGAAAGACATAAAAAGTCTGTATCTCATGGTGATTTAGTAGTAATGGTAAGTGATGGTGTACTTGATGTAGAACCTTCAGGAAGAGTGGATTGGATTTTAGATTATATGATAAGAAATGATGATACAAATATAGGTGATTTAGCAGAAGGAATAATAGAGGAGGCGAAGAAGATAAGCAAAAACAAGGTTAAGGATGATATGACTGTATTGGTATCGAAAGTGTACAACCTGTATAGTTAGATTATAAAAATGAAGAATTGTAAAGCGTGGTATTTTTACATTTCTTCATTTTTTTATAGCTCTTAAATTTAAGAAATTAGAAACATTTAATGATATTTTTCTTTTATTAAAGGGTAATATATGATAATATGAGGTAATGAATATCATATTCTAGGAAGTGGTAAAAAGTTGAAAGATAAAGTTTTAAAAACTATAGCCGAAAATAATATGATTAATGATGGTGATAGAATAATAATTGCATTATCTGGTGGGCCAGATTCTATAACATTATTGCATATTTTACATACTTTAAAGAATAAACTAAATATAACCATTTATGCAGCTCATGTAAATCATCTTTTAAGAGGAAAAGATGCATATAAAGATGAGGAACTTTGTAAAAAGTATTGTGATGAGCTAGGAATTTTATGCTTTGTTAAAAGAGTTGATATTAATCAATTATCAAAAATAAAAAATATATCTCATGAGTTAGCTGGCAGAGAAGCTAGATATGAGTTTTTTGACGAGCTTATGAAAAAATATAACTGTAATAAAATTGCTATTGCCCATAATTTAAATGATCAAGCAGAAACTGTATTAATGCGTATGATGAGAGGTACAGGTATAGAAGGCTTAGTAGGGATTAGACCGGTTAGGGATAATACATTCATAAGGCCACTTATTGAGATAACAAGAAAGGAAATTGAAAAATATTGTGAGGAAAATGAACTTCCTGCTGCAATAGATAAAACTAATTTTGAAAATATTTATGCTAGAAACAAAATTAGGCTTGAACTCATTCCATATATGGAAAATAATTTTAATAAAGATATAATTCATACCTTAAATAGAATGTCAAATATTATTAGGGAAGATAATGATTATCTTGAAGAAATATCTGATGAAATATTTAAAAAATACTGTTATAGAAAAGACGATAGAGTTATAATATATAAAGATGCTTTTAGGCAACATAAAACTATTATTACAAGAGTATTAAGAAAAGCAATTCTTCAAATTAAAGGTGATTTATATAATATCGAAAACAGTCACATTATTGACATAATTAAGCTTTATAATCAAAACACTGGAAAGACTATTATGT
Source organism: Clostridium sp. Marseille-QA1073 (assembly GCF_054863625.1). Lineage (NCBI taxonomy): Bacteria > Bacillati > Bacillota > Clostridia > Eubacteriales > Clostridiaceae > Clostridium > Clostridium sp. Marseille-QA1073. The sequence goes on along the minus strand of NZ_JBSVQM010000009.1, from coordinate 120,306 downwards.
TACCTGATAGCTTAATGGTTGATAATGTTTATAAAGATATACATATATATAAGGAAGTGAAAAATCATAATACTAATGTTTATGAAGTGATACCATTTAACGATGAGTTTTATTGTGAAAAGTTACATATAAAAATTATAACTAAAATTTTTCATAAGAATAATGACATTAATCTAAAGGATTCTGATATGGTAAAGTATTTTGATTTTGATAAAGTTAAAGATAATATAATATTAAGGTATAGAAAAGATGGAGATAGATTTACATCTCTAGGAATGAAGGGAAGTAAAAAGTTAAAGGCTTTATTTATTGATCTTAAAGTACCTAGGCATGAAAGAGATATTATTCCACTAATTTGTTTTGGAGATGAAATTGGATGGATAGTAGGTTATAGAATAAGTGAGAAATTTAAAGTTGACAATAATACAGAAAGAATTTTACAGATATGTATAGAAAGGTAGGAATTTTATGTATAATGATATAAAGGATGTATTGTTAACAGAAGAACAAATTAAAGAAAAAATAAAAGAATTAGCAACTAGAATAACTGAAGACTATAAAGGGAAAGATTTATTAGTGCTAGGAATATTAAAAGGATCTGTAATATTTATGTCAGATCTTTTAAAAGAAATAAAAATACCTTGTATGATGGATTTTATGGCAGTATCTAGCTATGGAAATTCATCAGAAAGCTCAGGTATAGTTAAAATACTGAAAGATTTAGATTTTGAGGTTAAAGGAAAACATGTATTAATAGTTGAGGATATAATTGATTCAGGAATTACATTAAAATATTTAATAAAATACTTAGGTGCTAGAAATCCTGAAAGTCTTGAAATAGCATGTTTATTAAATAAACCAGATAGAAGAAAAGAAGAAATGGAAGTTAAATACTTAGGATTTGACGTTCCAGATTATTTTTTAGTTGGATATGGATTAGATTATGCTGAAAAATACAGAAATTTACCATATGTAGCTATTTTAAAGGAAAGTGTATATAAAAAGTAGAATAATTATAATGTGTTATTATTCACGATAAGATTTAATATTATATTCTTTATGATATAATATTTCATATGTTAGAATTTTAGAAAATCATAACTAGAAAGAGAGGGGGGCCTTTAGTGAAAAAATTTTCAAGTGCAACGGCCTGGTTGTTAGTTTTAGTTCTTGTAATCTTTTCGGCATTAACACTATTTGAAGGTGGTGGAAATGTAGCTAAGATTAGTGCTGATAAATTTGAAAAATATTGGAGAGAAGATAAAGTTAAAACCGCTACTATGGGAGAAGATAATGTAACAATAGTAGGGGAATTAGATGATGGAACACAATATCATACAGCTTTACCAAGGGATGACTTCAAAGATTTAAGAAAAGATCATCCAAATAAAACTGCAGTGGTTGATTTTACACCACCAACAAGTATTCCATTCTGGATTCAAATGCTTCCAACATTCTTAATTATAATAATGCTTGTAGCATTTTGGGGGATGTTTATGCAGCAATCTGGTGGAGGTGGCGGTGGAAACCGTGGAGTTATGAATTTTGGTAAGAGTAGAGCCAAAATGGCTACACCAGATAAAAAGAAAGTTACATTTAAAGATGTAGCTGGTGAAGATGAAGAAAAAGAAGAATTAGAAGAGATTGTTGACTTCTTAAAAAATCCTAAGAGATATATAGAAGTAGGTGCGAGAATACCTAAAGGAGTTCTTTTAGTAGGACCTCCAGGAACAGGTAAAACATTGCTTGCAAAAGCTGTAGCTGGAGAGGCAGGAGTACCATTCTTTAGCATTTCTGGTTCTGACTTCGTTGAAATGTTCGTGGGAGTGGGAGCTTCAAGAGTAAGAGATTTATTTGAACAAGCAAAGAAAAACTCTCCATGTATTATATTTATAGATGAGATTGACGCTGTAGGTAGACAAAGAGGAGCAGGACTTGGCGGAGGTCATGATGAGAGAGAACAAACTCTTAACCAATTACTTGTTGAAATGGATGGTTTCGGAGTAAATGAAGGAATTATCATGGTTGCTGCAACAAATAGACCTGATATATTAGACCCTGCGCTTTTAAGACCAGGTAGATTTGATAGGCAAATAGTTGTTGGAGCACCTGACGTTAAAGGAAGAGAAGAAATATTAAAAGTTCACTCAAGAAATAAGCCATTAGGATCAGATGTTAAATTAGATATATTGGCAAAAAGAACTCCAGGATTTACTGGAGCAGATATTGAGAATTTAATGAATGAAGCGGCATTATTAACTGTTAGAGGTAAGAAGAAAGTTATAACCATGGATGTGCTTGAAGAGGCAATTACAAGAGTTATAGCTGGACCAGAAAAGAAATCTAGAGTTATAAGTGAAAAAGATAAGAGATTAACTGCTTATCATGAAGCTGGTCACGCAGTAGTATCTAAATATTTACCAAATTCTTATGCTGTTCATGAAATAAGTATAATCCCTAGAGGTATGGCAGGAGGATATACACTACATCTTCCGGATGAAGATACCACATATACTTCACGTTCTAAGCTTAAAGATGAAATGGTTGGACTTTTAGGTGGAAGAGTTGCAGAAGCTCTAATACTTAAAGAAATTAGTACAGGAGCTAAAAATGATATAGATAGAACTAGTTCTATAGCTAAAAAAATGGTTATGGAATATGGTATGAGTGAAAAATTAGGACCTATTTCCTTTGGAAAAGAACAAGGAGAAGTATTCTTAGGAAGAGATATTGGTCATTCAAGAGATTTTTCAGAAGAAGTAGCTTCTATGATAGATAAAGAGATAAAATCTTTAGTAGATGAAGCTTATAGAAGAGCTGAAACTATACTTAGTGAAAATGAAGATAAGCTTCATGAAGTTGCTAAAGCACTTCTTGAGAAAGAAAAGCTTACTGCTGAAGAATTTAATGCAATTATGGATGGAAAAGGTTTAGAAGAAATTTCTACTGACATTATTAAAGAGGAAACTCCAAAGGAAGAAAATACTTTAAATGAGGATTTTAATCCAGGAGAAGTTAAATTACAAGTAGAAGAAGCAAACATTGAAGACATAAAAAAAGAAGAAATATAGTGTAAACAAAAGAGTGTATGATGAGTTCGTGCACTCTTTTGTCTTTTTTTATAATTAAATATAAAAAGTAATAAATATTTACGTACATTATCATATAAAAATAAAAAAATATACGTAATTTTTAAAAAGAATTATAGGACTAACTTTAGAGTTATGATATAATTATATTACCAAATTTATGTTAGGGGGTAGGTAAATGGAGAATAAATTAAAGATAGGGCTAAATGCAATTATTGAAAAGACTGTAACAGAAGATGATACAGCACTTCATCATGGTTCAGGTACCCTAAAAGTGTATGCAACGCCTGCGATGATAGGCTTAATGGAAAACGCATCTAAAAATGCTATTGATTTATATTTAGAACCAGGAGATACAACTGTAGGAATAGAAGTCAATGTAAAGCATATTAAGGCTACACCAATTGGGATGAAAGTAAAATGTGAGGCTGTAGTTAAAGATATTCAGGGAAAGAAAATAACTTTTTTAGTAAAAGTTTATGATGAAAATGGTTTAATTGGAGAAGGTACTCATTTAAGATATATAGTTAATATAGATAATTTCATGGGAAAACTTGATAATAAATAAGATTATTGTACATAAAATATAATTGTGTACAAAATTTTATGTATATAGATTGGAGGATATTGATATGAAAACAGATATAGAAATAGCTCAAAGTGCAAAGATGTTACCTATACTTAAAGTTGCAGAAAAAATAGGATTAACGGAGGACGATATTGAACTATATGGAAAATATAAAGGAAAAATATCTCTCAATGTATTAGAAAATAATAAAGATAAAGAAGATGGAAAACTTATACTAGTAACGGCTATAAATCCTACTCCAGCTGGTGAAGGAAAATCTACTGTTACTATAGGATTAGGTCAAGCTCTTTGTAGTATGGGGAAAAATGCAGTAATAGCATTAAGGGAGCCTTCTTTAGGACCTGTTTTTGGAGTTAAAGGAGGAGCTGCTGGTGGAGGATATGCTCAAGTAATCCCTATGGAAGATATAAATTTGCATTTTACTGGAGATATGCATGCAATTACAACAGCAAATAATCTTTTAAGTGCAGCTATAGATAATCATATTCATCAAGGAAATGAATTGAAAATAGATTCAAGAAGAATAGTATTTAAAAGAGTTTTAGACATGAATGATAGAGCATTAAGGCAGGTAGTAGTGGGACTTGGCGGAACTCCAAATGGATTTACAAGAGAAGATGGATTTACAATAACAGTTGCTTCTGAAATAATGGCAATACTTTGTCTTTCAACAGATTTAATGGACTTGAAGGAAAGGTTTGGAAAAATCCTTATAGCTTACAGCACAGAGGGACAACCTATATATTGTAAAGATTTAAATGTTCATGGTGCCATGGCTATGCTTATGAAAGATGCTGTTAAGCCTAACTTAGTCCAAACTTTAGATAATACACCAGCAATAATTCATGGTGGACCATTTGCAAACATAGCACATGGATGCAATAGTATTTTAGCTACTAAGATGGCTTTAAAATTAGGTGATTACACTATAACAGAAGCTGGATTTGGTGCAGACTTAGGAGCAGAAAAATTCTTTGATATTAAGTGTAGATATGGAAACTTAAAACCAAGTGCAGTAGTAATAGTAGCAACTATTCGTGCGTTAAAGCATCATGGTAGAGTTAAAAAAGATAGTTTAAACACTCCAAATGTAGAAGCTCTTTCAAAAGGTATAGAAAATCTTGAAAAGCAAATAGAAAATGTTGAAAAATTTGGTGTGCCAGCAGTTGTAGCTATAAATAGATTTATAAGTGATAGTGAAGAAGAAATTAAATATATAGAAGAATTCTGTAAAAATAAAGGTGTAGAAGTTGCATTGACTGAAGTTTGGGGAAAAGGTGCAGAAGGTGGATTGGAGCTTGCTGAAAAAGTTATAAAAACTATTGAAGAAAAAGAAAGCAATTTCCATGTGTTATATGATGAAAAATTAACTATAAAAGAAAAGATGGAAACAATAGCTAGAGAGATATATGGAGCTGATGGAATTGAAATACTACCAGCAGCTAAAAAGCAAATATCTGATATAGAAAAAATAGGTTTAGATAAATTACCTATATGTGTAGCTAAAACACAAAATTCATTATCAGACAATCCAAATCTTCTTGGAAGGCCAACAGGATTCAAAGTTTCTATAAAAGAAGTTAAAGTTTCTAATGGTGCAGGATTTATTGTTGTATTAACAGGAACGATAATGACTATGCCAGGACTTCCCAAAATTCCAGCAGCGGCTAAAATAGATATAAAAGAAGATGGAACGATAGAAGGATTATTCTAGTATAAAAGAATAAATAAGAATTGATAAAACCACTATAAGTATGTACTTATAGTGGTTTTATTCATATAAGATATCTTTTAAAATAACTAGTTCTGTATTTTTTAAATAAAGAAAATAGAAAGAATATTAAAGGAAAAGAATGATTACACGTCAATTTATAATTGTTTTTTTTCAATACACAGAAAAATGAATTAAAACTTGCAAATTTTATGTACAAATGGGACTTTTTATGTTATTATTATGGCGGGGTAACAAAGAGTAATCTAAAGTCAGGAGGCAATAATATGGATAAACTTGATGTCTTTGATGAAATTAGACATAAGGCACACCAAGGTGGTGGATCAGAAAAAGTTGAAATGCAACACAACTTAAACAAAATAACTGCAAGAGAAAGAATTTTAAACATTTTGGATGAAGGTTCTTTTGTAGAGGTAGGCACACTAATTGATAAAAATGGTGCAGGAGTTGTAACAGGACATGGAACTATAGATGGAAGATTGGTCTACATTTATAGTGAAGATTACACTGTAAATGGGGGAACATTCAATAAACAATCAAGTAAAAAAATATGCAATATAATGGATGCTGCAGTGAAAATGGGAGCACCAATAGTTAAGATATTTGATTCCATAGGCGGAAAAGTTGATGATGGAATTGAGCTTTTAGCTTCCTATGGAGAAGTTTTAAGAAAAACTACTAAGAATAGTGGAGTAATACCTCAAATTTCTATTGTTTCAGGACCATGTAATGGAATGATGGCATTAAATGCCACTATGAGTGATTTTATTATAGTAGTAGAGGAAAATGGACAATTTAGTATAAATACAAGTGATAAACTGATAGATAGAGAAGAAAGATATGTAAGTAGCTCTATGTATAGTGATGGAATATCTTCTATTAAAAATGGAAATGCTCACTTTGTTGTTAGTGATGAAATGGAAGCAGTAATATTAACTAAGAAATTATTTAATTATATACCATCTAATAATTTAGAAATGCCATATTTAACTGCTGAATCTATGGATTTAAATGAAGCTAAAGAAACATTAAATGAAGCTGCTATTAATGAAAACTATAGTGGAGAAGCAGTAGTAAATGCAATTAGTGATGAAAATTCTGTTTTAGAAATAAATAAAACTATGGAAGAGAGCATAAACACTTACTTAATAAAAATAAATGGATTAACAGTTGGTGTTATAGCAAACGATTCTAGTAAGAAGAGTGAGATTAATATAAAACTTTCAAATAAAGTAGCAAGCTTTGTAAGAATGTGTGATAGTTTCAACATTCCAATACTTAGTATTGTAGATACAAAGGGAATTATTATTAGTCTTGAGGAGGAAAGGATGGGATTAGCTAAAAGCGTATCAAAAATGGTATATGCTTTAGGTGATGCTGTAGTTCCGAAGGTTTCGCTTATAATTGGAGAAGCTTATGGAGCTGGTTATTTAGCACTTGCAAGTAAGGAAGCATCTTTTGATATAGCATTAGCATGGCCAACCGCTAAAATTTCATTAACTTCACCTAAGTCTATAATAACTTCTAAATATAGAGATGAAATATTAAGTGCGGATAATCCGAAAGTAAAAGAAGAAGAGATTATTAAAAAATATATGGATGAAGTTACAAATCCATATGCTTGTGCAGAAATAGGTTTATTAGATGATATTATAAAGCCAAGTGAAACTAAACAAAGAGTATTTGCAATGTTAGATATGTTACAAAGCAAAAGAGAGTTAAGCTACCCTAAAAAGCATGGAAGCATATTAATTTAGGGGGGATATAATATGAATGAAAAATTAAGTTTAATAGATGCATTGGGAGTTTCGGCAGTAGCTATGATTATAGTTTTCGCTGTATTAGTTATCTTAATGTATATAATTAAATTTCAAAGTTTTTTATTAAGAGATAAAAAGAAAGAAATGGAACCGGTTAAAGAAGAAAAATTTGAACCAGTAGTGCAAGAAGTAGAAACTATAGAAAACCCTGAAGATGACTTAGAATTAGTTGCAGTTATAATGGCATCGTTATCAGCTCATCTTAATGTACCAGTTTCAGATTTAAATATAAAGAGTATAAAAAGAGTAAATAGTGGAAATGCAAATTGGCAAAGTAATGCTACTAAATTTAATCGCTAAAATGTATAGGGAGGAAAATTACTATGAAGAGATATAATGTTACTGTTAATGGAAATATGTATCAAGTAGAGGTTGAAGAGGTTAAAGGAGAGTTTACCTCTACACCTAATATAGCTGCAGAGAAACCAATAGCTCCAGCACCAGTGCAAAAGCCAGCAGCTCCAGCACCATCAGTTAAAAAATCAAATGCTTCTGGAGAAAAGATTGATTGTCCAATGCCAGGAACAATAGTTAAAATAAATATAGCTGAAGGTGTTACAGTTAAAAAAGGTGATGTATTATTTGTTTTAGAAGCTATGAAAATGGAGAATGAAATAATGTCACCAGTAGATGGTACCGTTGCTGAAATAAATGTGGCAAAAGGAGCAGCTGTTAGTACAGGAGATGTTTTAGCTGTTATCGCATAATAAAAAGGAGGTAAGCTAAATGAATATAATTGAAGTATTACAAGAATTATTAAGTACCTCCGGCTTTGCTGCAATAACTTGGAAAGAACTTTTAATGATAGGTGTTTCTTGTTTATTAATATATTTAGCAATTGCAAAAGAGTTTGAGCCATTATTATTACTACCTATAGCTTTTGGTATGCTGCTTACAAATTTACCATTAGCAGATATAATGGCAGAACCTGTTGCAGGTGAAGCTGGAGGATTATTATATTATTTATCAAGAGGTGTTAAATGGGAAATATTCCCGCCGCTCATATTCCTAGGAGTTGGTGCTATGACAGATTTTGGACCACTATTAGCTAATCCCTCCAGTGTTCTAATGGGGGCAGGAGCGCAATTTGGAGTATTCTTTGCATTTATGGCAGCAATATTACTTGGATTTACTCCACAAGAAGCGGCATCAATAGGTATAATTGGAGGAGCGGATGGTCCTACGGCCATATTTTTAACAAATAATTTAGCTCCACATTTACTTGGACCAATAGCAGTTGCAGCTTACTCATATATGGCATTAGTACCATTAATTCAACCTCCAATCATGAAGGCATTAACTACTAAGGAAGAAAGGACAATAAAAATGGGACAACTAAGACAAGTTAAGAAAGTGGAAAAAATTATATTTCCAATAGTTGTTGCTATTTTAGTTATATTATTCCTTCCATCGCTTAAATCACTTGTTGGTATGTTGATGCTTGGAAACTTATTTAAAGAATCTGGAGTTGTTGGAAGATTAAGTGATACAGCACAAAATGCTCTTATAAATATAATAACAATATTTTTAGGACTTTCCGTTGGAGCAACAGCTAAAGCAGAGATATTCTTAACTCCAAAAACTATAGGAATAATAATTTTAGGAGTTGTTGCTTTTGCAGTAGCTACTGCTTCAGGCGTAATTATAGGTAAGATAATATGTAAAGTTACTAAGGGCAAAATAAACCCATTAATAGGTTCAGCAGGAGTTTCAGCAGTACCTATGGCTGCTAGAGTTTCACAAGTTGTAGGACAAAAGGAAGATCCTTCTAATTTCTTGCTTATGCACGCTATGGGACCAAACGTTGCAGGGGTTATAGGTAGTGCTGTAGCAGCTGGTGTATTACTTTCTATGTTTGGTTAGTAAGGTATATACAAAAAATAATAGACTAATATCTTTGGTCTACTATTTTCTTTCATATGACTAAGTTAAAGTGTAAACAATTTATAAATTAGGTATATACTTCTTAAAAAGAAGTATATACCTTTTTATATTGATAATAATATGTGAAAAAGGAGAAGATTATTTATGATATGTCCCAATCAAGCTACTATTAATAACATTATAGAAAAAGAGGAAATACTTATAAGTAAGTACAAAAGTTATCTGAAAGCTGTAAATAGCAGCTCTATGCAAAGTTCAATCGACGAATTAATACAAAAGCATAATAATCACATTGAAGTATTACAACAGCTCTTAAGGAGGTAATTATCATGAAATATAATTATCATTTAACAAAAGAACAATTAGTGAGAAGTCGTCATATTACAAATGTAGAGAAAAGCTTAATGAATATGTACATGAACTTAATGAATAGTGAAAAAGAAGGAAGTTTAAAAAGAATATTATATGAGTTTGCTAAGGATGAAAAAGAAATATTAAATATAATGGAAAATAGTAGTAAGAGCGTAATATAAATAATCTTTACATTAAATTATATATACATAAATTACAAGTTTTAAAAATTATTTAAACACCTTGACAAAATAGATTAACTTGTTAAAATTAAATTATTAATTGTAATGAGATTTTTTTAGTCAAACATACAGGATAAAAGCAGCTTTTAAAGCTGCTTTTAATTATATAGAGGTGAATTTAAATGATTTTTGTTTTAGATGTAGGGAATACCAACATTGTATTAGGGATATACAAAGGAAAAGAATTATTAGTTGATTGGAGGCTATCTACTGATCACAAGAGAAGTTCCGATGAATATGGTATACAAGTGAGGCAACTTTTTGAGCAAAACAATATAAAGATATCTGATATAGAAGGAGTAATAATATCATCTGTGGTTCCGAATATTATGTACTCTTTAGAACATATGATAAGAAAATATTTTGATAAGACACCAATAGTAGTTGGGCCAGGAGTTAAAACTGGTATAAATATAAAATATGATAATCCAAAAGAAGTAGGTGCTGACAGGATAGTAAATGCAGTATCAGCTTTTGATATTTATAAAAGTTCAATGATAATAATAGACTTTGGTACAGCTACTACTTTTTGTGCTATAACTAAAAATGGAGATTATCTAGGGGGAACAATTTGTCCAGGAGTAAAGATATCTTCAGACGCATTATTTGAAAAAGCGGCTAAACTTCCAAGAGTTGAACTTTCAAAGCCTGAAACTGTAATTTGTAAAAATACAGTAGCAAGTATGCAAGCAGGTATAGTTTATGGATACATAGGTCAAGTTGATTACATAGTGCGTAAAATGAAAGAAGAGATGATGGCTAAAGGTGAAGATGAGCCTATAGTTATAGCTACAGGAGGACTTGCTAAGTTAATAGCAGAAGAATCTTCTACAATTGATAAAGTGGAATCGTTTTTAACTTTAGATGGACTTAGAATTATATATGAAAAAAATAGAGACTAGGTGATAGTATGTATATATCAAATCTTCATTTTGATAATGAAGTATTTTTAGCGCCTATGGCAGGTGTTACAGACATAGCTTACAGAGGTATTTGTAAAAGTATGGGCTGTGGACTTGTATATACTGAAATGATAAGTGCTAAAGGACTATTTTACAAAAGTAAAAACACAGAAGGATTAATGAGAATAGCAGATGAAGAGAAACCTGTAGGTATTCAAATTTTTGGGAATGAACCTAAAATAATGGCTTATGCTTGTGAAGTGTTTAATGAAAATAATGATATCTGTATAGTAGACGTAAATATGGGATGTCCTGTGCCTAAAATTGTTAAAAACGGTGAAGGATCAGCACTTATGAAAAATCCTAAATTAGCAGCAGAAATAGTAAAGGAAATGAAGAAGGTAAGTAAAAAACCTATAACTGTTAAATTTAGAAAAGGCTTCGATGAAAATAATATAAATGCTGTTGAGTTTGGCAAATACATAGAAGATGCAGGTGCAGATGCTATAGCGGTTCATGGCAGAACTAGGGAACAGATGTATGAAGGAAAAGCAGATTGGGACATTATAAGGCAAGTTAAAGAAGCGGTTAAAATACCTGTAATAGGAAATGGAGATGTATTTTCAGCTGAGAATGCCATGAAAATAAAAAAACAAACCAATTGTGATGGAATAATGATTGCAAGAGGGGCTATGGGTAACCCGTGGATTTTTAGAGAAATAACCCAAGCTTTGAAAGGTGAAAATATAACAAAACCTATACCTATAGAAAAGGTAGATATGTGTATTAATCATTTAAATTTATCTATTAAGTATTTTGAAGAAATAAAGGCTGTAAGGGAAATGAGAAAGCATATAGCTTGGTATATTAAAGGCCTTAAATATTGTACTGAGATCAAAGATAGAATTAACTCAATGACTAAATATGAAGATGTGTTAAGTCTTTTACTTGAATATAAATCAGTATTTGTGGATAATATACAGTAATATAATATTACATAAATATTAATAAAGGATGTATTGGGCATCCTTTTATTGACATATCGTAGCCACTGATTTATAATAACTTAAAGTCTTAAATCCACAGATTCTAAAGAAATTTTGTGGATTTAAGACTTTAAAGAAGTTTTGTGGTACAATCATGTTAAATTAATAAAGTGTTTTATTGAAGAATAGAGTAAATATATATATTGTTTAAAGGGGAGAAAAAAATGAGTGATTCTAAAAAATATGTGATGACTTATGAGGGAATAAAGAAGCTTGAAGAAGAGTTAGAGTACCTTAAAACAGTTAAGAGAAAAGAAATCACTGAAAAAATTAAAGTAGCTTTAGGATATGGAGATTTAAGTGAAAACTCTGAATATGATGAAGCTAAAAACGAGCAAGCTTTTGTAGAAGGAAGAATAATACAGCTTGAAAACATGCTGAGAAATGCATCAGTAGTTGATGAAAGTGAATTAGATAAGGATATAATTAGTATAGGTTCAATAGCGAAAGTTAAGGACTATGACTTTGATGAAGAAGTAGAATTCCATATTGTTGGTTCAGCAGAAGCAGATCCAATGGAGAATAAAATTTCAAACGAATCACCAGTTGGAAGAGCACTTGTAGGTAAAAGAGTAGGAGATGTGATTGAGGTTTCTATTCCTGATGGAGTAAGTAAATACGAAGTACTTGAAATAAAAAGAGCATAGGAGGAGTTTATACATGGAAGAAAATAATTTAAATACGCCAGAGCTTGAAGTGGAAGATATTCAAGCAAAAGAAGCTGAGTATAATGAGCAAGTGGTAATTAGAAGGCAAAAATTAGCTGAACTTAAAGCTGAAGGAAAAGATCCATTTGACGTTTATAAAGTGAATAGAACCCATACATCACAAGAAGTTGTTAATGGATTTGAAGAAGGCGGAGAAATTCCAGTTACTGTAGCAGGAAGACTTATGTCTAAGAGAATTCAAGGTAAAGCTGGATTTTGCGATCTTCATGATAGATATGGAAAAATTCAAGTATATATAAGATTAGATGCAGTAGGCGAAGAATCTTTTAAAGATGCTAAAACATTTGATATAGGAGATTTCTTAAGTGTAACAGGAACTTCATTCAGAACTAGAACAGGAGAAATTTCTGTACGTGCAACAGAAGTTACACTTATATCTAAGTCATTAAAGCCATTACCAGAGAAATGGCATGGACTTAAAAATCCAGATTTAAAATATAGACAAAGAGAAGTTGACCTTGTTATGAACAAGGATGTTAGAGATACTTTCATGAAGAGAGTTCAAATAATAAGAAGTATAAGAGAATTCTTAGATAATAGAGGTTTCTTAGAAGTTGAAACTCCAATTTTATCACCGATAGCAGGTGGTGCAGCTGCAAGACCATTCTCTACTCATCATAATGCATTAGATATAGATATGTATTTAAGAATAGCTACTGAATTATATCTAAAAAGATGTATTGTTGGTGGTTTCGAGAAAGTTTATGATATGGGTAAAAACTTCAGAAACGAAGGTATGAGTGTAAGACATAATCCAGAATTTACTATGATTGAATTATATGAAGCTTATGCAGATTATAATGATATGATGGAAATTACAGAACAAATGATTGCCTATGCTTGTGAGAAAGTACATGGAACTACTAAAATAAATTATCAAGGAACGGAAATAGATTTAACACCACCTTGGAGAAGACTTACAATGGTGGATGCAGTTAAAGAATATGCAGGAATAGATTTTGAGACTATTAAAACAGATGAAGAAGCTCAAGCTATTGCTAAAGAAAAGCATTTAGAATTTAAGAAAGAATTAAAAGATTGTACAAAAGCAGACGTATTAAATGCATTGTTTGAAGAGTTTGCGGAAGAACATTTAATACAGCCAACATTCCTATGCGATTATCCAGTAGAAATTTCACCACTTACTAAGAAAAAACGTGGAAATCCTGAATTTACTGAGAGATTTGAAGGATTTATATATGGTAGAGAAGTATGTAATGCCTATTCAGAGCTTAATGATCCAATAGTACAAAGAGAAAGATTTGAACAACAAGCAAAAGAAAGAGAACTTGGTGATGATGAAGCTTATGTTATAGACGAAGAATTTATGAGCGCATTAGAAGTAGGTATGCCACCAACTGGAGGATTAGGAATAGGTATAGATAGAATAGTTATGTTCCTAACTGATTCTACATCAATAAGAGACGTAATCTTATTCCCAACTATGAAGCCGTTACAATAATATAAAAATTAAGAGATATATTGTTTATGAAGACTTTATATCTCTTTTTATATAATATGATTTTTTTACGAGTAATCTAATTAATAATATATAATCCTTATAGCGACTTTTAAATTATTGAATATTAACATTTAACAATGATTATGTTAAAAATTTTTATAAGAGTAATTTGTAAGGGAGATTAAAATGAAACGGAGTTCTAAAATAGTTTTATGTTTAATCGGGCTACTTTTAATTTTTAAAGTAGTATTAGATTTAATTAATAAAGAAGATGTAAAAGAAATTATAAGAAAGAATATCCTTTACGAAAGAGAATATAAAATTACTAAACTTAGCCCTATAGAAGTTACAATACAAGTTAATGAAAATTATATGCCTAAAGATGATAAACTATTAAGCTATTTTAATGAGCCTATTGAAGTAAAAGAACTTGTTTATGAAGGGAATAATTCAGAAATATATTTAGATAGGATAGAGGGAAATGATAATAATTTTTTAAGATTATGTTTTGAAAAGAGGCAAAATATAAACAAAGATAAAGGTAAATTTCTGTCTATAGGTACTGAGGAGGAGAGTAGTGATAAAAGATGTAGTTTTATCTATGATCACGACAAAAGTGTTAAGGTATATGATAAAGATGATAAGCTTATAGAAGATAATGCACTATGGCTTTCCGATATTCGCAAAAGTGAGGATTTTAAAATATCTATTAAAAAAGATATTTTAAGCAAAGTGAAATATCCACTTACTATAAAAGTTTCAGAGTTTAATATTGTTAAATATGAACAAACATATCAATGAATATAAATTATTTACCATAGTTAATATAAGGCATATAAAATTAAATAAAGAAAAGTATAAAAACTTTTTAAAATACTATTGCATTTGTTTTTTATTTTTGATATAATAATATATGTAGTCAGTAATGACAATATTCCGCGATAGCTCAACGGTGGAGCACTCGGCTGTTAACCGATAGGTTGGAGGTTCGAATCCTCTTCGCGGAGCCATTTTTTATTTTTGATAAATATAAGTAATACTTTATAGTATTACTTTTTTTATTGCGATAAATTTATAAAAAGTAGAATTATATAAATTATAAGATATTGGAATTTAATCTACAATACTTAACTAATTTTAAATTATTAATTTTTGTTATAAGTTTAAAAAGTTATTAGCCATTTTGTTTATTATTAAGAAATTGTTAAATAACTTTACAGAAGATAAAATATTTATCTTTTATAATAGAAGAAATGGCTATAAATTATAAAGTATAAATAAAATATATCTAATATTAATTTTTTTAATAATTAATGCTTGACAATTCTGAATTTTTATGATAGTATATACCAATACAATTTAATATTATACATTGATAAAGAAGAGTAACTTTAAGTACTTTATAAAGAGAGATGATGGATGGTGCAAATCATTAAAGACTTATAGTGAAGGGAGCTTTTGAGTATATTTTAGTAGAGCTGAGCTATTGCTAATAAGGGTGGAACCGCGGAATATTATTTCGTCCCTTAACTAGTAATAGTTTTTTATTTTTATTAAAGTAAATTTACTTCAATTGGAGTGTTTATAAATAAAAAAAACGGAGGTATTATTTTATGAAAGAAGTTACTATGGATAAAGTTGTTAGCTTATGCAAGAATAGAGGATTTATATTTTCAGGTTCAGAGATTTATGGAGGACTTGCTAACTCTTGGGATTATGGTCCATTAGGAGTAGAATTTAAAAACAATGTTAAGAAAGCATGGTGGAAAAAATTTGTTCAAGAGAGCCCATATAATGTAGGACTTGATTGTGCTATACTTATGAATCCAGAAGTTTGGGTGGCTTCAGGACACGTTGGGGGATTCTCAGATCCATTAATGGATTGTAAAGATTGTAAGGCTAGATTTAGAGCGGATAAACTAGTGGAAGATCATATGACTTCAGAAGGAGCGGAAGTTGCGGTTGCTGATGGCTGGACTAATGAAGAGTACAAAGAGTATATTGAAAAGCATCAAATAGTTTGCCCTAAATGTGGAAAGAAAAATTTTACAGACATAAGAAAATTTAACCTTATGTTTAAAACATTTCAAGGAATAACTGAAGATAGTAAATCAGAAATATACTTAAGACCAGAAACAGCTCAAGGTATATTTGTTAACTTTAAAAATGCACAGAGAACTTCAAGAAAAAAAGTACCTTTTGGTATAGCTCAGATTGGTAAATCTTTTAGAAATGAAATTACACCAGGAAATTTTATATTTAGAACTAGAGAATTTGAGCAAATGGAGCTAGAGTTTTTCTGTAAACCAGGAACAGACTTAGAATGGTTTGAGTATTGGAAAGACTACTGCAAGAAATTCTTATTTAATCTAGGTATGAAAGAAGAAAATTTAAGATTTAGAGATCATGGTGAAGAGGAGTTATCTTTCTATAGTAATGCAACTTGCGATATAGAATTTTTATTCCCATTTGGTTGGGGTGAACTATGGGGCATAGCTGATAGAACAGACTACGACCTTAAAAAGCATATGGAGCATTCTGGAGAAGACTTATCTTACTTAGATCCAGTGACAAATGAAAAATATGTGCCATATTGTATTGAGCCATCATTAGGTGCAGATAGAGTTGCTCTTGCATTCTTAGTAAATGCTTATGATGAGGAAGAACTTGAAGGTGGCGATGTTAGAACTGTATTACATTTACATCCATCACTAGCGCCTTTCAAAGCAGCAGTATTACCACTAAGTAAAAAATTAAGTGAAAAATCTTTAGAAGTTTATTCAATACTTGCTAAAAAATTTAATGTGGACTACGATGAAGCAGGAAGTATAGGAAAAAGATATAGAAGAGAAGATGAAATAGGAACACCTTTCTGTATAACAGTGGATTTTGATACTATGGAAGATAATACTGTAACAGTAAGAGATAGAGATACAATGGAGCAAATAAGACTTCATATAGATGAGCTTACTAAATATATAGAAGAAAAAATGGAATTTTAATAACTTAGGCATCTTCAAAAAAATAATAGACCAGTATGTTATTCTATTTTTCATCATACTACGCTCAAAGAACCCGCACATAGCTCCACTATGAGGAGAACCTGACGCCTTGTCTGATATAAAACATACTAACATCTTTGGTTTATTATTTTATTTCAGATGCCTAAATTCAATGAAAAACTCTCTACAAGTTCAATATATTTGTAGAGAGTTTTTCTTTTGAAATTGATACTAATAACTTATAGATAAAATTATATTTTTAAAATTTATTTAAAGAATTTAAAAAATGAAATAAATATATTCTAAAAATACTCAATAATGTCGAGGATAATTCTAAAGTTAAAAGGGTTTTTAGGTAAAAAAATAACCGGATTGTCATCCGGTAAAAAATAGGGTTTAATCATGGGGATATGTTATGTGTTATGTTAAAACTTTGGGGAATCATCTTAACATATTCCTTACGGCACAAGAGAAGTATAGCATGTAGAAAAGTGCAAATCAATACGACAAAGATAAGTTTATATATTAATTCAATTCGAACAATTTCGACAAAATTCTCGTTTTTGATTATATCATATTCTACGGTAATTCAAATAACAAATAAAAAGTGTTATAATATACATATTATTAATGATAACAGTCAATGTTGGAGGATTAAAAATAGAATGAAAAGAGATTTTAATGATTTTAAAAGATATATATTGAATAAAAATGTAGCAGTAGTGGGTATAGGAGTCAGTAACATACCTCTTATAGAGTTTTTAGTTAAACTTGGAGCTAAGGTAACTGCTTTTGATAAGAAAAATAGAGACCAGTTTAAAGATATAGATAAGTATGAAGGATTAGGAATAAAATTTGAGTTAGGAGACAACTATTTAAATAATTTAAAAGGATTTGAAGTGATTTTTAAAACTCCATCTATGAGAATAGATAGTGAAGCTTTAGTTAGAGCTAGAAATGAAGGAACTTATATAACATCTGAAATGGAGGAGTTTGTAAGATATTGTCCTGCTAAGATTTATGGCATTACAGGAAGTGATGGTAAAACTACAACTACAACACTTGTATATAATATATTAAAAGAAGCAGGATATAACACTTGGGTAGGTGGGAATATAGGAACGCCTCTCTTTACTAACATAGAAAAAATAAAAAAAGATGATAGAGTAGTATTAGAATTATCAAGCTTTCAGCTTATGACAATGAAGGATTCTACAGATGTAGCAGTAATAACAAATTTATCTCCTAACCATTTAGATATGCATAAGGACATGAATGAATATGTTGAAAGCAAGAAGAATATATACAAATATCAAGATGAAAACTCTCTATTAGTATTAAATGAAGATAATGATATAACTAACTCAATGATAGAAGAAGCTAAAGGAAGAGTTTACACTTTTAGTAGAAAGAAAAAAGTAGAAAAAGGTGCATATTATGAAAATGAAAAATTATATGTTAGGGGTAAGGAAGTTTGTGATAAGAAAGATATAAAATTAAAAGGTATGCATAATGTTGAAAATTTATTAGCTGCGTTTTCTGCAACTTGTGATGAAGTAAATATTGAAGTTATGAAGAATATAGCTATATCTTTTGGAGGAGTGGAACATAGAAGTGAATTTATAAGATCTATAAATGGAGTGGAGTTTTATAATGATTCTATAGCATCTAGTCCTACAAGAACCTTAGCAAGTATTAAAGCTTTTGAAAAACCTGTTATATTAATAGCAGGAGGATATGATAAGAAGCTACCATTTGAACCTTTAGCTTTTGAAGGATATAAATATATTAAATCATTAATATTACTAGGTGCAACAAAGTATAAAATAAAGGCAGCTTTTGATGAGTTAAAAGAAAAAGAAGGAATAGAAACTACAATATATATGGTTGATACTTTAGAGGAAGCGGTAGATAAGGCAAAAGAAATTTCTGAAAAAGATGATATAGTAACATTATCTCCTGCTTGTGCTAGCTTTGATATGTTTGTAAATTTTGAAGTTAGAGGAAATAGATTTAAAGAAATAATTAATAATTTATAATTAGTAGAATACTGTCTTGAGTATAATAAAATGCTTAAGGCAGTATTTCATTTATAGATAAAAGAAGTTAATTTATAAATAATAACTATGCCATTAAGTATTTCAATTAACAACTTAAGATAATGTAAAATTTAAAATTAAGGTTGAAACTAGCTTTAAAGAAACTAATTCTTTGTGAATTATGAACTCAATAGTTTTAATTATAATTGCTAAAAGTAGCAATTATTCATGATTTCTATTCCAGTTAGAAAAAACAAAAAGAAACTTATCCTAGTGTATCTTTATATGAAAAACGAGAAAGATATTATTGCCAAGAATTTATAAAATAATTTTAGCAAAATAATAAATAAAATTTTGCTTTTTTTTATCATGTTATTATGAATAAGTCGTCAGCGCCAAGTGCTAAAGCGACATACTGAGTTTTTAAATCAACATATTTAATAGGACTTAAAGAAAACTAAGTTTCCTAAAAAAACTTTGAAAAGTTTTAAAAAATATATTGACAACGAGAAAACAAAGTGATAAGATAAAAAAGCAGTCGGGAAACGACGGCAAAACAGTAAGAATTTGGTCTTTGAAAATTAAACAGAGAAATAGGTAAAACCAGTTAATTCATTGAGTTTCGAAAGAAACTTAAAATGACTATTACAGTCAGCAAACTTTACTTGAGCAAATTTCTTTAAGAAATGATCAAGATTCAAACTTTTAAATTGAGAGTTTGATCCTGGCTCAGGACGAACGCTGGCGGCGTGCCTAACACATGCAAGTCGAGCGATGAAGCTCCTTCGGGAGTGGATTAGCGGCGGACGGGTGAGTAACACGTGGGTAACCTGCCTCATAGAGGGGAATAGCCTCCCGAAAGGGAGATTAATACCGCATAAAGTATGAAGGTCGCATGACTTTTATACCAAAGGAGTAATCCGCTATGAGATGGACCCGCGGCGCATTAGCTAGTTGGTGAGGTAACGGCTCACCAAGGCGACGATGCGTAGCCGACCTGAGAGGGTGATCGGCCACATTGGAACTGAGACACGGTCCAGACTCCTACGGGAGGCAGCAGTGGGGAATATTGCGCAATGTAAACCCCAGACGCAGCAACGCCGCGTGAATGAAGAAGGCCTTAGGTTGTAAAGTTCTGTCACATGGGAAGATAATGACGGTACTATATGAGGAAGCCGCCGGCTACACCCATGCGCCAGCAGCCGCGGTAATACGTAGGTGGCAAGCGTTGTCCGGATTTACTGGGCGTAAAGGATGCGTAGGCGGACATTTAAGTCAGATGTGAAATACCTGGCTCAACTTGTGTTGTATTTGAAATCCGGTGCGTTCAGGAGTGCAGGAGAGGAAAGCGGAATTCCTAGTGTAGCGGTGAAATGCGTAGAGATTGTGAAGAACACCAGTGGCGAAGGCGGCTTTCTGGACTGTAACTGACGCTGAGGCATGAAAGCGTGGGGAGCAAACAGGATTAGATACCCTGGTAGTCCACGCCGTAAACGATGAATACTAGGTGTAGGAGGTATCGACCCTTCTGTGCCGCAGTTAACACAATAAGTATTCCGCCTGGGGAGTACGATCGCAAGATTAAAACTCAAAGGAATTGACGGGGGCCCGCACAAGCAGCGGAGCATGTGGTTTAATTCGAAGCAACGCGAAGAACCTTACCTAGACTTGACATCCCCTGAATTACCCGTAATGAGGAAGCCCTTCGGGGCAGGGAGTAGGTGGTGCATGGTTGTCGTCAGCTCGTGAAGTTTCGGGGAGATGTTGGGTTAAGTCCCGCAACGAGCGCAACCCTTATCATTAGTTGCTACCATTAAGTTGAGCACTCTAGTGAGACTGCCCGGGTTAACCGGGAGGAAGGTGGGGATGACGTCAAATCATCATGCCCCTTATGTCTAGGGCTACACACGTGCTACAATGGTTGGTACAACAAGATGCAAGACCGTGAGGTGGAGCTAAACTTAAAAACCAATCCCAGTTCGGATTGTAGGCTGAAACTCGCCTACATGAAGCCGGAGTTGCTAGTAATCGCGAATCAGCATGTCGCGGTGAATACGTTCCCGGGCCTTGTACACACCGCCCGTCACACCATGAGAGCTGGTAACACCCGAAGTCCGTGAGGTAACCGCTAAGGAGCCAGCGGCCGAAGGTGGGATTAGTGATTGGGGTGAAGTCGTAACAAGGTAGCCGTAGGAGAACCTGCGGCTGGATCACCTCCTTTCTAGGGAGTCGACGTAGTTGGTAACTCTACTACGAAAACTGGTACTATCTCTGTTTAATTTTGAAAGACCAAAAGTCTTTAATATGGGGGTATAGCTCAGTTGGGAGAGCACCTGCCTTGCACGCAGGGGGTCAAGAGTTCGAATCTCTTTATCTCCACCATATTGTGGGTCTATAGCTCAGCTGGTTAGAGCGCACGCCTGATAAGCGTGAGGTCGATGGTTCGAGTCCATTTAGACCCACCATTAATTTAAAATTGTTCTTTGAAAATTGCACAGTGAAAATATTTGTTTAAATATCCTTTAAATTTAAAAGATAAATAAACAATTTCGTCAAGACAAACAGAAATAAGTTTAAAAACAAAGTTTTTGAATTCTATTTATGCGAATTTGTATAGGACACTTTGTAAAAGTTAATAAAATCATTTTATTACTTTATAAAATTAAATAGAAGCGAACAATACTAGGAAACAAGTGAGCGAGGAGCGGAGTTTACTTAGGTAAATGAGCACCACAGCGAATGCAGTTGACGACGTAGTGTGAAGCTTATATTGAATTTTAAGGTCAAGCTACAAAGGGCGCAGGGTGAATGCCTTGGCACTAGGAGCCGAAGAAGGACGTGATAAGCTGCGATAAGCTTTGGGTAGACGCAAATAGTCTGTGATCCAAAGATTTCCGAATGGGGAAACCTCCCGGCGGTTGCCGGGCGTACTCAGATATGCCGAAGTATAAGGTGGTAGAGGTAAACCCGGGGAACTGAAACATCTAAGTACCCGGAGGAAGAGAAAGAAAAATCGATTTCCTAAGTAGCGGCGAGCGAAAGGGAAAGAGCCCAAACCTAAGCCTTTGGCTTGGGGTTGAGGACAGAACATAAATTTACTGTATCTTTAGTTGAAGATAGCTGGAAAAGCACCAAAGAAGGTAATAGGTAGGCCCGTGCTTGGCGGAGATAAGGTAACAGTTCTGATCCAGAGTACCACGAGACACGTGAAACCTTGTGGGAAGCAGGGAGGACCACCTCCCAAGGCTAAATACTACCTAGTGACCGATAGTGGAGAAGTACCGTGAGGGAAAGGTGAAAAGAACCCCGGGAGGCAACAGAACCTGAAACCCTGTGCCTACAACCGATCGAAGCACTTTATATGTGTGACGATGCTTTTTTTAAGAACAGCCACAACGAGTTACGATATGCAGCGGTGTTGACACTTCGGCGTACGGAGCCGAAGGGAAACCGAGTCTGAATAGGGCGCAAAGTTGCATGTCGTAGACCCGAAACCGGGTGACCTATCCATGGCCAGGTTGAAGCGAGAGTAAAATCTCGTGGAGGACCGAACCACGTTGGTGTTGAAAAACCATGGGATGAGCTGTGGATAGCGGAGAAATTCCAATCGAACTCGGAGATAGCTGGTTCTCCTCGAAATAGCTTTAGGGCTAGCGTCGATTAATTGAGTAATGGAGGTAGAGCACTGAATAGGCTAGGGGGCATATCGCTTACCGAACCTTATCAAACTCCGAATGCCATATACTTTTATTTCGGCAGTCAGACTGCGAATGATAAGATCCGTAGTCAAAAGGGAAACAGCCCAGACCATCAGCTAAGGTCCCAAAGTGTAAGTTGTTGGTAAAGGATGTGGGATTTCTAAGACAACTAGGATGTTGGCTTAGAAGCAGCCACTCATTCAAAGAGTGCGTAATAGCTCACTAGTCAAGAGATCCTGCGCCGAAGATGTCCGGGGCTAAAACTTACCACCGAAGCTATGGGTGTACACTACGTGTACGCGGTAGAGGAGCTTTCTGCATTGGCTGAAGTCGTACCGGAAGGAGCGGTGGACGATGCAGAAGTGAGAATGTTGGCATAAGTAGCGAGAGACAGGTGAGAATCCTGTCGGTCGAAAACCTAAGGTTTCCTGAGGAAGGCTCGTCCGCTCAGGGTTAGTCGGGACCTAAGCCGAGGCCGAAAGGCGTAGGTGATGGACAACAGGTTGATATTCCTGTACCACTAGCAGACGTTATTACAAATGGGGTGACGCAGGAGGATAAGATGTGCTAGCTATTGGATGCTAGTCTAAGCGTTTAGGTATGTAGGATAGGCAAATCCACCTACATTAGCTGAGGCGTGATGGGGAAACCCTTTAAGGGTGAAGTATCTGATTCCACGCTGCCAAGAAAAGCCTCTATGGAGGAAGTTAGTGCCCGTACCGCAAACCGACACAGGTAGGTGGAGAGAGAATCCTAAGACCATCGGAAGAATTGCTGTTAAGGAACTCGGCAAATTGACCCCGTAACTTCGGAGAAGGGGTGCCTACGCAAGTAGGCCGCAGAGAATAGGCCCAAGCAACTGTTTAGCAAAAACACAGGTCTCACAAAGCGAAAGCTGATGTATAGGGGCTGACGCCTGCCCGGTGCTGGAAGGTTAAGGATTGCTTAGTGCAAACGAAGGCATGAACTTAAGCTCCTGAAAAACGGCGGCCGTAACTATAACGGTCCTAAGGTAGCGAAATTCCTTGTCGGGTAAGTTCCGACCCGCACGAATGGCGTAATGATTTGGGCACTGTCTCAACAGCAAATCCGGCGAAATTGTAGTGCAAGTGAAGATGCTTGCTACCCGTGATTGGACGGAAAGACCCTGTAGAGCTCTTTACGGCAATTTAGCGATTGAGTTTCGGTACTATCTGTACAGGATAGGTGGGAGACTTGGAAGCAAGGGCGTCAGCCTTTGTGGAGTCATCCTTGGGATACCACCCTGATAGTACTGGAATTCTAACCGGAGGCCTTGAATCAGGTCACGGACAATTGTTAGGTGGGCAGTTTGACCGGGGCGGTCGCCTCCAAAAAGTAACGGAGGCGCCCAAAGGTTCCCTCAGAACGGTCGGAAATCGTTCGAAGAGTGCAAAGGCAGAAGGGAGCCTGATCAGGACACAGACAAGTGGAGCAGGGACGAAAGTCGGGCTTAGTGCGATCCGGTGGTTCCTCGTGGGAGGGCCATCGCTCAACGGATAAAAGCTACCTCGGGGATAACAGGCTGATCTCCCCCAAGAGTCCACATCGACGGGGAAGGCCGTGGCTTGGCACCTCGATGTCGGCTCGTCGCATCCTGGGGCTGAAGTAGGTCCCAAGGGTTGGGCTGTTCGCCCATTGAAGCGGCACGCGAGCTGGGTTCAGAACGTCGTGGAGATGTTCGGTCTCCTATCCGTCGCGGGCGTAGGAAATTGAAGGAGCCAACTCTGGCAATGAGGACCGGGATGGACAGACCTCTGGTGCACCAGTTGTCACGCCAGTGGCACAGCTGGGTAGCTATGTCTGGAAGGGATAAACGCTGAAAGCATCTAAGCGTGAAGCCCCCCCTAAGATGAGATTTCCCATAACATAAGTTAGTAAGACTCCTGGAAGAACACCAGGTTGATAGGTGAGAGGTGTAAGCATGGCAACATGTTCAGCTGACTCATACTAATAAGTCGAGGGCTTGACCTAATTAATTTCACTGTGCAATTTTCAGAGAATAATTTCTTTGAAGTTTATATAATTTTAAAATTTGATAGAAACGAGTAATACAAGGAAACAAATGAGTGAGGAGCAGAGTTTACTAATGGTAAATGAGCACCACAGCGAATGCAGTTGACGAAGTAGTACGACGTTTATGACAAATTTTCTTTAAAATTAATAGAAGCGAACAGAACAAGGAAGTGAAGAAACGAAGAGCGGAGTTTACTAAAGTAAATGAGCACTGGAGTGACTGAAACTGACGAAGTAATGTGAAGCTTATATGAATTTTTAATCTGGTGATGATGGTCCTAAGGGTAACACCCCTTTCCATTCCGAACAGGCAGGTTAAGCCTTAGGACGCCGAGAGTACTGCAGGGGAGACCCTGTGGGAGGGTAGGTTGTTGCCAGGTAGTGTTAACTAAGGAAACTTAGTTAACAGTATGGATCTTTAGCTCAGTTGGTTAGAGCAACCGGCTCATAACCGGTAGGTCCGGGGTTCGAGTCCCTGAAGGTCCACCATATTTGGGGGTATAGCTCAGTTGGGAGAGCACCTGCCTTGCACGCAGGGGGTCAAGAGTTCGAATCTCTTTATCTCCACCAAAAAAGCAATCCAAAAGGATTGCTTTTTTTATACGAATTTTTAATAATAGCATTCATTTTTTATAAATATGAAGTCAAAAACTAATTTGTTAAAAAAACTTAGCATATATTGAAAAATTTATAAGCTTAAAACTCTTTAAAATTTTTTATCCTTATTAAAAGATCCAGTTCCCATTTTTAAAAATTTGAATTAGTTCTCCATTTTGATTTACTCCGATTACTTCTAAATCCTCTGTGCCAAACATAAAATCTACATGAATTAAAGATATATTTCCCCCGACCTTTAAGAATTCTTCATCTGTCATTTTATCTCCATCTTTTATAGATAAGTTATAAGCTTTCCCTATAGCAAGATGGCAAGAGGCATTCTCATCGTATAGCGTATTAAAAAAAGTTAATCCAGAATTAGATATTGAAGAGTTAAATGGAACAAGTGCCACTTCACCTAAATAATGAGAACCTTCATCAGTTGTAATTAAGTTTTTTAATGAATCATAGCCTTTTTTAGCAGTAAAATCTATAATTTTGCCATTTTCAAATGTCAAAGAAAAATCTTCTATAAGCTTTCCGCTATAATTCAAAGGTTTTGAGCTATACACTATACCATTAACGCCATTTCTTTTAGGTAATGTAAATATTTCTTCTGTTGGCATATTAGCAACAAATTCTATGTCATCTGAGCTCTTTTTACTACCACCCATCCATAGATGATTTTGAGGCAAGTTCACATATAAGTCTGTACCTAAAGAATTCTTAAAATGAAGTGATTTTAAATTTTGATTATTTAAAAGGTCTCTATTGCTTTTGAGAACTTCTATATGTTCTTCCCATGCTTTTACAGGGTCTTCTTTATCAACTCTAACTAGTTTGAAAATCTCTTCCCAAAGTTTTTCTACTGCTTTATCTGGTAAAAGTTCTGGAAATACTTTTGAAGCCCATGATTTTGTAGGGATCGATAGTATTGACCAGCGATTTTTATAATTTGTTAATCGATTATTAAATTCTTTAAATGCTAATTGACTAGCTTTTATAGAAGCAGAAATTTTTTTAGAGGGAACATCTTTCATAAGTTCGGGATCTGAGGCAGATATACTTAATACTGCGGCACCATTCTTTACATAGTGCATAAGTGAATCCACTTTCCATGGGGCTATAGTGCTTAATACCTCATCATCAGCATACATATATTTTATTTTTGTAGAAAGTTCATCATTCCAATCTATTATTACTTCCCTAGCTCCTTCTTTATAGGCGGCTTCAGAAATCATTCTAGTAAATGGAGCACATTCTATTGGGGATGCTATTATAAGAGTTTGATTTTTCTGAATATTTACTCCTGTTTTTACTGCTAATCTAGCATACTTTTTAAGCATCTTCTCCATTATATTAACACCTCTTAAAAATATTTATTATGTAATATTATAATTTAGATAATTTAGATAATTTATACGTGCAAGCTATAATTTTATTTTAGAGGTATTAGAAAGGTTAAAGATTACTATTAAGGTTTACAATGACAAATTAATATGCTTCTTTAAATGCAAAAAGTTCTTAAATTTATATATTTAAATAGAAAATTTATTTATTATATAAGTTTTAAATTAAGATAATAGAATATCATATTTAGCTGAATGTATTGACATATATCCTTAAATATGCTATATATAGTATAGCACATATAATTATATATTGAAAAAAAGGTGAAAAAGTATAACACATAAATGAATTAATAAATATAATAGTATTATAGACTTTTAAAAAGTATGATATAATTTAAGTTTATATTTTATAGGGGGACTAAATAATGACTGTAAAAGTTGCTATGAATGGTTTTGGAAGAATAGGAAGAGCTGTTTTAAGAATTGCTCAAGAAAATCTAATGGATGGCGTTGAATTAGTCGCTATAAATGCTAAAGCAGAAAGTGAAACACTAGCACATTTATTTAAGTATGATTCTTGTTATGGCAAATTTAATGGAACTATTGAAGTTGATGGCGAAGATAAAATAATAGTTAACGGAAAAGAAATTAAAATACTTAGAGAGTGTGATCCGGCTAAATTACCATGGAAAGAGCTTGGAGTAGATATAGTTATTGAATCTACAGGTATATTTAACGGTAGAGAAGGTGCTATAAAGCATATAGAAGCAGGAGCTAAGAAGGTTATAATAACAGCACCAGGTAAAAATGAAGATGTAACCATTGTTATGGGAGTTAATGAAAATGATTATAATGCAGAAAAGCATCATATAATTTCAAATGCATCTTGTACAACTAACTGTTTAGCACCATTTGCTAAAGTATTAAATGATAAGTTTGGAATAGTTAAAGGACTAATGACTACAATACATTCTTATACAAATGATCAAAGAATATTAGATAAAACACATAAAGATTTAAGAAGAGCAAGAGCAGCGGGAGAATCTATAATTCCAACAACTACAGGAGCAGCTAAGGCAGTTGCTAAGGTTCTTCCAGAATTAAATGGAAAACTAAATGGTTTTGCAGTAAGAATACCTACACCGAATGTATCCTTAACAGATTTAGTATGTGAATTAAAAACAAAAGTTACTGCAGAAGAAGTAAATGCAGCACTTAAAGAGGCTTCAGAAGGTAGTATGAAAGGAATATTAGGATATTCTGAAGAGCCATTAGTATCAGTAGATTATAAACAAGACCCAAGATCATCAATAATTGATGGATTATCTACTATGATTATAGAAGATAATATGGTTAAAGTTGTTTCTTGGTATGATAATGAATGGGGTTATTCTTGTAGAACAGTAGATTTAGTAAACTATGTTGCAAAGTCTATTTAAGACATTGTTACTATAAAAATAAATAATAAAATTTTATATTATTAAATATTAATTACTTTAATTCAATTCAAATTCATAAATTAACTATTTTGCGGTGTCCTAAAAAGCAACTTAATAATTGCTTTTTAGGACACTTTTCTATTTAGAAGTTTTATCTTCTATATTTTAATGTTAAAAAGAAAATACATAGGTTAAAATTAATGATATGATAAATAATGATAAGGTAAGTAATCTTAGTATAAGGTAAAACATAGAATTTAGGAGGAGTTATATATGAGAATATTACTAACAAACGATGATGGAATATTTGCAAAAGGAATACAAACATTAGCTAGAGAACTTGAGAAATATCATGAGGTAATAATTGTAGCACCTAATATGCAAAGAAGTGCTAGTAGTCACTCTATTACAATAACAGCCCCGCTTATAATTAAAGAGGAAAAATTAGATGGAATAAAGTCTAAGGCTTTCAGTGTAAGCGGTACTCCAGCGGATTGCACAAGAGTAGGACTTATGAAGTTAGTTGAAAATAAAGTAGATTTGGTAATTTCAGGAGCTAATGAAGGATATAATTTAGGAACAGATGTAATTTATTCTGGGACCGTATCTGCAGCTGTTGAAGCAGCAATATTAAAAGTACCTTCAGTTGCATTTTCTTGCGATGGTAAAGATGAAAGTTATGACTTAGCAGCTAAAATAGCATTAGATATAGCAGCAAAAGCTGAAGAATGTAAATTTAAAAATGATATAGTACTTAATATAAATATACCACCTATAGATGAAAATATCAAAAATGAAATAAAAGTATGTAGAATAGGAGAAAGAAATTATAAAAATACTTTTGTAGAAGATTTAAATGAGGATGGCACAAGGAGTTTAAAAATAAATGGCGTATTAGAAGAGAATGATACTGAAGAAACAGATGTTTATAATATTAAAAAAGGGTATATAACTCTAACCCCTCTTCATTATGATTTAACTAATTTTAATATATTAGAAGATGTGAAAAAAATGTTTTAAATATATTAAGGTATACTTTTTTATGGACTTAAAGAGCTTAATAGCTCTTTTTCTACTTATAAGTAAATTAAGATGTGTAATAAAATAGAGAAAAATAAGTTAACACTATGTTATAGAAGGATTATAATTGTAAATATAAAATGTTTTACAAAAAAGCTATATTAAAAGGATGATATACAATGATTAATTTTATTAAAAATAATATTAATATTAAAGATGAGATAAAAAAAGAAGAAAATCATATTTTTGATGAGGTAGTAAATAAAGTTAAAAATACAGGAGATTTTATTAAAGCTTCTGCTTCATCATTATTTATAATACATAAAGATAAGATAGTTACAGAAAAGTATTTTGGACAACATTCCTATAAAGAATTTGCTAGGAAAGTAGATTGCAGATCTAGATTTAATATTGCATCTGCAAGAAAAAGCTATATAGGATTTGCAGTCGCTTATGCATTGTTAAATAAAAATATACATAGTATTGATGATTATGTAATTGATTATTTACCTAATTTAGATAAGAACATAATAGATAAAACTACTATTAGACATTTATTAACTCATACTCATGGTTTAACCAGTGATGCAAGCAGAAATCTAATTAGAAATTTTCCGTGTGGTACAAGTTGGGAATATAGGAATGAGGGAATAAAGGTATTAACGGATATAGTAGAAATTAGTACAGGAAAAACTGTATCTCAAATATTACAAAAAACTGTTTTTAATCCTTTTAATTTATCAGAAACAGGGTGGGAGACAGAAGCAAAAGAAGATCAAGTGTTAATTATTTTCAATCCAGAAGATGAACCAGTAAGTGGGGTTAAAAAAAGCTCTACAGGAGCAGGATATGATAAGAATTTATATGTTTCATCTAGAGAATTAGCTTATTGGGGATATATTCATTTGAAAAAAGGTACTATTAATGAAGTAGAAGTACTTCCTAAGGAAATATTTGATTTAGCTACTTCTCTTCAAAGTCCATATTTGGAAGATAGAGAACTTCCAGAGAACGGATTTTTGTGGTGGGTAAAAACTAGAGAGTGTAAAAAAAGTGAATTAGGAGAATTAGTACCTAATGGATCATATCAGATTTTAGGTAATACAGGAGCATGCATATTGGTAATTCCTAGTGAGGAATTAATAGCAGTTAGAATGTACAATAAAAAAGGCAATCCTAAAGGGTATGACTATTTAAGAGATGTTAAAGATTTTGGCAACACTATAATGAAATGTTTGTATGAAAGGTAGAGGGTTATGGTAAAATTAGAATATTTGTTGGAAGAGGACTTTGATAAGATAATAAAATGGAATGAAAATACTTCACCAGAGTATTTAATGCAATGGGCAGGGCCAACATATAAGTATCCTATAACAAAGGAACAAATAGCTGAGAATTTTAAAAACATATCCAATAAAGAGGAATCACAAGTATTTATATATAAAATTATTTATACAGAAAGTAATGAAGTCATTGGGACTATTCAACTAATTAAAGCAGATAATGTAAATAAAATAGGAAAAATAGCAAGATTTCTTATAGGTGAAGAATCTATGAGAGGTAAAGGGGTTGGTACAGCGGCAATAGATGAGATATTAAGTATAGGTTTCAATACCTTTTTATTAGAAGAAATCACTTTAGGGGTATTTGATTTTAATCATGGTGCGATAAGATGTTATGAAAAAGTAGGTTTTAAAAAGACAAAATTTACTGAAAATGCTAGGTTTGTAGAAAATAAATATTGGAATTTATATGAGATGAGTATAAAGAAGAATGAATGGCTTACAATGAAAAAATAACATAAAAACAAAAATTTATCTTAATTATATGCATTATTAATTTTATAAATTAGTCATTATAATTCCCTTATTTTTGTTCAGTGTTATTAAATACTGTATAATATTAAAAGATAACTATAACAATTACTTCATATAAGAGGTATATAGAAAAGGAGTGCTAATATGAATAAACCTTATGTATTTACACCCGGTCCAACAGAGGTTAGAGAAAATGTTCGTTTAGCTAGAGCAATGGAAGTTACTAATCCAGATTTAGATATAAATTTTTATGATTTTTACAAAGAGACCTGTGAAAAAATAGGACAAGTAATTGAAACTAAGAATGATGTTTACATATTAAGCGGTGAAGGTATATTAGGACTTGAAGCTGCTTGTGCATCATTAACAGAACTAAATGATAGAGTACTTATATTGGATAATGGGGTTTTTGGAGAAGGTTTTGGTGATTTTGTTAAAATATATGGTGGAGAACCTGTATATTATAGCGTAGATAGACAGGAAGAGATAGATATAGAAGCTTTAAGAAAGTTTTTGGAGAAGGATAATAATTTTAAATATGCAACTATAGTGCATTGTGATACTCCTTCAGGACTTTTAAATGATATAAGTAAAATATGTCCATTATTAAAGGAATATGAAATAATTACAGTTGTAGATAGTGTTGCTGCTATGGTAGGGGAACCTTTAAAAGTAGATGATTGGAAAATAGATATTGTATTAGGTGGCTCTCAAAAAGCATTTTCAGCGCCACCAGGGCTAACAATACTATCAATTAGTAATGATGCTTATAAGGTTATGGAAAACAGAAAAACTCCAATTGTAGGATTCTATTGTAATTTAACAATATGGAAAGGTTATTATGAAAAAAGATGGTTTCCTTATACAATGCCTATAAGTGATATTATGGGACTTAGAGCAGCAGTGGATAATGTAATAGAAGAGGGAATAGATAATGTTATTGAAAGACATAAAAAATATGCTAATGCTATTAGAAAATCAGTTAAAGAATTTGGATTAGAGCTATTTATAAGAAAAGGACAAGCTAACACAGTAACAGCAGTAGCACTTCCAGAAGGGATAGATGCAGATGAATTAGTATCTCATATGTTTAATAAATATAATGTATTAATGTCAGCTTCTTTTGGATTTGTAAAAGGCAAAGTTGTTAGAATAGCTCATATGGGTGAAAACGCTAGAGAAGAACGATTAGTATATGTATTAAATATTTTAGAAAAGGCACTTAGAGATTTAGGATATAATCCTAATAAATCTTTAGTACAATGTTTTAACAAATATTTATAAAATTAAATATATAGGTTTTATCTAATTTATATTTTGATAAAACATTTAAATATAAGGGGGAGTTTATATGTTAAGAACAAATAAAGAAAAGATTGTTAAATGGTCAGTTCAAGGGAAAATACATCATCCACTAGGTGGAAATTATAGAATAACTCATGAGGGAGTACCCATGATATTGCCAGCTACAGGAGGGATTTCTTATAATGTGAGCATTGGAGATTCAGCTTTTGGATGGGTAGGTGATCATGTTGAACCAGGAGTATCAATTAGAAATGAGAATACAACAGAAAATGCAGCATTGATGACATTTGCATGTATAGGAAATGAAGCAAAGGTTGTTTCAGGAGATGGAAAAGGTGCAAAGGGTTATGTAACTGGTATGCATGGCGGAATAGAACATGTTATGATTTGTTTTGAAAAAGAAGATTTAGAAAATTTAGCTATAGACGATAAAATACTAATCAAAGCATATGGACAAGGTTTAAAATTAGAAGGATTTGAAGATGTACAACTTATGAGTATAGATCCAGATTTATTTGAAAAGCTAGGAATTACAGAAAAAGATGGTAAGCTACAAGTTCCTGTTGTTGCTAAGGTTCCACCATATCTTATGGGTTCAGGTATTGGATCATCAAGTGCATATACAGGAGATTATGATATAATGACTGCTGATACAGAAGAAATAGAAAGACTAGGCTTAGATAAATTAAGATTTGGAGACTTGGTTTTACTTGAAGATTGTGACAATACTTATGGAAGAGGATTTTTAAAAGGAGCTGTAAGTATTGGAGTGGTGATTCATAGTGATTGTGTAAAAGCTGGCCATGGACCTGGAATTACGACAATCATTACTAGTAAAAAGCCTATCATTGAAGGTATAATTGACAAAGATGCTAATATAGGTAATTATATGAAGAAATAAAAAGAGTTCAAGTTAAGGTATCTTTAAAATAAACCAGTTTATTAAAATATTCTCCATTATACTCCATTGCAGGATGTAAAATGTCTAATATCTATGATTAGTTAGTTTTTTAGATGTCTAAACTAAGAGTAACACGTGAATTTACAGTCAGGATTAAATTAAATAGAGAATAGATCAGGCGTGTTATATTAAAACTATGTACTTTAATATAACACATCTTTAATTTAGTATTAAGTTAACAATTTAAACTGTTATTAATGTAGGTAAATAATGAAAGTAAGAGAAGTCTAGATTATTTATGGAGAATTATGAATATAGATAAAACTATAAAGAGATTATTAAGAAGTTTTATATTAAAGATATTTGATTTAATATAAAACTTTTTTAATTTTAAGATTTATTTAATGAAATAAATTGCCCTATGATATTCAATTTAAACAGAATCTTATTATTTTAGCCTAAAACATTACCAGGTGTATCAATATGAGTAATTTAAAGATTTTTCGAGATAATTTAAGATTTTTTAGGATAATTTTTATACAAAATGTAAATAATTATATTTATATAAATTATAACATGTTATTATGAATAAGTCGTCAGTGCTAAGGTGCATACGACGCTTAAGTTATCAAGCACACAGTTGAGTTTAAAACTTTTTAAAAAAGTTGTTGACAAAACTAAATGCAGATGATAAGATGATTAAGCGGTCTGAGAGCAGACCAAATAAATTAAAACTTGGTCTTTGAAAATTAAACAGAGAAATAGGTAAAACCAGTTAATTCATTGAGTTTCGAAAGAAACTTAAAATGACTATTATAGTCAGCAAACTTTACTTGAGCAATCAAGATACAAACTTTTAAATTGAGAGTTTGATCCTGGCTCAGGACGAACGCTGGCGGCGTGCCTAACACATGCAAGTCGAGCGATGAAGCTCCTTCGGGAGTGGATTAGCGGCGGACGGGTGAGTAACACGTGGGTAACCTGCCTCATAGAGGGGAATAGCCTCCCGAAAGGGAGATTAATACCGCATAAAGTATGAAGGTCGCATGACTTTTATACCAAAGGAGCAATCCGCTATGAGATGGACCCGCGACGCATTAGCTAGTTGGTGAGGTAAGGGCTCACCAAGGCGACGATGCGTAGCCGACCTGAGAGGGTGATCGGCCACATTGGAACTGAGACACGGTCCAGACTCCTACGGGAGGCAGCAGTGGGGAATATTGCGCAATGGGGGAAACCCTGACGCAGCAACGCCGCGTGAATGAAGAAGGCCTTAGGGTTGTAAAGTTCTGTCATATGGGAAGATAATGACGGTACCATATGAGGAAGCCACGGCTAACTACGTGCCAGCAGCCGCGGTAATACGTAGGTGGCAAGCGTTGTCCGGATTTACTGGGCGTAAAGGATGCGTAGGCGGACATTTAAGTCAGATGTGAAATACCCGGGCTCAACTTGGGTGCTGCATTTGAAACTGGGTGTCTAGAGTGCAGGAGAGGAAAGCGGAATTCCTAGTGTAGCGGTGAAATGCGTAGAGATTAGGAAGAACACCAGTGGCGAAGGCGGCTTTCTGGACTGTAACTGACGCTGAGGCATGAAAGGGGAGCAAACAGGATTAGATACCCTGGTAGTCCAAGCCGTAAACGATGAATACTAGGTGTAGGAGGTATCGACCCCTTCTGTGCCGCAGTTAACACAATAAGTATTCCGCCTGGGGAGTACGATCGCAAGATTAAAACTCAAAGGAATTGACGGGGGCCCGCACAAGCAGCGGAGCATGTGGTTTAATTCGAAGCAACGCGAAGAACCTTACCTAGACTTGACATCCCCTGAATTACCTGTAATGAGGGAAGCCCTTCGGGGCAGGGAGACAGGTGGTGCATGGTTGTCGTCAGCTCGTGTCGTGAGATGTTGGGTTAAGTCCCGCAACGAGCGCAACCCTTATCATTAGTTGCTACCATTAAGTTGAGCACTCTAGTGAGACTGCCCGGGTTAACCGGGAGGAAGGTGGGGATGACGTCAAATCATCATGCCCCTTATGTCTAGGGGCTACACACGTGCTACAATGGTTAGCCAACAAGATGCAAGACCGTGAGGTGGAGCTAAACTTAAACTAACCTAGGCCCGATTGTAGGCTGAAACTCGCCTACATGAAGCCGTGGGAGTTGCTAGTAATCGCGAATCAGCATGTCGCGGTGAATACGTTCCCGGGCCTTGTACACACCGCCCGTCACACCATGAGAGCTGGTAACACCCGAAGTCCGTGAGGTAACCGCAAGGAGCCAGCGGCCGAAGGTGGGATTAGTGATTGGGGTGAAGTCGTAACAAGGTAGCCGTAGGAGAACCTGCGGCTGGATCACCTCCTTTCTAGGGAGTCGACGTAGTTGGTAACTCTACTACGAAAACTGGTACTATCTCTGTTTAATTTTGAGCGACCAAGGTCCTACGGGACAAAGGAAAAGCTCAATTGTTCTTTGAAAATTGCACAGTGAAAATATTTGTTTAAATATCCTTTAAATTTAAAAGATAAATAAACAATTTCGTCAAGACAAACAGAAATAAGTTTAAAAACAAAGTTTTTGAACTCTATTTATGCGAATTTGTATAGGACACTTTTTTATAAAGTTAACTAGGTTACTTTATAAAATTAAATAGAAGCGAACAATACTAGGAAACAAGTGAGCGAGGAGCGGAGTTTACTACGGTAAATGAGCACCGCAGCGAGCGCAGTTGACGACGTAGTGTGAAGCTTATATTGAATTTTAAGGTCAAGCTACAAAGGGCGCAGGGTGAATGCCTTGGCACTAGGAGCCGAAGAAGGACGTGATAAGCTGCGATAAGCTTTGGGTAGACGCAAATAGTCTGTGATCCAAAGATTTCCGAATGGGGAAACCTACATGGCTACGCCATGTACTATATGCTGAATACATAGGTATATAGAGGTAAACCCGGGGAACTGAAACATCTAAGTACCCGGAGGAAGAGAAAGAAAAATCGATTTCCTAAGTAGCGGCGAGCGAAAGGGAAAGAGCCCAAACCTAAGCCTTTGGCTTGGGGGTTGAGGACAGAACATAAATTTACTGTATCTTTAGTTGAAGATAGCTGGAAAGCTACTCCGTAGAAGGTAATAGGCCTGTAAGCGAAAGAGATAAGGTAACAGTTCTGATCCAGAGTACCACGAGACACGTGAAACCTTGTGGGAAGCAGGGAGGACCACCTCCCAAGGCTAAATACTACCTAGTGACCGATAGTGGAGAAGTACCGTGAGGGAAAGGTGAAAAGAACCCCGGGAGGGGAGTGAAATAGAACCTGAAACCCTGTGCCTACAACCGATCGAAGCACTTTATATGTGTGACGATGTGCTTTTTGTAGAACGAGCCAACGAGTTACGATATGTAGCAAGGTTAAGTACTTAAGGTACGGAGCCGAAGGGAAACCGAGTCTGAATAGGGCGCAAAGTTGCATGTCGTAGACCCGAAACCGGGTGACCTATCCATGGCCAGGTTGAAGCGAGAGTAAAATCTCGTGGAGGACCGAACCACGTTGGTGTTGAAAAACCATGGGATGAGCTGTGGATAGCGGAGAAATTCCAATCGAACTCGGAGATAGCTGGTTCTCCTCGAAATAGCTTTAGGGCTAGCGTCGATTAATTGAGTAATGGAGGTAGAGCACTGAATAGGCTAGGGGGCATATCGCTTACCGAACCTTATCAAACTCCGAATGCCATATACTTTTATTTCGGCAGTCAGACTGCGAATGATAAGATCCGTAGTCAAAAGGGAAACAGCCCAGACCATCAGCTAAGGTCCCAAAGTGTAAGTTAAGTGGTAAAGGATGTGGGATTTCTAAGACAACTAGGATGTTGGCTTAGAAGCAGCCACTCATTCAAAGAGTGCGTAATAGCTCACTAGTCAAGAGATCCTGCGCCGAAGATGTCCGGGGCTAAAACTTACCACCGAAGCTATGGGTGTACACTACGTGTACGCGGTAGAGGAGCTTTCTGCATTGGCTGAAGTCGTACCGGAAGGAGCGGTGGACGATGCAGAAGTGAGAATGTTGGCATAAGTAGCGAGAGACAGGTGAGAATCCTGTCGGTCGAAAACCTAAGGTTTCCTGAGGAAGGCTCGTCCGCTCAGGGTTAGTCGGGACCTAAGCCGAGGCCGAAAGGCGTAGGTGATGGACAACAGGTTGATATTCCTGTACCACTAGCAGACGTTATTACAAATGGGGTGACGCAGGAGGATAAGATGTGCTAGCTATTGGATGCTAGTCTAAGCGTTTAGGTATGTAGGATAGGCAAATCCACCTACATTAGCTGAGGCGTGATGGGGAAACCCTTTAAGGGTGAAGTATCTGATTCCACGCTGCCAAGAAAAGCCTCTATGGAGGAAGTTAGTGCCCGTACCGCAAACCGACACAGGTAGGTGAGGAGAGAATCCTAAGACCATCGGAAGAATTGCTGTTAAGGAACTCGGCAAATTGACCCCGTAACTTCGGGAGAAGGGGTGCCTACGCAAGTAGGCCGCAGAGAATAGGCCCAAGCAACTGTTTAGCAAAAACACAGGTCTCTGCTAAAGCGAAAGCTGATGTATAGGGGCTGACGCCTGCCCGGTGCTGGAAGGTTAAGGGGATTGCTTAGTGCAAACGAAGGCATGAACTTAAGCCCCAGTAAACGGCGGCCGTAACTATAACGGTCCTAAGGTAGCGAAATTCCTTGTCGGGTAAGTTCCGACCCGCACGAATGGCGTAATGATTTGGGCACTGTCTCAACAGCAAATCCGGCGAAATTGTAGTGCAAGTGAAGATGCTTGCTACCCGCGATTGGACGGAAAGACCCCGTAGAGCTTTACTGCAATTTAGCATTGAGTTTCGGTACTATCTGTACAGGATAGTGGAGACTTGGAAGCAAGGGCGTCAGCCTTTGTGGAGTCATCCTTGGATACCACCCTGATAGTACTGGAATTCTAACCGGAGGCCTTGAATCAGGTCACGGGACATTGTTAGGTGGGCAGTTTGACCGGGGCGGTCGCCTCCAAAAAAGTAACGGAGGCGCCCAAAGGTTCCCCAGAACGGTCGGAAATCGTTCGAAGAGTGCAAAGGCAGAAGGGAGTCTGACTGCGACAGACAAGTGGAGCAGGGACGAAAGTCGGGCTTAGTGATCCGGTGGTTCCTCGTGGGAGGGCCATCGCTCAACGGATAAAAGCTACCTCGGGGATAACAGGCTGATCTCCCCCAAGAGTCCACATCGACGGGGAGGTTTGGCACCTCGATGTCGGCTCGTCGCATCCTGGGGCTGAAGCAGGTCCCAAGGCTGGGCTGTTCGCCCATTGTGCCGGCACGCGAGCCGGGTTCAGAACGTCGTGAGACAGTTCGGTCCCTATCCGTCGCGGGCGTAGGAAATTTGAAGGGAGCTGTCCTTAGTACGAGAGGACCGGGATGGACAGACCTCTGGTGCACCAGTTGTCACGCCAGTGGCACAGCTGGGTAGCTATGTCTGGAAGGGATAAACGCTGAAAGCATCTAAGCGTGAAGCCCCCCCTAAGATGAGATTTCCCATAACATAAGTTAGTAAGACTCCTGGAAGAACACCAGGTTGATAGGTGAGAGGTGTAAGCATGGCAACATGTTCAGCTGACTCATACTAATAAGTCGAGGGCTTGACCTAATTAATTTCACTGTGCAATTTTCAGAGAATAATTTCTTTGAAGCTTATATAAATTTTAAAAAAATTAATAGAAACAAGCAGTACAAGGAAGCAAAGGAACGAGGAGTGGAGTTTACTTAGGTAAATGAACCCCGCAGTGACTGAAGCTGACGAAGTAATGCAAAGTTTATATGAATTTTTAAAATTTGATAGAAACGAGTAATACTAGGAAACAAATGAGTGAGGAGCAGAGTTTACTATGGTAAATGAGCACCGGAGCGAATGCAGTTGACGAAGTAGTACGATGTTTATAGTGAATTTTATAATGTTCCGCGATAGCTCAACGGTGGAGCACTCGGCTGTTAACCGATAGGTTGGAGGTTCGAATCCTCTTCGCGGAGCCATATTTAAAAATTAAATATGTTATAAGTTGATAAAATGGTATGAAGCTTATATAAATTTAAAAAAATTAATAGAAGCGAACAGGACAAGGAAGTGAAGGAACGAAGAGCGGAGTTTACTAGAGTAAATGAGCACTGGAGTGACTGAAACTGACGCAGTAATGTGAAGCTTATGTAAATTTTTAATCTGGTGATGATGGTTTTAAGGGTAACACCCCTTTCCATTCCGAACAGGAAGGTTAAGCCTTAAGACGCCGAGAGTACTGCACGGGAGACTGTGTGGGAGGGTAGGTTGTTGCCAGGTAGTGCTAACTTAAGTTTAGCAATATTCCGCGATAGCTCAACGGTGGAGCACTCGGCTGTTAACCGATAGGTTGGAGGTTCGAATCCTCTTCGCGGAGCCATTTTATTTTTTTGTGTAAATTACAGCTCAAAAGAGCTGTTTTTTTATTTTTAAGAATAACTAGATTGAATCTAACATACTTTTTTATGTGGCTAATTAAATTAATAACATTTTTTATTAAAGTTGTTAACAGTTTGTTGATAATTTTAAAGTTAAAGTTGATAATTTTTAAAATTAAATCTAATTAATTTTAGTATATTTTTCCTCAAAAAATGTAAATATATTTTAAAGATTTAGAATATTATAAAAAATTAGAGGGAAAATCACCAAAATATAGAATATATAAATTATATTGGATAATCTGAAAGAGAAAATGGGAGGTATAGCACATGAAAGAGTATAAAATTAATAATCTTAGAAATGTTGGAATTATAGGGCATAGTGGCTCTGGAAAGACAAGTTTAATGGAAGCAATATTATATTATACTGGTGCAACAGATAGGCTCGGCAAGGTTGAAGATGGAACTACAATTAGTGATTATGATGCTGAAGAGAAGAAAAGAAAAGTATCAATATCAACTTCAGTGGCACTTTGTAAATGGAAACATGTAAAAATAAATCTAGTAGATACTCCAGGATATTTTGATTTCGTTGGAGAAATGATAGAAGGTTTAAATGCAGTAGATATGGCTATGATAGCTGTATGTGGAGTATCAGGCATTGAAGTTGGAACAGAAAAAGCTTGGGATTATGCTGAAAAGCAGAGATTACCTAGGGCCTTTTTTATAAATAAATTAGATAGAGAAAATAGTAATTTTGAAAAAGTTTTAGAACAATTAAAAGATAAATTTGGTATGTCAGTTGTACCTATCCAATACCCTATAGGCTCTGAAAATAACTTTAGAGGTGTTATTAATGTTATTTCAAAAAGAGCAAGATTATTCAATTCTAAAACTCAAAAAATGGAAGATGCTGAAATACCTGTAGAGTTAATAGATAAAGTTGATGAATGTAGACAAATGGTTATGGAAGCCGTTGCAGAAATTGATGAAGTTTTATTAGATAAATACTTTAATGATGGACATTTAAGTGAGGAAGAAATTTATAATGGATTAATAAAAGGTGCTTCGATGGGAGAAATAGCTCCAATAATGTGTGGTTCTGCACTAAATTGCATAGGTATAGACACATTGCTCGAAGATATAGTAGAGTGTTTCCCATCTCCAATTCATACCACTCTATACATGGCAAAAGATTTAAAGAATAATAGTTATACAAATATTAAAATAGATGAAGAGGAACCATTTTCAGCATTAGTATTTAAAACTATTGCGGATCCTTTTGTAGGTAAACTTTCAATGTTTAGAGTAATTACAGGAAGTGCTCAGTCTGATACTGTTGTTTATAATTCTAATAAAGAAAAAGATGAGAAGATTGGAACCTTATACTTTTTAAAAGGAAAACAACAATATGCTACTACTGAGGTTAAAGCAGGAGATATAGGTGCTGTTGCTAAACTTAATTATACTAATACTGGAGATACTCTTTGCTCACAGGAAAGACCAATAATTTTTGATTCTATAGAGTTCCCAATTCCTATGTATTCAAGAGCTATAGCTACTAAGGCTAAAGGCGATGAAGACAAAATATCTAATGGATTATCAAAGCTATTAGAAGAAGACTCAACGTTCTCCATATCTAGAGATGTTGAAAATGCTGAAACTATAGTATCAGGATTAGGTACAACCCATTTAGATGTTATAGTAAGTAAATTAAAATCAAAATTTGGTGTTGATGTTTCACTTGAAATACCTAAAATACCTTATAGAGAAACTATTAAAAAGTTCTCTGATGCACAAGGCAAGCATAAAAAACAATCTGGAGGACATGGTCAATATGGTGATGTTAAGATTAAATTTGAGCCTAGAACTGATGGGGAGGAAGAATTAGAATTTGTTGATGCAGTAGTAGGTGGAGTTGTTCCAAGACAGTATATTCCAGCTGTTGAAAAAGGATTAAAAGATTGTATTCAACATGGAGTTTTAGCAGGATATCCTGTTATTAGATTAAGAGCTACTCTTCACGATGGATCTTTCCATCCTGTGGATTCTTCAGAGATGGCATTTAAGATTGCAGCATCTTTAGCTTTTAAAAAGGGATTACAAGAAGCTCAACCTGTATTACTAGAACCAGTTATGCATATAGAAATTATGATTCCAGATGACTACATGGGAGACGTAATTGCTGATATCAATAAGAAAAGAGGAAGAATTCTTGGAATGGAACCTTTTGAAAAAGGTCAAAAAATTGTAGGAGAAGTTCCGCAGGCTGAACTTTATAATTATGCTAATGATTTAAGATCATTGACAGGTGCACGAGGAAGTTTTAGAAGTAGATTTGAAAGATATGAAGAAGTTCCTAGTGATATAGTTAATAAAATAATTTCAGATATAAAGAAAGATGCTTAATTAAAATACAAAGAGACTATTCTTAAGAGTAGTCTCTTCTATTTTTGCAGAAGTAGAAAGACCATTATAATATTTTTCTTGAGAGAATATAAATTATAAATTACAAGTTAAAATTTATAAGTTTATTTTTGTAAATGAATAAATTTATATATTTTGTACAAAATATAGCTAAATAGTATTGAGGGGGATTTATATGTCAGACTACAGAATGGATATAAGAGGAGACATAAACCTTAGTGATTATAGTAGTATCCATGACTATATGGGTATAGTAGGACCAGAAGACAAATTCACTATTGTTTTGCAGTCTGCTAGTGAGGAAGATGCCAAAGTACTATGTAGTATTTTAGAAAGTGATAAATTCACTATAGTTTCAAAAGGAGATATATATGATGGAAAATACTTCATACAAGCGTTTAAGAAAAAATGATCCTATTAATAGTAGACTTATCGAACAAGCCTATGGTTCAGACATTAATCACTGTAAAGTAGAACACAATTATCCAATAACAAATGATCTAATTCCAGCAGTAAAAAATTGGGTTCAAATTGGTGGAATCAATCATGAAGAAAGAAAAGGATTTAGACTATGATTTTCGTAGTCTATTTTTTATAATAAAAAATATCAAACAGCATAATTTATTATTTCATAATTTTATAGTGATAGCATCTTATAATCGTTATAATACTTTGTAATAGTTTAACTAATATAAATTTTTCACTTGATTTTTTTAACTATTACTTGATAAAATCATATTTAGATTCTTAAATAAAATATATTTTTAGGTAATGAGAATAATTTTAGTATAATAGTATTAACTAAACTAAAGTAAAAGAGGTGTGGCGATGACAACATTATATATAACAAGGCATGGAGAAACAGAATGGAATAAACTTGGCAGGATGCAGGGCTGGGGAGATTCTCCTTTAACGGAGCTAGGAATTAAGCAGGCACAATGGTTTAGAGATAGAGTAATAAATTTAGATTTAAATACTATATATACGAGTTCTTCTGAAAGAGCATATAATACAGCGAAAATAATAAAAGGAAATAGAGATATAAAGATAATTAAAAATGATGGTTTAAAAGAATTAAAATTAGGATTATGGCAGGGGTTAGATAAAGAAGGGATAAAAGCTTTAGATGAAGAAAACTGCTATAATTATTGGAATAACCCTATAATGTACAAGCCTACAGAAGGTGGAGAGAGTTTTGATGAACTTAAAGATAGGATATATGAAGCTATAATGAAGATTGTTAATAATCATAAAAATGAAAATATATTAGTAGTTAGTCATGGTATGACAATAAAAGCATTCTTATGCGCTTTACAGAAAAAATCTATAGCACATATATGGGATCCACCTTTTATTCAACAAGGAAGCCTAACAGCTATAGAATTTAATGACGATAATAGTTATAAAGTTTTAATGGAAAATGACATATCTCATTATAAAGAATAAATTACATTGTGTAGTATTAAAAATTTATATATTTTAATAAAATTATGCTTGATTAAACATTCAGGCATTTTTTTACTAATAAATTTAATATACTGAATTTTTTAAATATGGCAGTCATACTTATGAAGATATGGTATAATAATATTTAAGCTCATTTTTCGAATAGATATTAAATATTTTCAAAAAATAATTAATTAGTATTCTAGTAGCTTGCTATAGAACATAATTAGATTTTGCAGTAGTGTTACTTTTATATGACTTTTTATTTGATGTAAACATTATTAGAGTTTTAAATAGTTATTTGGGACCTTACACTTATGAGATTTAAAATATACAATTTGATAAGATATAAAGATTTATATTTTAAGAAAGAAGGAATAAGGATTAGAATAAAGGACATCTAGTAACTAAGATAATTACAAGTTGTTACTTAGTTACATTATAAAATATTAGAAACAAAATTAAGTATGTATAAATAATTAGTGTTCTGTATTCTCCCATTATATAAACCATAATGGGGGAGTTTTATTTTTCATAGCTTAAGGCATATTTAAAAAATAGCAAGCTAGTATATTAACTTATTTTCACTTGTTATTTTCTTTCACATGCCTAAAATGCAATTTAATTGCTTTTTATATTAATTTTTAAGAAATTGAAGTAAAGGGGGATGATGATTATGATTAAAAAATTTATTTCTTATTATGCAGGGCACAAAAAATTATTTATAATAGATATGTTTTGTGCATTTTTAGTAGCAGCTTTAGATTTAGCTTTTCCTATGATTACAAAGGAATTGTTAGAAAAGGCTATTCCTAATAGTGATATTAGGATGATAATGAACTTTGTGATTGTGTTAACTGGCTTATATGTAATAAAGTTAATTGCTAATTACATAGTTGACTACTGGGGACATGTTATGGGGGTAAGGCTACAATATGATATGAGAAAAGATGTGTTCTCACATTTGCAAACTCTACCATTTAGTTATTTTGATGATAATAAAACAGGACATTTAATGTCTAGAATAATTAATGATTTAATGGAAATATCTGAGCTTGCACATCATGGACCAGAAGACGTATTTATATCATTAGTAATGATTCTAGGTTCTTTTATACTTCTTTGTAGAATTAACATTAAATTAACGCTATTAATATTTGCTTGCCTTCCATTTATTATTTGGTTTGCAATGACTAAAAGAATGAAGATGTCAAAAGCTTTTGATGACGTTAGAAAGAAAATAGGTAATGTAAACGCTAAATTAGAAAATAGTATTTCTGGTATTAGAGTTGCCAAATCTTTTACTAATGAAGAATATGAGATGGAAAAATTTGATGAGGGAAATATAGAGTTTAAAACCTCAAGGTCAGATGCATATAAATATATGGCTGAATTCATGTCTGGTAT
This sequence comes from Clostridium sp. Marseille-QA1073, assembly GCF_054863625.1. Taxonomy (NCBI): domain Bacteria; kingdom Bacillati; phylum Bacillota; class Clostridia; order Eubacteriales; family Clostridiaceae; genus Clostridium; species Clostridium sp. Marseille-QA1073. Next base: position 75,533 of record NZ_JBSVQM010000009.1, on the reverse strand, counting down.
GAGATTTATGGTAGATATGTTAAATGTAGTTGTCATTGGATTTGGAGGATATTTTGCTTATAAGAAATATATAACTCCAACAGAACTTGTAGCATATCTTTTATATATCACATATTTCATGCAACCAATAAGAAGGTTAACTGCTTTTGTTGAACAATATCAAAGTGGTATGTCAGGTTTTAAAAGGTTTTTAGAAATAATGGAAACTGAGCCTGATATAGTGGATAGTCCAAATGCAACAGAGCTTAAAGATGTAAAAGGTGATATAGAGTTTAAAAGTGCATGTTTTAAGTATGATGAAGACACAGAAATTATATCTAATTTAAATCTAAAGATTGAGAGAGGCAAAACTTTAGCTTTAGTAGGACCATCCGGTGGAGGCAAAACTACAATATGTCATTTAATACCTAGATTTTATGAATTAAGTGATGGTAGTATAACTGTTGATGGTATGGATATTAAGGATATAACACTAAAATCTTTAAGAAGAAATATAGGTATAGTTCAACAAGATGTATTTTTATTTACAGGAACAATAAAGGAAAATATTCTTTATGGAAGACCAGAGGCTAGTGATGAAGATGTTATAAAAGCAGCTAAAAATGCTAATATACATGATTTTATATCTTCACTTCCAGAAGGATATGATACCTATGTAGGGGAGCGAGGAGTAAAGCTTTCAGGTGGACAAAAACAAAGAATATCTATAGCTAGAGTATTCTTAAAAAATCCTCCAATATTAATATTAGATGAAGCTACTTCAGCTCTAGATAATGCTTCAGAGATTATAATTCAAAAATCTCTTGAAGATCTGTCTAAAGGAAGAACAACAATAGTAGTTGCACACAGACTTTCTACTATTAAAAATGCAGATGAAATTGTTGTTTTAACTAATAAAGGCATAGTTGAGCAAGGTAATCATGAAGAGCTTATATTGAATAATGGAATTTACTCAAAGCTTTATAATGCTCAATTTAGAGGCTTCATACCAGATGATATGGAATGTTAAATAATATGAAGTATTTTCAAAATAACAGAACAAGTATGTTAGCTTATTTTCAAACATGCTATGCTCACAAAACCTGCTCATAGTGGTACTATGAGCAGAACTTAACGCCTTGTATAAAATATTTGAAGAAAATTGTAATAATTTTATATAAGACAAAAACATGTAAAAAAAAGGAAATGAACAAAAGCCATAGAATATAATTAACATGAAAAATATGGAAATTATTGAAGATGGGAGAGGAATAATATGATAAAAAACAAAAGTAATATATGCGAGCTAATAAATGAAATGAAAAATTTTTCTTATGAAAAAGATACTGTAATAATTGATGTAGAACTTAAAACAGAAGAAAGTATGCATATAAGATGTTATGATGAAAAATGTATAATAATTAATTATTATGATTATGAAGATGGCATATCAGCTTTATACAAAGATAGAAAATATATAAATAAGGTACTTTTCCAATAGTGGAAAAGTACCTTATTTATATTAACTAATATAGCTAATATAGCATATTAAAAAGAAATTATTATGTAAAAAGAAATTTAAAGTGTAAAATTAATAAGAAAATGGACATACTTTATAAAAAACATTCAAATATTAAGAATATTAAAAAATATTTTTCATAAAGGAATAATTAAGTTTGTATAGAATTAGTTACTTTAAATTAAATAACAAGTATAGAGATTAGTATATTTGGAAGAAATTGTATTGATATCATTCTTAATAATATTTCTTTAGTAGACTAAAGTAAAAGTAAGTAATATATTTAATAAATTTTAAAGTTATAAGAAAAAATAAGAATTTAAGAGAAAAATTAAGCAAAGTTAATTTATTTTCCATTAATTCGCTTTATAAGAATAAATTAATTAATAAAAGATAAAAATATTAGTTGAATAATATTATATAAAGTTATAATATTTAATTAAGGTCAAAGAAAGTCAAAGTAAAGTTAAACTTTGGAAGAGGTAATGATTATGGCAAGATTATCAGACATAATTGAAGATTTTATTAAAGAGATGATAGAAGAAACTCAAAACAATGAAATTGAAATTCAACGTAATGAGTTAGCTAATTACTTTAGTTGTGCACCGTCACAAATAAATTATGTATTAACTACGAGATTTACAAAAGATAAAGGTTATTATATAGAAAGTAGAAGAGGCGGTGGAGGTTATATACGGATTACTAGAATTGAATACAAATATCATAGTAGCTTGCTTGAGGCTATTGATGAAGCGATAGGAAATAATATAACCTATGATAATAGCGTAAGAATACTAAGAAGTCTTAAGGATTCAGAAATTATTAATGAAAAAGAAGAAAATATTATTAAAACCGCACTTAATGATAGAACATTAAGTTACGCAGGAGATATGAAGAATAAGTTAAGAGCAGATATTTTAAGAGCAGTGATATTTAATATATTAAATTAATGAATTTAAAAGGAGTAGTGATATTATGCTTTGTGAAAAATGTAAAAAAAATGAAGCTAATTTCCATATAACTAAAATAGTAAATGGAGTAAGGGAAGAAGAGCATCTATGTGAAGTCTGTGCCAAAGAAAATAATACTATGAGTATGCTTCAAGATATGGATTTCTCTCCAAGCTTTTCATTTCAAAATATATTAAGTGGATTCATGGACTATATGAATACTACAACTGAAAGTAACCTTCCTAGCGAAGTAATTTGTAAAGAGTGCGGTACGACTTATAGAGGATTTAAAGAAACAGGACTATTAGGTTGCGGCAATTGTTATTCAACATTTAAAACAACTATAATACCAATAGTTAAAAGAGTTCAAGTAAGTACAGAGCATAATGGAAAGATACCAGTAAAATCAGGTGGAGAAATACTTAAGAAAAAAGAACTTATCAGGCTTAAAGAAGAACTTCAAAAAGCCATTGCCCTTGAAGAATATGAAAAAGCAGCAGAGCTTAGAGATAAAATTAGAGATTTAAGTTAATAAATCTAGGAGGTATAGTTATGGAAAATTGGATTAAAGCTCATAGTGCAAATGACGATATTGTACTAAGCAGTAGAATAAGGTTAGCTAGAAATATAAAAGGATATCCTTTCCCTAATAAACTTTCAAAAGATAAGGCAATGGAAATAATTAAAAAGGTTGAATCTGCCTTTTATACTTCATCCTATATAAATGAAAACTTTAAGACTATAAATATGAATAGTATAAATGCAATGGAGATAAACTCTTATTTTGAGAAACATCTTATAAGTGATAATTTAATTACTAACAAAGATATATCTGCCTTTATATTAGATAAAGATGAAATTGTAAGTATTATGATAAATGAAGAAGATCATTTAAGAATGCAATATATAGTAGGAGGATTTAACTTAAAAAAAGCTTATGAAGAAGTTGATAAGATAGATAATCTTTTAGAGGAAAAATTAGAATTTGTTTTCGACTCTGATTTAGGTTATTTAACAGCATGTCCTACTAATGCAGGTACAGGTCTAAGAGCTTCAGTCATGCTTCATCTTCCTGCATTACATGAGACTAAAGAGATAGAAAATGTTTTTAATGCTGTAAGTAAAATAGGAATGACTATAAGAGGATTATATGGTGAAGGCTCAAAAGGTTATGGAAATATATTTCAAATATCTAATCAAATAACATTAGGACCTAGTGAAGAGGAAATAATAAATGGATTAAATGCTATGGTTTATCAAATTATTGAAAAAGAGAAGTTAGCTAGGGAGAAACTAAAATCTCAATATAAATATGAATTAGAAGATAAAATAATGAGATCTTTGGGGGTATTAAAGTCAGCAGTTTTATTAAATTCTAAAGAATGTATGGATTTATTATCTAATGTTAGATTTGGAGTAGAAATGGGAATAATAAATCATATAGACAAAACAATATTAAATGAACTTATGGTGGAAACAGGAGTAGCAACACTTCAACTTAATGCCAATTCCGCTTTAGATAAAAGAGAGAGAGATTTAAATAGAGCGCAAATAGTTAGGAACAAATTACAAAATCTATAATAGAGAGGTGTTTTATATGTTTAATAGATTTACAGAGAGAGCAAGAAATATTCTTATGTATGCCCATGAAGAGTCACAAAATTTTAAACATGGATATGTAGGAACGGAACACATTATACTTGGAATTTTAAAAGAAAAAGATAGTATAGCTGCTAATGCTTTAATAAATGCAGGAGTAGATTATAATAAAGTTAAAGAATTAGTGAATAAATATATAGGTGTTGGAGATATAGAAATGCCTAAAAATGAAATTGCACTAACACCTAGAACTAAAAGATTATTTGAACTAAGCCTAATAGAAGCAAGAGGCTTAAATCAAAATTATATATCACCCGAGCATATATTGTTAGCATTAATTAGGGAACCAGAAGGAGTTGCCTATACAATATTAGGGAATTTAGGAGTAGATTTTTCTAAATTAAGAAATGAAATTATAAATAATATTGCAGGAGATGAAACTCAGCAAAGCGGTAGTCCTAAAAAAGGAAGAACTAGCACTCCAACATTGGAGAAATATGGAAAAGACTTAACTGAACTTGCAAAAGAAGGTAAATTAGACCCTATTATAGGAAGGGATAGAGAAACAGAAAGAGTCTTGGAAATACTATGTAGAAGAATTAAGAATAATCCTTGTTTGATAGGAGATCCTGGTGTAGGTAAAACAGCTATAGCAGAAGGATTAGCACAAAAAATTGCATCAGGCAACATTCCAGAACTGTTAAAAGATAAAAGAGTTGTAACTTTAGACTTATCTTCTATGGTAGCAGGTTCAAAATATAGAGGTGAATTCGAAGAAAGACTTAAAAGTGTAATGGATGAAATTTCAAAGGCTGGAGATGTTATCTTATTTATTGATGAAATTCACACTATAGTTGGTGCAGGCGGCGCAGAAGGTGCCATTGACGCTTCAAACATATTAAAGCCTGCACTTGGTAGAGGTGAAATACAATGTATAGGGGCAACAACTTTAGATGAGTATAGAAAATATATAGAAAAAGATGCTGCTCTAGAAAGAAGATTCCAACCTGTTACAGTAGAAGAACCTACTAAAGAGGAAGCAGTAGAAATATTAAAAGGACTAAGAGATAAATATGAAGCACATCACAGAGTGAAAATTACTGACGATGCTATATTAGCAGCAGTAAATCTTTCAGATAGATATATAACTGATAGATATTTACCAGATAAAGCTATAGATTTAATTGATGAAGCTGGTTCAAAGGTAAGAATTCAAAATTTAACAGCACCAAAGGATTTAAAAGAATTAGAAAATGACCTTGAAGCAGTTATAAAAGAAAAGGCTGATGCAATAACAATGCAGGATTTTGAAAAGGCAGCAACTTTAAGGGACAGGGAAAAAGAATTAAAGGATAAATTGGAAGCTTCTAAAAACAACTGGGTATCTCAAAATAGTGAGGCAGATGCAGTAGTAGATGAAAAACATATTGCAAATGTAATCTCTAAATGGACGAATATACCAATAGAAAAGCTTACTGAAAGTGAAGCTGAAAGGTTATTAAAGCTTGAGGAGATACTTCATAAAAGGGTTATAGGTCAAGAAGAAGCAGTAGAATCTATTGCCAGGGCAGTTAGAAGAGCAAGAGTAGGACTAAAAGATCCAAAGAGACCAATAGGTTCATTTATATTCTTAGGGCCAACAGGAGTAGGTAAAACAGAGCTTTCAAAAGCATTAGCAGAAGCTATGTTTGGTGATGAAAATAGCATAATTAGAGTAGATATGTCTGAGTATATGGAAAGACATACAGTATCTAAGCTTATAGGAGCGCCTCCAGGATATGTAGGTTTTGATGATGGAGGTCAATTAACAGAAAAAATTAGAAGACATCCTTATTCAGTAGTATTATTTGATGAGATAGAAAAAGCTCATCCAGATGTGTTTAATATATTACTTCAAATATTAGAAGATGGAAGGCTTACAGACGGAAAAGGAAAAACTGTTGACTTTAAAAATACAATTGTAATAATGACTTCCAATGCAGGTGCTTCAACTATTAGAAAACAAAAAACTATAGGTTTTTCACAAGGTGCTAATGAAGCAAATAATGAACATGAGAAAATGAAAGAAAATATAATGGAAGAATTAAAACGCAGTTTTAGACCAGAATTTTTAAACAGAATAGATGATATTATAGTATTCCACTCTTTAGCAGAAGAAGATCTTTTAGAAATAGTAGGATTAATGCTAAATTCTGTTTCTGAAAGATTGAAAGAAAAGGAAATAAATATTGAGTTTGATGAAGAAGCGAAGAAATATCTTGCAAAAGAAGGGTTTGATCCAACCTATGGTGCAAGGCCACTTAGAAGAGCTATAACTAAAACTGTAGAAGATAAATTATCAGAAGAAATATTAAAAGGTAATGTAAAACAAGGAGATAGTTTAATAGTAACCGTAGAGGAAAATGAATTAAAATTTAATAAGCATTAATATTTAAAACCCTATGTTTAAACATAGGGTTTTAGAAAATTAGAACTATTGAGTTTGCAACTTCTTCAATTCACAATGCAAAGTTAACAATCTTAATTATACATTATGAATTGAAAAAAATTTGTATAATATATAAAAAATAAGTTAAAATCTTATATAAGGCATTTTAAAATAAAATAGCTAGTGGATATGCTAGCTATTTTACTTTAAAGGATTAATAAAAAATTTATATAATATTTTGGAGGACAAATTAATGGCTAAGGTTAAAAATATATATGTTTGTAATCAATGTGGATACGAATCACCTAAATGGATAGGAAAGTGCCCTAGCTGTAATAACTGGAATACCATGTCAGAAGAGGTTAAGGTTTCATCACAATCACAAGTATTTAATAGAGCGGTTACTATAAGTGGTAATAATAAGCCACAAAATATAAAAGATATTAAGTCTAGCCAATATGAAAGATATAATACTGGAATTACTGAACTCAATAGAGTATTAGGTGGAGGACTAGTAAAAGGTTCTTTGACCTTAATATCTGGTGATCCAGGAATAGGAAAATCTACAATACTGCTTCAAAGTGCTAAAAATATTTCTGATAAATATGGAAAAGTGCTTTATGTATCAGGTGAAGAGTCAGAAGAGCAAATAAAGATGAGGGCTGAAAGATTAAATTCTATAAGTGATAGCTTATATATTGTATCCGAAACTAATATTACGACCATAGAAAATCATGTTTTAGAATTGGAACCTGTATTTGCAATAATTGATTCCATACAAACATTATATAAAAGTGAAATAAGTTCTGCACCGGGAAGTGTTTCACAGGTTAGAGAGTGTACCAATGAACTTATGAGAATAGGTAAAACTAAGGGAATACCACTATTCATCGTTGCTCATGTTACAAAACAGGGAGAACTTGCAGGTCCTAGAGTTTTAGAACATATGGTAGATACAGTTTTATATTTTGAAGGGGAAAGAACTCAAGAATTTAGAATACTAAGAACTATAAAAAATCGTTTTGGAACAACCAGTGAAATTGGTGTCTTTGAAATGAGGCAAAGTGGACTTGAGGAAATTTTAGATGCTTCTAGCGTATTTTTACAAGAGACTTCTTTTGAGCAAGAAGGGTCAGTAGTAATAGGAACTATTGAAGGAACAAGACCATTACTTGTAGAAATACAAGCATTAGTAAGTGAAACTAAAGCTGTTATGCCTAGAAGAACTGCAGTAGGGGTAGATAACTCAAGAATGAGTCTTATATTAGCAGTTCTAGAGAAAAAATTAAGAATTCCTTTTTATAGTAGTGATGTTTATATAAATGTAGTAGGAGGGTTAAATATAGAAGGGACTTTTGGAGATCTAGGTCTTGCAGTAGCTCTTATGTCTAGTGCTAAAGGAAAAGAGGTTAAACTTGAAAGACCATTATTTATAGGAGAAGTAGGTTTAACGGGAGAGGTTCGACCTATATCACATATAGATAAAATAGTAAATGAAGGCATAAAAATGGGATTTAAAAACATAATTATGCCTCTAAGGAATAAAGAAAAAATAGAAAATAAAAAAATAAATATAATAGGAATATCAAATGTTAGGGAAGTAATTAATAAGGTTTTTTAATATGGACATCTAAAATATAATAAATATAAAAAATATATGGGAAAGGAAGTGAATACCGTTATTATTTCTTTAAAGTAGTTCATATAACGGAGAAGATGAAGGAAGAAAAACAGAAGGAATTGATTAATACACTTAAGATATTGTCACCAGGTACGCTACTTAGAGAAGGTTTAGATAATATTTTGTATGCTAAAACTGGTGGTCTTATAGTTTTAAGTGATAGTGATGAGATATTAGGTCTAATTGATGGTGGTTTTAGTATTAATTCAGAGTATACTCCAGCTCATATATACGAACTTGCTAAGATGGATGGTGCTATTATTATTAGTAGTGACTTAAAAAAGATATTATATGCTAACACTCAACTTATACCTAATTCATCTATACCTACACTTGAAACAGGTACTAGACATAGAACAGCTCAAAGAATTGCAAAGCAAACAGGTTCAATGGTAGTGGCTATTTCACAAAGAAAAAATTTGATAACTGTCTATAAAGATGATATTAAGTATATAGTAAGAGATAGTGGTGAAGTTTTAGCCAAAGCTAATCAAGCATTAAATACCCTTGAAAAGTATGTTTCCGTCTTTGAAAAGATTATTAATAATTTAAATAGATTAGAGCTTCACGATTCTGTGAGCTTACTAGATGTATCTACTGCTATTCAAAGAGTAGAAATGATTATGAGGATTGTATATGAGATTGAAATATATATATGTGAATTAGGCAATGAAGGTAGATTAATAGAAATGCAGCTTAAAGAATTAATTAAAAATATTGAAAAGGACGGAATGGATTTAATCAGAGATTATTCTAAAGAAGAAGCTAATATAAATACTATTTATAAAAATATACAGAAATTATCTAAAGATGAATTATTAGATTTAAATAGTATATCCAAATTACTAGGATATCCTTCTAGTTCATCATCAGACACTTTAGTATTTACAAAAGGATATAGGATTTTAAATAAAATTTATAGAGTACCTACTTCTGTTATAGAAAATTTGATTAGTCATTTTAAACAATTAAGATTTATTGAAAAGGCATCTTTTGAAGAACTTGATGCTGTAGAGGGTATAGGGGAAGCTAGAGCAAAGGCCATAAAAAGTGGGATTGAAAAATTGAAAGAGCAATATTCATTTCATAAAGAAATATAGCACAAAATCTTAAATGTTTTGTGCTATGCAATGTACTATTTTAATGTGTATTTTCCTAAAGCGTTAATATTTTTATATTCTTTTAAAAATATATCATAAAGATTTAAATCAAGAGAATTACAAACTGAAGCTATATAGAAGAAATGATTCCCAAGCTCCTTTTCTAATATTTCCCGACAAGAGTCACAAATATCACCTTTAAGGTGAGTATCAAAACAATGATCTAAATCCTCTAAATCTAAATTATCTATATTGTGAGGAATATGTTGTCTTTCAGCTTCTACTTTTAAACAACCGCAACTAGTTACAGATTTTATTAAAGCTCTATTAACTCTAGCTTCAGACTCTTGAAGTTTTGACATAATATCCAATATACTTTTATGTCTTAATAAACATTCATCAACAGAATTTTGAAATTCATCGAAAATAAGATCCTTCATTACTTTCAACTCCTTATAAAAATTTTAAGGTACATGTTTAAATTAAATAGCATTTATTGATATAATATATAAGATTTATTCTTACTTCCAAATCTAACTTATGTTTATATAATATATCATTGTCATAACAAATGATAGGGGGATAATTATAATATTATTTTGACCTATATACATTAAAGATTAAAATATCATAAGAATTAAAGGTTTTCAATTAATATTTTATTAAGAATATGATAACTTATTGCAATAAATTTGTTCATAATATATATTATTATAAATGGGATAGTATTTTAATAATTTGTCAATAATCGAATAGGGAGGTGAATCTCTTGTTGAAAAATATATTAAGAGCTCTTATTACTATTGCAGGAGGAAGCTTAGGATATATAATAGGAACTTGGATTAGTCGAACAGAATTTATAGTAGGCCTTGGCATACTTAACAACTCGCCATTAAAAGGAATTTTATTTATTATATTTTGTGTTTTAGCATTCTTAGTTTTATTTTATTTCTTATCATCATATGTTACTAAGCTTATAATGAGAGCTATAGATTACACAGAGAAGAGTTTACAAAAAGTACCTACAGCAGACATGTTATTAGGAGCAATTGGGGCGGTTTTAGGATTAATAGTATCCGTACTGCTTTCAAGTTTAATTAAAAGTACATCAATGATTTACACAATTATATCAATTATAGTAACTTTAGTAATTGTGGTAGTATCAGCAGATGTAGCAGTTAGAAAAAAAGAAGATATTTTATCACTACTTTCCAATTTAAAAAGAATATCACCCAATAAAGAGGCTAAACATAAAAACATACCAAAAGGAAGTGCAAAGGTGTTAGATACTTCTGTTATTATTGATGGAAGAATATTTGATCTTTGCCAAACGGGATTCATTGAAGGTGTACTAGTAATACCTAACTTTGTCTTAAATGAATTAAGACATATAGCTGATTCAGGAGATGGACTTAAAAGAAATAGGGGAAGAAGAGGACTTGATATATTAAATAAAATACAAAAGGAATTAAGCATAAAAGTTGAAATATGGGAAGGGGATTTCCCTGATATACCAGAGGTTGATATTAAGTTACTAAAACTTGCACAACTTTTAAATGGTAAGGTTATAACTAATGATTACAACCTTAATAAAGTAGCTGAATTTCAAGGGGTTTCTGTATTAAATATCAATGAACTTGCTAATGCAATAAAGCCTGTAGTTCTTCCAGGAGAAGAAATGAAGATTCAAATTGTTAAGGATGGTAAGGAGTCAGGTCAAGGTCTTGCATATCTTGATGATGGTACAATGATAGTTGTTGAAGAAGGTAAAGGTTATATAGGAGAAACTATAGTAGTAGTTGTAACATCAGTACTTCAAACTGCTGCAGGCAGAATGATTTTTGCTAAAGCTAAGGAAATGCTTTAGGAGGATATATGAATAAAAACGTAGCTGTGATATTGGCAGCGGGAAAAGGCAAAAGAATGGGAGCAGATAAAAATAAGCAGTTTCTTGAAATAAAAGAAAAGCCCATTTTATATTATACTTTAGGAGCTTTTTCAAATTGTAATTTAATTGATGAAATTATTTTAGTAGCTGCCAAAGATGAAATAGAGTATTGTAGAAAAGAAATTGTAGAAAAATATAGGTTTGCGAAAGTTACTTCCATAGTTTCTGGAGGGAAAGAAAGGCAACATTCTGTATTAAATGGACTATTAGCTATAGAAAATTGTAATATAGTAATAATTCATGATGGTGCAAGACCTTTTGTTGATAATAATATTATAAATACTGGTATTATGTATGCAGAAAAATATGGAGCTGTTGCATGTGGAGTTAAACCTAAAGACACAATTAAAATTAAAAATGAATATGGTTTTTCTATAAACACTCCAGATAGGGAGACTCTTTTTGCAGTCCAAACCCCTCAAAGCTTTAAATATGATATCATCTTGAATTGTCATAAGAGAGTAAATGAAGACAATATATCAGTTACAGATGATACTATGGTAGTAGAGCAATATGGATATAAAGTTTATTTATATGAAGGGAACTATAATAATATAAAAATTACTACTATAGAGGATTTAATTATAGGAGAAAAAATTCTAGAAAATCTAATAATACCATAAATATATTTATATCCTCTTGACAGTATAAATTTAAAATTGTATAGTATTTTCTTGTAAATATAATTTAATATTTAGGTTGTGATGAGGAAGACTAGTAAAAATTAAAATACAGAGAGAAAATCCATGGCTGAAAGATTTTTGCCAATTTTGAACCTACTTCTGAGCAGTAGCAAAACTACCGGTAATTATACCGTTATCAAAAAAGAGTACAAATTTAGGTGGTACCGCGATATTAACTCGCCCTAAAACTAGGGTGAGTTTTTTTATGTCTAAAATTATTTTAAAACTTTATGATAATAAATATGTTGAGATTAAGGAGTGATTTACGATGAGATTATCAAATATGTTTTTAGGAACATTAAGAGAAGTTCCAGCAGAAGCAGAAATTTTAAGTCATCAGTTAATGCTTAGAGCTGGAATGATAAGAAAGTTAGCTTCAGGTGTGTACAATTATATGCCTATAGGACTTAAAGTTTTAAAGAATGTAGAAAATATAGTAAGAGAAGAAATGGATAAAGCTGGTGCACAGGAGTTTTTAGCTTCAGCGTTACTTCCTTCTGAACTTTGGAAAGAATCAGGTAGATGGGATGTTTTTGGACCTGAAATGTTTAAACTAAAAGATAGAAATGAAAGAGAGTTTTGCTTAGGACCAACACATGAAGAAGTGTTTACTGAATTTGCAAGAAATGAAATAAAATCTTATAAGCAATTACCTTTAAATTTATATCAAATTCAGACTAAATATAGAGATGAAAGAAGACCAAGATTTGGAGTTATGAGATCTAGAGAGTTTATAATGAAAGATGCATACTCTTTTGATAAAAATAATGAAGGATTAGATATAGCTTATGAAAAAATGTATCATGCTTATAATAACATATTTACAAGATGTGGATTAGATTTTAGTCCTGTAGAGGCAGATTCTGGTGCTATGGGTGGTTCAGGTTCTGCTGAGTTTATGGTTAAATCTGAAGTTGGAGAAGATGAGATAGTTTTTTGTAACTGCTGTAAGTATGGTGCTAATATGGAAAAAGCATCAGCTATAGCTGAAATACAAGAAAAAGAAGAATTAAATGACATTGAAAAAATTTATACACCACACTCAAAAACTATAGACGAGCTAGTAGAATTTTTAAATATAGAAAAGAAAAAGTTAGCTAAAACTATAATTTATAAGGCTAATGACAAAGTAGTTGCTGTTATGGTAAGAGGAGATAGAGAAATTAACGATACAAAAGTTATAAATGCACTAGGTGGAGTATTAGAATTTTCATTAGCTGATAGTGAAACTGTTAATAAGTCAACAAATGCTGAAATTGGATTTGCTGGACCTATTGGAATAAAGGTTGATGTGCTGCTTATAGATGAAGAAGTTAGTAAAATGTACAATTTTGTAGTTGGTGCTAATGAAACAGAATATCATCTTAAAAATGTTAATTATGGAAGAGATTTTGAAGGTGTAGTGGGAGACTTTAGAAAAGTTACTAATGAGGATAAATGTCCAAAATGTGGTGGAGATATCACTATTGCTAGAGGAGTTGAGGTAGGACACATATTTAAGTTAGGAACTAAATATTCAGATGCTATGGGTGCTAATTTTATAGATGAAGAAGGTAAAAACAAGGCATTGGTTATGGGATGCTACGGTATAGGTATAAATAGAACAATGGCAGCTATTATAGAGCAGCATCATGATGAAAATGGTATAGCATGGCCGCTAGAAATTGCTCCATATCATGTAGTTGTTGTTCCAGCAGTAATGAAGGATTCAGCACAAGTTGAAGCAGCGGAAAGGTTATATAATGAATTAAAGTCTTTAGGAGTTAATGTTCTTTTAGATGATAGAAATGAAAGAGTAGGAGTTAAATTTAAGGATTCTGAGCTTATAGGAATACCTATGAGAATAACTGTGGGTAAAAAGATATCAGAAGGACTTGTAGAATTTAAACTTAGAACTAAAGAAGAACTTGAATTAATTGGATTAGAAAATGTTGTTGAAAGAGTTAAGAGAGAATTTAAATATAATAACCTTACTATAAAATAATGTATAGATATACAATATTAAAACTGATATATATGCATAGAATAACTATATTCAAAAAATAATAGAGAGTATTCTTGCGTGTTTTCTACTATGTTAAATTATAATTTTCTATAGATAATAATAAATAAGTATCTATAGAAAATTACTTTTTATTAACAGAAAATATCCTTCGGAACTTTTGACTAATTATTATATTTTAAATTTTTTGTTAATTTAGTATAAACTTTTAAACAAAAGGAGAGAAAATAGTGAGTATAACATTATCATTATCTGATATAAGAGAGGCAGAGGAAAATTTAAAGGGAGTTGTAAGAAAAACACCTTTATTTCATTCAAGTACGTTTTCAAAAGACACTGGATATGAAGTATATTTAAAATGTGAAAATAAACAAAAAACTGGGTCTTTCAAACTTAGAGGAGCTTATAACAAAGTTGCATCATTGACAGAGGAAGAAAGAGCTAAGGGAGTTGTTGCATCTTCCGCAGGAAATCATGCTCAAGGAGTTGCATATGCTTCAACTATATTTGGTGTCAAGTCTACAATATGTATGCCATTAACAGCACCTCTTGCAAAAGTTCAAGCTACAAAGAATTATGGAGCAACGGTTATACAGCATGGTGAAGTTTACGATGAATGTTATGCTAAAGCAGTAGAAGTACAAAAGGAAACAGGAGCAACATTTTTGCACCCATTTAATGATGAACATGTAATTGCAGGACAGGGAACAATTGCTCTTGAAATCTTTGAAGATTTACCAGAAGTTGATACTATAATAGTTCCAATTGGTGGAGGAGGAATTATATCAGGTATTGCTATAGCAGCTAAAGCTATAAATGCTAATGTAAAGATAATAGGAGTTCAAGCAGAAATAATTGCTTCAAGTAAAGCATCTCTAGAAAAAGGTGAAGTTGTCACAGTTGAAGGTTCAAAGTCATTAGCAGATGGTATATCTGTTAAAACTCCAGGAGATAAAACTTTTGAAATAATAAAAGAGTATGTTGATGAAATAGTAACGGTTACAGAAGATGAAATTGCCTATGGAATATTTGCACTAATGGAGAGAAATAAGGTCATAGCTGAAGGTGCAGGAGTTGTTTCCTTAGCTTCATTATTAACAGGAAAAATTAAGAATGCTGGTAAAAATGTTGTTGCAGTTATAAGTGGTGGGAATATAGATATAGCTACAATATCAAAAATAATTGATAGACAATTAGTTTTAGTTGAAAGAAGAATAACTCTACAATTTGAATTAAGAGATAAAATAGGTCAATTGGGAGCATTAGTTGCTGAAGTAGCTACACTAGGTGGAAATGTATCAAAGATTAAACAAGATAAAAACTGGAATCCTAAAGGACTTGAGTTTACAAATATTGAAATAGAAATTGAAACAGAATCAAAAGAACATGCTGCAATGATAAAAAATGCCTTAGCAATAAAAGGATATATATTTGAACAAGTATATAAATAATTTTTAAGATTAACCTATACATTTTAAGAGAAATAGCTAGGTGGTATTTTAGAAACCTTTAATTAATTATTCTATTTAAGGTATTTGTAATATCTAAAATAAAAATTATATTTAATACATAAGTGTTTACAACAGTTTTAAAAAATTCTAAAACTGTTGCAAACATTTTTTTATTTAAAGGAAATTTATATTAGAGTAAAATAATAATTAAGTATAATTAGAAGTAATAATTTATTATTATAATTTATAAAAATTACTACAAACTTTACTCTTTTTATAATAATCTATTGATATTTTAAAAATATTTTCAATGTTTCTTGTAATTAAGAAGAAATATTTAAATATTATATTGTGAATGAAACGAAGATTATACAAAGTTTTTAATAACTGATATTAAATTTATATATTTATAATTTACTAGCTAAATTTCGTCATGATTTTTAAAAATATTCATTTATTACCTGTTATTATTTTAAATATCTGTGTATAATTAAAATTGAATAACTATAAGGTTAAGGAGAAAAACATGAACTTTCAATTACTAAAGGGAAAATTTACTCTAGAAGAGATAAAACAACTTAATCCACTAGTGTTGGCTTTGATAGGAGATGCTGTGTATGAAGTGTTTATAAGAACATATTTAGTGGAAAAAAATAGAGGACTTAATGTACATAAGGTTCATGTAAAAGCTGTATCTTATGTAAAAGCAAAAGCGCAAAGTGAATATATGAAGATTATAATAGATGATTTAGATGATGATGAAATGGCTATTTTCAAAAGAGGAAGAAATTCTAAATCTCATACACCTAAAAATTCAGATGTAGCTGATTATAGATGGGCTACTGGTTTTGAAGCAGTTATAGGATATCTATATTTATGTGAAAAGGAAGAAAAACTTAATTATATATTAAGTAAAATAGTAAAATACGAGGAGGATAAAAATGACTTTGAAAGTTAAATTAATTGAGCATACACCAAACCCGGAAAAGGTTATTGCATCAGCAGCAAAGCTTTGTTATAGCTCTGTAGGAGTAGACGAAATATTAGAAGGATTAGATAAAGAAAAAACAGAAAACTTTTTAAGTATGCTTATGAATTATGGTCACTATTCTCCTATTGAGCATGTTAGTTTTACCTTTGCTATTGAAGGAGTGTCTAGAAGTTTAACACATCAACTAGTACGTCATAGAGTTGCTTCATACTCACAACAAAGTCAAAGATACGTAAAATTGGATGCTTTTGAGTACATAATACCACCATCAATAGAGAGTAATTCTAAAGCTAAAGAAATATTTATAGAAGCTATGAAAAAGGACCAAGAGTATTACGATGAAATCGTGGAAATATTATTTGACCAAATTTATAATGAAAGCTTAGATAAATACATAAGAGAGAAGTCTTTAAATTCAACGTCAGAAGTTGAAGAACGTGTATTAAGAAAACTAAAGTCACAAGCACAGAAAAGAGCTATTGAAGACGCTAGATATGTATTTCCAAATGCTTGTGAAACTAAAATTATTGTTACCATGAATGCAAGAGAGCTTATGCACTTTTTTGCACATAGATGCTGTAATAGAGCTCAATGGGAAATTAGAGATATGGCAGATGCAATGTTAAAAGAAGCAAAAAAAGTAGCTCCTATTTTATTTAAAAATGGAGGACCAAATTGTATAAAAGGATCTTGTCCAGAAGGTACTATGACCTGTGGAGAAATTGTGGCAGTAAGGAAAAAATATTCTAATTTATAAACAACTACATAAATTAAAGTTATACTTTTGGATATAATTAAAGATAGCTTAAATTTAAATAGGTTTATGAAAGAGGTTAAAATATGAAAGAAAATAAAAAAAATAACAGTAGAGATAGAGTTAAAAAAGAATACAATAATAAAACTAATATGGGAAATGAAGAAATAATAAGAGAAGATATTATTGAAGGAAGAAATTCAGTAATTGAAGCTTTAAAATCTAATAGAACTATAGAACAGATATTAGTTGCTAAAGGTGATACTAAAGGTTCTATTAATGTGGTTTTAGCTTTGGCAAAGGAAAAAGGTATAGTTGTTAAAAATGTAGATCGTGCAAAACTTGATTCTATGTCTTTAACAGGGGCTCATCAAGGTGTAATAGCTAAAGTTACTGCTTATAAATATTATAATGTAAAAGAAATCATTGATTATGCAAATTCAAAAAATGAAAAACCATTTTTAATTATACTGGATGAAATCGAAGACCCTCATAACTTTGGTTCAATTATAAGAACGGCAGAAGTTTGTGGAGCACATGGAATTATAATTCCTAAAAGAAAAAATGTAGGGGTCACTCCTATTGTATATAAAACTTCTGCAGGTGCTACAGAGCATATGAGAATAGCTAAAGTTACGAATATTAACAGCATTATAGATGAATTAAAAGAATTAGGATTATGGATATATGGTGCTGATATGCATGGTGAGAATTGTTATGATGTGGACTTAAAGGGTGCAGTAGCGTTAGTTATAGGAAGTGAGGGAAAAGGGATATCAAAACTAACTAAAGAAAAATGTGATGTACTAATGAAAATCCCTATGGTTGGTCAAATAACTTCGCTTAACGCTTCTGTAGCTGGTGGAATACTAATGTATGAGGTGTTGAAGCAAAAGTTGAAATAGACTTTTGCTAATATAATCTTGAGAAAAATATTTATAGATGGCTACAATGTTATAAATAGTTGGCCGGAACTTAGAACGATAAAGGATTATAGTTATGAATCCGCAAGGGCAAAATTAATAGATATTATGATTAACTATTCTTCCTTTAAAGGATATAACATTATAATAGTTTTCGATGCTCATATGGTAAAAGGTAGTATTCAAAAGAAAGAGAGGATTGGAAATATCACAGTAGTTTTTACTAAAGAAGGAGAAACAGCAGACCTATATATTGAAAAGACCGTAAATAATATAGGTAGAGCATCAGAGGTTTACGTAGTTACTTCTGATGCTATTGAACAACAAGTTACTTTTCAAAGGGGAGCCAATAGAATATCTTCATTAGAGTTTTATCACACCGTTATGGAGGCTAATAAAAAGATTTCTAAAAAGTATGAAAAAACTTATTCGCAGGATAGAAACTTATTTGAGGATATGATTGACAGTGAAATAGCTAAAAAGCTAGAAAAAATAAGGCGAAGCAAGTAATATAGCTTGACGCTTTAAAATAATAATGTATAATTTTAGTTAAGTCCAATATTCATTTTGGAGGGGATGCTTTTGGAGAAAAGGGTTGACAATGAGGAGTTAAATTCCCAGTTTATGAACAAAACTGATGAGGAAATTGTTGTTGAAGCTAGAAATGGGGACAATCGTGCTTTAGAATATTTGCTATGTAAATATCAAAATTTTGTGAAAGCTAAAGCTAAATCATATTTTTTAATTGGTGCAGATAAAGAAGATATATACCAAGAAGGTATGATTGGGCTATTTAAAGCTATTAGAGATTTTAGAACAGATAAGTTAGCATCCTTTAAGGCTTTTGCGGAACTTTGTGTTACAAGGCAAATAATAACGGCAGTTAAAACTGCCACACGTCAAAAACATATTCCACTAAATACATATGTATCACTAAACAAACCTATATATGATGAAGAATCAGATAGAACACTTCTAGATATAATATCAGGGGTTAAGGTGTCTGATCCAGAAGAACTGGTAATAAGCAGAGAAGAGGTAGAAAGTATCGAGAATGAGATAGGAGAAGTGCTGTCAGATCTGGAGATGGAAGTGCTCATGTCTTATCTAGATGGCAAATCTTATCAAGAAATTGCTTGTGACTTAGACAGACATGCTAAGTCTATTGATAATGCTCTGCAAAGAGTTAAAAGAAAATTGGAAAAATGCTTAGATAAAAGAAAGTAATAGCGTTGACATAAAAGGATATATATAGTATAATGAGTAACTGATATATAGTATTTAAGTATATATTTAACATTTGTATGATGCGGTTTTTTTATAAATCTACATCATATTTTAATGCCCATATAGCTCAGTAGGCAGAGCGTCACCTTGGTAAGGTGGAGGTCACCGGTTCAATCCCGGTTATGGGCTCCAAACTTACTTAAGGAAACGCAACACACCAGGGTGAGTTTATAGGAGTAAATTAATTAATTATTCATTCATAATAATTAAGCCTATATCAAGGAGGAATAAAAAATGGCTAAGGAAAAATTTGAAAGAAGCAAACCGCACGTTAACATTGGAACTATAGGACACGTTGACCACGGTAAAACAACATTAACAGCTGCAATCACAACAGTATTAGCAAACAGAGGATTTGCAGAGGCATTCAAATATGACCAAATAGACAAAGCACCAGAGGAAAAAGAAAGAGGAATCACAATCAATACATCACACGTTGAGTATCAAACAGATAATAGACACTATGCTCACGTTGACTGTCCAGGACACGCTGACTATGTAAAGAACATGATAACAGGAGCAGCGCAAATGGATGGAGCTATCTTAGTAGTATCAGCAGCAGATGGTCCAATGCCACAAACAAGAGAGCATATACTGCTAGCATCAAGAGTAGGAGTACAATACATAGTAGTATTCTTAAACAAAGCAGATATGGTAGACGATCCAGAATTATTAGAATTAGTTGAAATGGAAGTAAGAGAATTATTAAGCGAGTATGACTTCCCAGGAGATGATATTCCAGTAATAACAGGATCAGCATTAAAAGCATTAGAAAATCCAACAGATGAAGCTGCGACAGCATGCATAATGGAATTAATGGAATCAGTAGATAGCTATATTCCAACTCCAGAAAGAGCAACAGACAAAGCATTCTTAATGCCAGTAGAGGACGTATTCACAATCACTGGAAGAGGAACAGTTGCAACAGGAAGAGTAGAAACAGGAATATTAAAAGTTGGAGACGAGGTAGAACTTGTTGGACTAAGCGAAGAGAAGAGAAAAGTAGTTTGTACAGGAGTTGAGATGTTCAGAAAACTTCTTGATGAAGCACAAGCAGGAGATAACATCGGAGCATTATTAAGAGGAGTACAAAGAACAGACATCCAAAGAGGTCAGGTTTTAACAAAGCCAGGTTCAGTAAATCCACACGTTAAGTTTGTAGGTCAAGTATACGTACTTAAAAAAGAAGAAGGTGGAAGACATACACCATTCTTTGATGGATACAGACCACAGTTCTACTTCAGAACAACAGACGTAACAGGATCAATTAAATTACCAGAGGGAATGGAAATGGTAATGCCAGGAGACCACATCGACATGAACGTTGAATTAATCACTCCAATCGCAATGGATGAAGGATTAAGATTCGCGATCAGAGAAGGTGGAAGAACAGTAGGTTCAGGAGTTGTTACTTCTATAATTAAATAATATAGAAAAATCAATGTATAGGACTAGGTTTCTAACCTGGTCCTTTTAAGAGGTATAGTTAATTTTAAAACAGGTAATACTTACCACCAAAGACAATAACTAATTTATTGACATATATAATAAGTTATGTTAAATTATTTAGGTAGCAAAAGTTTTAAAATTAAGTTGTAATAGGTAAGAAAAAGCTTTCATGATATAAATTGATTCGTAGAGCAGGAGGTGTAGATTGTGAGAGTTAAAATAACTTTAGCATGTACTGAGTGTAAACAAAGAAACTACAACACTATGAAAAATAAAAAAAATAATCCAGACAGAATAGAAATGCAAAAATACTGCAAATTCTGCCACAAACATACACTTCATAAAGAAACAAAGTAATGTTTGAACAGCATATATTTTTGGGGATGTGAGAAATATGGCTAATAAAGTTGATATAAAATCAAATGAGAAAAGAAAGCGTGCAGGAATAGTACAGTTTTTTGTTGACTTAAAGGCTGAGTTTAAAAGAGTAACATGGCCTGCAAAAGCTGAAGCGAAGAAAGCTGCTGCCGCTGTAATTAGCTTTTGTCTTCTTTATGTGATTCTAGTAGGTTTGTTGGATACTGGTTTCAATAACCTCTTTAAAATGTTCTTTAAATAATACAAAAAAAGGAGGTAGGGGATTGATACTTCAAACCCCTTGAGCTATGACAGGTAAAGCTAAATGGTACGTAGTCCATACTTATTCTGGATATGAAAATAAAGTTAAAGCTAACCTTGAAAAAGCTATAGAAAATAGAAACCTTGAAGAATTCGTTCACGATATTCAAGTTCCTATGGAAGAGCAGGTTGAAATCAAGGATGGCAAGAAAAAAATAACTTATAAAAAAATATTCCCAGGATATGTAATGGTAAAAATGGTAATGACAGATGATTCATGGTATATCGTAAGAAATACTAGAGGAGTCACTGGATTTGTAGGACCTGGATCTAAGCCCGTTCCTCTAACAGAGGATGAAGTACACAATATGGGAATAGTTGAAAGAACTGTAACTATAGATGTGGAAATTGGTGAACAAGTTAAGATAGTTTCTGGTCCATTTGAAAATTTCACAGTGTTAATTCAAGAAATAAATCTTGAAAAACATAAAATCAAAGGTTTAGTTGACATGTTCGGTAGGGAAACCCCTGTTGAACTTGAATTTAATCAAATAGAAAAATTAGATTAGGCTTATAAGATAAGATCTTTATTATAGATTTAGTCTTATTAAGTGGGAGGGCTTTAAAAGTCCGATTACCACAATATAGGAGGTGTAAACTCATGGCTAAGAAAATAACAGGAATGATAAAACTTCAACTTCCTGCAGGAAAAGCAACTCCAGCACCACCAGTTGGACCTGCACTTGGTCAACATGGTGTAAATATTATGGGATTCTGTAAGGAATTTAACGCAAAAACTGCTGATCAAGCAGGAATGATAATTCCAGTAGTAATCACTGTATATCAGGATAGATCTTTTAGTTTTATACTAAAGACTCCACCAGCAGCAGTATTATTAAAGAAAGCGGCTGGAATAGAAAGTGGTTCAGGTGTTCCAAATAGAAATAAAGTTGCTAAAGTATCTACAGCTAAAATAAGAGAAATAGCTGAATTAAAGATGCCAGATTTAAATGCTGCATCAGTAGAAGCTGCTATGAGCATGATAGCTGGAACAGCTAGAAGCATGGGTATAGTAGTAGAAGATTAATTCGATTTTAAATTAGTGGGAGGCAAAAACCGTTAATACCACGAAGGAGGATAGCAAAATGGGAAAGAATTACATAGAGAGTGCTAAGCTTATTGACAAAAGTGCTCTATATACACCATCAGAAGCTATGGAGCTTGCAGTAAAAACATCAAAAGCTAAATTTGATGAGACAATAGAAGTTCACGTAAGACTTGGTGTTGACCCAAGGCATGCGGATCAACAAGTAAGAGGAGCAGTTGTTCTTCCTCATGGAACTGGTAAAACAGTTAGAGTTTTAGTTTTCGCTAAAGGCGATAAAGCTAAAGAAGCAGAAGCTGCAGGAGCAGATTTTGTTGGAGCTGAAGAGCTAGTTGATAAAATTCAAAAAGAAAACTGGTTTGGATTTGATGTAGTTGTTGCTACACCAGATATGATGGGAGTAGTAGGAAGACTAGGTAGAGTATTAGGACCAAAAGGATTAATGCCAAACCCAAAATCAGGAACAGTTACATTTGATGTTGCTAAAGCTTTATCAGATATTAAAGCAGGTAAAGTTGAGTACAGAGTAGATAAAACTGCTATTGTACACGTAGGAATTGGTAAAAAATCATTTGGATCAGAAAAATTACAACAGAACTTCCAAACATTAATGGAAGCTATTGTAAAAGCTAAACCAGCTGCAGCAAAAGGACAATACATTAAGTCTGTTACTGTTGCAAGTACGATGGGACCTGGAGTAAAAATTAATCCTGTAAAAGTTATAGAATAATTTTTATGAAAACCTTGACTTGTTGTATTAAGTATGTTAGAATCTTAAAAGTTGAATAGATAAATATTCCGTAGACAGTAGGTGCGTAAGCGTAACAGAAATTACCTACCGAGGATTCTAATAGAACGTGATGATTTTATTGGTCTCTTCGTATGTTTGCGGAGAGACTTTTATTATTAAATAAACAGTGATAAGCTGTGAGGAGGTGGACACACAGTGCAAAGCAAAAACAGAATGTTAAAAGAAGCAAAAGTTGCTGAAATAAAAGAAAAATTAGAAAAAGCTCAAGGTGTTATACTAAGTGAATATCAAGGTTTAACAGTTGAGCAAGATACAGAATTAAGAAAAAAATTAAGAGAAACTGGTGTAGAATATAAAGTTTATAAAAATACACTAGTAGCTTTAGCTGCTAAAGAGTTAGGAGTAGAAGGGTTAGAACAATACCTTCAAGGACCAGTATCTATAGCATTTGGATATGAAGATCCAACAGCTCCAGCTAGAGTATTAAATGATTTTGCTAAAACTAATAAAAAGCTTCAATTAAAAGCTGGATTAGTTCAAGGCGAAATATTTGATGAAAATAAAGTTAAAGAGCTTGCTTCAATACCACCAAAAGAGGTATTACTTGCAAAACTTCTTGGAAGTTTCAAAGCTCCAGTATCAAACTTAGCTTACTTATTAAGTGCTATAAAAGAGCAAAAAGAATCAGCTGAGTAATTTAATTATAAAAAAAGAACAAAGAATAGAAAAAGAGAAATTTCGGAGGTGCATTTAAAATGACAAAAGAGCAAATTATAGAAGCTATAAAAGGAATGAGCGTTTTAGAATTAAACGAATTAGTTAAAGCTTGTGAAGAGGAATTCGGAGTAAGCGCTGCTGCTCCAGTAGCAGTAGCAGGAGCTGTAGCAGGTGGAGCTGCAGCAGCAGAAGAAAAAACTGAGTTTGATGTAGTATTAGCTAACGCAGGAGCTAATAAAATCAAAGTTATAAAAGTAGTTAGAGAAATAACTGGATTAGGCTTAAAAGAAGCTAAAGAAATAGTTGACGGAGCTCCTAAGACAGTAAAAGAAGGCGCAAGCAAAGATGATGCTGAAAGCATGAAAGCTAAATTAGAAGAAGTAGGCGCTGTTGTAGAAGTAAAATAGTGACATAATACAAGGAGCACTTTGTATAAAGTGCTCCTTTTTTATCTAAAGCATTGACAAATGCTTTAAGTAATGATAACATAATTTAATGCGAAAGTATTTAGACAATGAATCATGGTTATAAGTATTGTTAAAAAATGAATATTTTTTAAGGAAATGGTTATAATTACATGATGAAAATGTGTGAAGTCCGAAAACACAAAGTCCTAGGGGATAGTGGGTTTTTGGGTTATTTTAGTTTATACAAGGGGTGAAAGCTGATGGTACATCCTGTCAAAAATGGTAAAAGAACAAGAATGAGTTTTGCTAAAGTAAACGAGACGGCTACTATGCCTAATCTAATTGAAGTTCAGTTAGACTCATATAATTGGTTTTTAGCTGAAGGACTACATGAAGTGTTTGAAGATATAAATCCAATTCAAGATTATACTGGAAACTTAGCATTAGAGTTTGTAGGCTATAAGCTTGATAAGGAAAATATCAAATACACTGTAGAACAGTGTAAAGAAAGAGATACAACTTATGCAGCACCACTAAAAGTTAAAGTAAGACTACGCAATAATGAAACTGGTGAAATAAAGGAGCAAGAAGTATTCATGGGTGACTTCCCACTTATGACAGAGCAAGGAACTTTTGTTATAAACGGGGCAGAAAGAGTTATAGTTAGCCAGCTTGTTAGATCGCCAGGAGTTTACTACAACTATACAATTGATAAAACTGGTAAGAAATTATTTTCATCAACAGTTATACCAAACAGAGGTGCGTGGTTAGAATACGAGACAGATTCAAACGACATAATATATGTAAGAATTGATAAAACAAGGAAGTTACCAATAACTGTACTTGTAAGAGTTATGATGAACTATGGTAGTGATGCTGAAATATTAGAGTTCTTTGGTGAAGAAGAAAGATTAAAGGCTACTATAGAGAAGGATAATACTAAGGACAAGAATGATGCATTATTAGAAATATATAAAAGATTAAGACCGGGTGAGCCACCAACTGTAGATAGTGCTGTATCACTTATAGATTCATTATTCTTTGATGCTAAGAGATATGATTTATCAAGAGTAGGAAGATATAAGTTCAATAAAAAATTATCAGTTCATTTAAGAATTGCTAATCAGATAGCAGCAGAGAATATAGTAAATCCTACAACAGGAGAAATTATAGTTGAAAAAGGTGAGAAAATCGATAGAGAAACAGCTCAGGAGATTCAAGACCTTGGAATTAATTCTGTTGATATTCAAGTAGATGATAGAAAAATCAGAGTTATAGGAAATAACTTCGTTAATATAAGTAAACATGTAAACTTTGATATTTCTGATTTAAACATTAGGGAATTAGTTCACTATCCAACATTAAAAGAAATATTAGATAATTACAATGATGAAGAAACAATAAAAGAGCAAATTAAGTTAAATATAAACAGGTTAATACCTAAACATATAATAAAAGATGATATATATGCTACAGTTAGTTATGAGTTAGGATTAGCTTATGGAATTGGCTATATTGATGATATTGACCATTTAGGAAACAGAAGGCTAAGATCCGTTGGAGAATTACTACAAAACCAATTTAGAATTGGACTTTCAAGAATGGAAAGAGTTGTTAAAGAGAGAATGACAATTCAAGATCAAGATATAATAACTCCTCAAGCCTTGATCAATATAAGACCAGTTGTAGCAGCAATAAAAGAGTTTTTTGGAAGTTCTCAATTATCTCAATTCATGGATCAAACAAATCCATTATCTGAATTAACTCATAAGAGAAGATTATCAGCTCTTGGACCTGGAGGACTTTCAAGAGAAAGAGCTGGCTTTGAGGTAAGAGACGTTCACCACTCACATTATGGAAGAATGTGTCCAATTGAAACACCAGAGGGACCAAACATAGGTCTTATCAACTCATTATCAAGCTATGCTAAGGTAAATGAATATGGATTTATAGAAACCCCATATAGAGTTATTGATAAGAAAACAGGAAAAATTACTGATATTATAAGATATATGACAGCTGATGAAGAAGACAACTACTTAGTTGCACAGGCAAATGAGCCAATTGATGAAAATGGTATGTTTGTTGACAAGAAAGTAACTGTAAGAGCTAGACATGATATTATTATTGTTCCAAAAGAAGATGTTGATTTAATTGATATTTCTCCAAGACAGATAGTTTCAGTTGCAACAGCAATGATACCTTTCCTCGAAAACGACGACGCATCAAGAGCACTGATGGGATCTAACATGCAACGTCAAGCAGTTCCATTATTAAAAACTCAAGCCCCAATAGTAGGTACAGGAATTGAATATAAAGCAGCTGTTGATTCAGGGGTACTGCCTAAAGCAAAAAGCGCTGGAGTGATTTCTTATGTAAGTGCAAATGAAGTAAGAGTGAAGAGAGATGAAGATGGCGGGATTGATACTTATAAGTTACTTAAGTTTAAAAGATCAAACCAAGGAACTTGTATAAATCAAAGACCAATTGTAAGCAAAGGTGAAAAAGTTGAGGTTGGAACAGTTCTTGCTGATGGACCATCTACAGACTTAGGAGAGATAGCTTTAGGTAAAAATATACGTATTGGATTTATAACTTGGGAAGGTTATAACTACGAAGATGCTATGCTAGTTTCTGAAGAGTTAGTAAAAGATGATATCTTTACATCTGTTCATATTGAAGAATATGAAGCAGAAGCGAGAGATACTAAGCTTGGACCAGAAGAAATTACAAGAGATATTCCAAACGTAGGTGAAGAAGCTCTTAAAGATATAGATGAACGCGGAATTATTAGAATAGGCGCGGAAGTTAGATCTGGAGACATATTAGTAGGAAAAGTTACTCCAAAAGGAGAAACTGAACTTACTGCTGAGGAGAGATTATTAAGAGCAATATTTGGAGAAAAAGCAAGAGAAGTTAGAGATACATCACTAAGAGTACCTCATGGAGAAGCAGGAATTATAGTAGATGTTAAAGTATTTACTAAGGAAAATGCCGATGAGCTTCCACCAGGAGTTAACCAATTAGTAAGATGTTATATAGCTCAAAAGAGAAAAATCTCTGTTGGAGATAAGATGGCAGGAAGACACGGAAATAAGGGTGTTATCTCAAGAGTATTACCAGAAGAAGATATGCCATTCTTACCAGACGGAAGACCATTACAAATATGCTTAAACCCACTAGGGGTTCCATCTCGTATGAACATTGGTCAGGTACTAGAAGTACATTTAGGATGGGCAGCTAGTGAATTAGGATGGCATATAGCTACTCCAGTATTCGATGGTGCATTGGATACTGAAATAGAGGATTGCCTAGAACAGGCTGGTTATAATAGAGATGGTAAAACTGTTCTTTATGATGGAAGAACAGGAGAGGCATTTGATAATAGAGTAACGGTTGGATATATGTATATCTTAAAACTACATCACTTAGTTGATGATAAGATACACGCAAGATCAACAGGACCATACTCATTAGTTACTCAACAACCGTTAGGAGGTAAAGCTCAATTCGGAGGACAAAGATTTGGAGAGATGGAAGTTTGGGCACTTCAAGCATATGGATCAGCTCATACTTTACAAGAAATCCTAACAGTTAAATCCGATGATGTAGTTGGAAGGGTTAAAACTTATGAGGCTATTGTAAAAGGCGAAAACATACCAGAACCAGGTGTGCCAGAATCATTCAAAGTTCTTATTAAAGAATTACAAGCACTTTGCTTAAATGTTAAACTTCTTGATGATTCACATGAAGAAATTAGGTTAAGAGAATCTGTTGAAGATGAACTTGAAGACTTAGAAGTTAACATAGAAGGAAATGAGGAGATAGTACAAGAAGCACCATCACCTGAATATGTTGAGCCTATTGAAGAACCAGAAGAAGAAATAGAACTAGACTATGAAAATTTACCTATAGATTTTACTGATGAATTAGAACTTAATGATTTCAGTGATGAAAACTAAAATGAAGGGAGGATGTACCCTTGTTTGAATTAAATAATTTTGATGCAATACAAATAGGGCTAGCTTCTCCAGAACAGATCAGAGAGTGGTCTAGAGGAGAGGTAAAAAAACCTGAAACAATAAACTATAGAACTTTAAAGCCAGAGAGAGACGGGTTATTCTGCGAGAGAATATTTGGACCTATGAAAGACTGGGAATGTCATTGCGGAAAATACAAGAGAGTTAGATATAAAGGAATCGTTTGTGACAGATGTGGTGTTGAAGTTACTAAAACAAAAGTAAGACGTGAGAGAATGGGGCACATAGAACTTGCTGCTCCTGTATCACACATATGGTATTTTAAAGGAATACCATCAAGAATGGGATTAATTCTTGATATGTCACCAAGATCTTTAGAGAAAGTTTTATATTTTGCGTCTTATGTAGTTTTGGATCCAAAGGAGACAGGATTAGATAAAAAGCAAATATTAACTGAGAAGGACTATAGAGAAGCTATAGATAAGTATGGTTATGATGGATTTGTTGCTGGAATGGGAGCAGAATCAATCAAAGTTTTACTTCAAGATATAGATCTTGATGAGTTAGCTGCTGAATTAAAAGAAGATTTAAAGACAAGTAGCGGACAAAAAAGAGTAAGAACTATAAGAAGATTAGATGTAGTTGAATCCTTTAGAAAGTCAAAAAATAAACCTGAGTGGATGATTATTGATGTTATACCAGTAATACCACCAGATTTAAGACCAATGGTTCAACTAGATGGAGGTAGATTTGCTACATCTGATTTGAATGATCTTTATAGAAGAGTTATAAACAGAAATAACAGATTAAAGAAACTGTTAGATTTAGGAGCTCCTGATATCATTGTTAGAAATGAGAAGAGGATGCTTCAAGAAGCTGTTGATGCTCTTATAGATAATGGTAGAAGAGGAAGACCAGTTACAGGTCCAGGAAACAGACCACTTAAATCATTATCAGATATGCTTAAAGGTAAGCAAGGAAGATTTAGACAAAACCTTCTTGGAAAACGTGTTGACTACTCAGGACGTTCCGTTATAGTTGTTGGTCCAGAATTAAAAATGTATCAATGCGGGCTTCCAAAAGAAATGGCTCTTGAATTATTCAAACCATTTGTTATGAAGAAATTAGTTGAGACTGGAGTTGCACATAACATAAAGAGTGCAAAGAGAATGGTTGAAAGAGTAATGCCTCAAGTATGGGATGTATTAGAAGAAGTTATATCTGATCATCCAGTATTACTAAACCGTGCTCCTACTTTGCATAGATTAGGTATTCAAGCCTTCCAACCAATTTTAGTTGAAGGAAGAGCTATAAAGTTACATCCACTTGTATGTACAGCATACAACGCTGACTTTGACGGAGACCAAATGGCGGTACACGTACCACTATCAGTTGAAGCACAGGCAGAAGCCAGATTTTTAATGTTAGCAGCTCATAATATATTAAAACCATCTGATGGGAAACCTGTTTGTGTACCTACACAGGATATGGTTTTAGGTTCATATTATTTAACTTTAGATAAAGATGGAGCTAAAGGTGAAGGAAGAATGTTCTCTTCACCAAATGAAGTTTACATGGCATATCAAGTTAAAGATATTGATATACATGCAAAAATTAAAGTTAAAATGAGCAAAATTAAAGATGGTAAGCTAATCACTGGAATCATTGATACCACTCCAGGTAAGCTAATATTTAATGAATCCATTCCACAAGATTTAGGATTTATTGATAGAAGTAAACCAGAGAATGAGTTTAAGCTTGAAATTGATTTCTTAGCAAGTAAGAAGAATTTAGGTAAAATTATAGATAGATGTTATCTAAAGTATGGTGCTACTGAGACATCAAAAATGTTAGATAATATAAAAGCAAAAGGATATCACTTTTCATCAATAGGAGCTATAACTGTTGCTACTTCAGATATGGAAGTTCCAGCAGCTAAGGAGACTTTACTAGCTGAGGCAGATGCTACTGTTGATAAAATAGATAAGATGTACAGAAGAGGATTTATATCTGAAGATGAAAGATATGAGAGAGTTATAGATAAGTGGACTAAGACTACTGAAGATATAGCTAATGCTCTTATGGATAGCTTGGATAAATTTAACCCAATAGCAATGATGGCTGATTCAGGAGCCAGAGGTTCTAAGAGTCAGATTAAACAGCTTGCAGGTATGAGAGGACTTATGGCTAACCCATCTGGTAAAATTATAGAATTACCAATTAGAGCATCATTCAGAGAAGGTCTTGACGTATTAGAATATTTCATATCTACTCACGGAGCTAGAAAAGGTAACGCCGATACAGCACTTAAAACTGCAGATTCAGGATACCTAACAAGAAGACTTGTTGACGTAAGCCAAGACGTTATTGTAAGACAAGAAGATTGTGGTTCTACAGAAGGATTTGAAGTAAGTGAAATCAAAGAAGGAAGCGAAATAATCGAACCTTTAAGTGAAAGACTTACTGGAAGATATAGTGCAGAAGATATAATTGATCCAAAAACAGGAGAAGTTATTGTTCCAAGAGATACTTATATGGATATACACCTTGCAGAAAAAGTTGAAGGTACAGGAATTAAGAAAGTTAAAATAAGATCTGTATTTACATGTAAATCTAAGATAGGTGTTTGTTCTAAATGTTATGGTATGAACATGGCTACTGCTCAAAAAATTAACATTGGAGAATCTGTTGGTATTATAGCAGCACAATCTATAGGTGAACCAGGTACACAGCTTACAATGAGAACTTTCCACACAGGAGGAGTTGCTGGAGCGGATATTACTCAAGGTCTTCCAAGGGTTGAAGAGTTATTTGAAGCTAGAAAACCTAAAGGATTAGCAATTGTAAGTGATGTTGCAGGTGCAGTTAGAATTGAAGAGACTAAGAAAAAGAGAACAGTTGTTATAACTACAAATGAAGGAGAAGAATTTAGCTACGATATTCCATTCGGCTCAAGAATCAAAGTTTTAAATGGAGATACAATTGGAGCTGGAGATGAGATTACTGAAGGGTCAGTTAACCCACATGATATCATCAGAATTAAGGGCGTAAATGGAGTTAAAAACTATCTTCTTTCAGAAGTTCAAAAAGTTTATAGACTTCAAGGTGTTGATATCAACGATAAACACTTAGAAGTTGTTATAAGACAAATGACTAGAAAAGTTAAAATAGAAGAGTCAGGAGATACTGATTTATTACCAGGAACAATGATAGATATATTCGACTTTGAGGAAGAAAATGAAAGAATTCTTGCTGAAGGTGGAATGCCAGCGGAAGGTAAAATAACACTACTTGGAATAACGAAAGCAGCACTTGCTACTGATTCATTTTTATCAGCAGCTTCATTCCAAGAAACTACAAGGGTTCTTACTGATGCAGCTATCAAAGGTAAAATTGACAACCTAGTGGGATTAAAAGAAAATGTAATTATTGGTAAATTAATCCCAGCAGGAACAGGAATGACTCGATATAGAACAATCAAGATTTCTACAGAAAAAGAAAATGAAGAAATCTTAACTGAGGATTTACAAGCATAGAATATATTTTGTTGACAGTGTAGTTCTAAAATGATAAAATACAGTTTGTGTGATTTTAATACTTACAAAGTGCGATTTCTTTTAGGATAATTACACATATGAGGGGGGTAAATATGATAGGCAGACTCGAAGGTGAAAAGGTGGTTGGAATCAAGCAAACAACAAAGGCTTTGAAGAATAAACAAGGTAAAGTTCTCTATGTAGCTAAAGATGCTGATCAAAAACTATTAAAACCTATTATAGAGTTAGCTAAAACTAATTCCCTGCAGATTGAATATGTTGATACCATGAAAGAATTAGGAAAATTATGTGCAATAGATGTATCAGCTGCAACTGCGCTCATATTATAATTTATATTTAGCTAGCAGGTAATTAATATAAATAAATATATAACATCATACATTGTCAAGACTTTGATAATGTATGATGTCTGTATAGATATACTATTATTTGATAGTATACCCAAAATATAGGAGGTGAAAAAATGCCAACAATCAGCCAATTAGTTAGAAAAGGAAGAAAATCTTTAGAGACTACCTCAAACTCACCAGCATTAAAAGAGTGTCCACAAAAAAGAGGAGTATGTACAGTAGTTAAAACTACAACTCCAAAAAAACCAAACTCAGCTTTAAGAAAAATTGCTAGAGTTAGACTTACAAATGGATATGAAGTTACTGCTTACATCGGTGGAGTAGGTCACAACTTACAAGAGCACAGTGTTGTTCTTATAAGAGGTGGAAGAGTTAAGGACCTTCCAGGGGTTAGATACCACATAGTAAGAGGTGCTTTAGACTCAGCAGGAGTTGCTAACAGATTACAATCAAGATCTAAGTACGGTGCTAAGAGACCAAAACAAAAATAGTGGTCTTAAAGATTAAACTAAGAGGTGCGATGCCTTCGGCATTTATATAGATATACATAGATAGTTGGAGCAGAGTGCTTTGCGGTAGAAATATCGAGTACCTATGAGTTAATTTAAATTGTTAAGGAGGGAAGAAAAGTGCCAAGAAAAGGATTTATAGCAAAAAGAGATGTATTACCAGATCCAATGTACAATTCAAAAGTTGTTACTAAGTTAATCAACAACATAATGGAAGATGGTAAAAAAGGAGTAGCACAAAAAATATGCTACGACGCTTTTCAAATAATTACTGAGAAATCAGGTAAAGAGCCTTTAGAAGTTTTCGAAGCAGCAATGAATAATGTAATGCCATTACTTGAAGTTAAGGCAAGAAGAATCGGTGGAGCTACTTACCAAGTACCTATCGAAGTTAGACCAGAGAGAAGACAAACTTTAGGTATTAGATGGATACTTGCAGCTTGTGAAAAAAGAGGCGAAAAGTACATGAGAGAGAGACTTGCAAATGAGTTAATCGACGCTTCTAACAACACTGGTGTTGCTGTTAAAAAGAGAGAAGATACTCATAAAATGGCTGAAGCTAATAAAGCTTTTGCTCATTACAGATATTAATATAGAAACTGTTTTGGCTCCGCTAAAACAGTTTTCTCAAATCTAAAATCACTCGTCGAGAGGAGGAAAAATTGTGACTAGACAATATGCATTAGAAAAATTTCGTAATATTGGAATAATGGCCCATATAGATGCTGGTAAAACAACTACTACTGAGCGTATATTATTCTATACAGGAAAGACACATAAGATCGGAGAAACACATGAAGGTGGAGCTACAATGGACTGGATGGCTCAAGAACAAGAAAGAGGTATAACAATTACTTCAGCGGCAACAATGTGTTTTTGGAAAGACCACGTAATAAATATAATAGATACACCTGGACACGTAGATTTTACTGTTGAGGTTGAAAGATCTTTAAGAGTTCTTGATGGAGCTGTATCTGTATTTTGCGCTAAAGGTGGGGTTGAACCTCAATCTGAAACGGTGTGGAGACAAGCAAACAAATATTCAGTACCAAGAATGGCTTACGTAAATAAAATGGATATAATGGGTGCTGACTTTTTTAGAGTTGTTAGCATGATGAAAGAAAGATTAAAAGCTAACGCAGTGCCAATTCAAATACCAATAGGTAAAGAAGAAAGCTTTGTAGGAATCATAGATTTAATGAAAAATAAAGCTGAAATCTACAAAGATGATTTAGGTACTCAAATAGAAGAGAGCGAAGTTCCAGAAGATATGAAAGATTTAGCTGAAGAGTATAGAGCAGCAATGATAGAAGCTATTGCTGAATTAGATGAAGAGCTAATGATGAAATATTTAGACGGAGAAGAATTAACTGAAGAAGAATTAAAAGCTGCACTAAGAAAAGGTGTTATAGCAAATGAAATAGTACCAGTACTATGTGGATCATCTTATAAAAATAAAGGTGTTCAAATGATGATAGATGCAGCAGTTGACTACATGCCATCACCATTAGATATACCTGCTATAAAAGGTGTAGATGCTGTAACTGGAGAAGAAGTTGAAAGACATACAAGTGATGAAGAACCATTAGCTGCATTAGCATTCAAAATTGCTACTGACCCATTTGTAGGTAAGTTAGCATTCACAAGAGTTTACTCAGGTGTAATGGAAAGTGGTACATATGTATTAAATGCTAACAAAGGTAAAAAAGAAAGAATCGGAAGACTTGTTAAAATGCACGCTAACGCAAGAGAAGAAGTTACTGAGTTACGTGCTGGAGATTTAGGAGCTGTTATAGGACTAAAAATGACTACAACAGGAGATACTCTATGCGCAGAAGATGATGCGGTAATTCTTGAAAGTATGGAATTCCCAGAACCAGTTATCCATGTTGCTATAGAGCCAAAATCTAAAGCAGGTCAAGAAAAAATGGGTATTGCTTTAGCTAAACTTGCTGAAGAAGATCCAACATTTAAGACATATACAGATCAAGAAACTGGTCAAATAATCATAGCTGGTATGGGAGAGCTTCACCTTGAAATCATTGCAGATAGGCTTCAAAGAGAATTTAAAGTTGAATGTAATGTTGGTAAACCACAAGTTGCTTACAAAGAAACAATTAGAAAACAAGTTAAAGCTGAAGGTAAGTTTATTAGACAATCAGGTGGACGTGGACAATACGGTCATGCTGTAATTGAATTAATACCACACGATGGAGCATACGAATTTGAAAATGCTATCGTTGGAGGAGCTGTACCAAAAGAGTATATTTCACCAATTGATAATGGAATTCAAGAAGCTTCTGAAGCAGGTATACTTGGCGGATATCCAGTTCTTAACTTCAAAGTTAGACTTGTTGATGGATCATATCATGATGTTGACTCATCAGAAATGGCATTTAAAATTGCTGGATCTATGGCGTTTAAAAATGCTATGGCTAAAGCAGAACCAGTATTACTTGAACCAATAGAGAAGGTTGAAGTTGTTGTACCTGAAGAGTATATGGGTGATGTTATGGGTGACCTTAACTCAAGAAGAGGAAGAATTGAAGGTATGGAAGCTCAAAATGGAGCTCAAATTATAAGAGCAATGGTTCCACTATCACAAATGTTTGGATATGCAACTACCTTAAGATCTAGAACTCAAGGTAGAGGAAACTATACTATGGAATTTGCTGCTTATGAAGAAGTTCCAAAGAGCATTCAAGAAGAAGTTCTAGGTAAAAAATAATAAATATAATTAGATAATTAAAATAAATATTTAAAAATTACTTTAAAGTGTTAAAGGAGGAATAAAAATGGCTAAGGAAAAATTTGAAAGAAGCAAACCGCACGTTAACATTGGAACTATAGGACACGTTGACCACGGTAAAACAACATTAACAGCTGCAATCACAACAGTATTAGCAAACAGAGGATTTGCAGAGGCATTCAAATATGACCAAATAGACAAAGCACCAGAGGAAAAAGAAAGAGGAATCACAATCAATACATCACACGTTGAGTATCAAACAGATAACAGACACTATGCTCACGTTGACTGTCCAGGACACGCTGACTATGTAAAGAACATGATAACAGGAGCAGCACAAATGGATGGAGCTATCTTAGTAGTATCAGCAGCAGATGGTCCAATGCCACAAACAAGAGAGCATATACTACTAGCATCAAGAGTAGGAGTACAATACATAGTAGTATTCTTAAACAAAGCAGATATGGTAGACGATCCAGAATTATTAGAATTAGTTGAAATGGAAGTAAGAGAGTTATTAAGCGAGTATGACTTCCCAGGAGATGATATTCCAGTAATAACAGGATCAGCATTAAAAGCATTAGAAAACCCAACAGATGAAGCTGCGACAGCATGCATAATGGAATTAATGGAATCAGTAGACAGCTATATTCCAACTCCAGAAAGAGCAACAGACAAAGCATTCTTAATGCCAGTAGAGGACGTATTCACAATCACTGGAAGAGGAACAGTTGCAACAGGAAGAGTAGAAACAGGAATATTAAAAGTTGGAGACGAGGTAGAACTTGTTGGACTAAGCGAAGAGAAGAGAAAAGTAGTTTGTACAGGAGTTGAGATGTTCAGAAAACTTCTTGATGAAGCACAAGCAGGAGATAACATCGGAGCATTATTAAGAGGAGTACAAAGAACAGACATCCAAAGAGGCCAGGTTTTAACAAAACCAGGTTCAGTAAATCCACACGTTAAGTTTGTAGGTCAAGTATACGTACTTAAAAAAGAAGAAGGTGGAAGACATACACCATTCTTTGATGGATACAGACCACAGTTCTACTTCAGAACAACAGACGTAACAGGATCAATCAAATTACCAGAGGGAATGGAAATGGTAATGCCAGGAGACCACATTGACATGAACGTTGAATTAATCACTCCAATCGCAATGGATGAAGGATTAAGATTCGCGATCAGAGAAGGTGGAAGAACAGTAGGTTCAGGAGTTGTTACTTCTATAATTAAATAATATAATTATTTAATTTAGCAATTTAAAAAAATTAGTGTACACATGAGAATATGCCTAGGCTTTAAGGAGAAGGGGACGCCCTTCTCCTTAATTAATAATATTGTATGAAAAGTACAAATTTATCAATACTATAACGTATTTATTAATTTATAAATTAATGTATAAATTAATTAAAAAATACTTGTCAAAGTATATAGAGTACGGTATAATATAGAAGTTGTAAAGTGGTAACAGCGATGAGGTAAGAGGTTGCCGGACTTCCGGGGAATTCTTCACCGAGCATGTCCTAATCTTGAATTGGGCGACGGGGTCTGTGTTTGCTCTGTGTTGCGTTAATTTAATGCAACACCCGGAACAGTTTACAGAACATCCGCTGTTGCACGTAAGAAGTATAGCGTGCGATGAAAAGGAGGGAATACAATGTCAAAACAAAAAATCAGAATCAGACTAAAAGCTTTTGATCACAATATATTAGATCAATCAGCTGAAAGAATTGTAGAAACAGCTAAATCTACAGGAGCTAAAGTAGCAGGTCCAGTACCACTACCTACTGAAAAAGATGTAGTAACAATATTAAGAGCTCCACATAAATACAAAGATTCAAGAGAGCAGTTCGAAATAAGAACTCACAAGAGACTAATCGATATATTAAGCCCATCACCAAAAACTGTTGATGCGTTAATGAGATTAGACTTACCAGCAGGCGTAGATATAGAAATAAAACTATAGACGTACATAAGAGTACGAGTAATAGATAACTATTACTAACTATTATGACCACTGAGGTGGTCCGCTAATAAGTAGGAGGTGTATTTGAATGAAAAAAGCTATAATGGGTAAAAAACTAGGAATGACTCAAATATTTGATGAAAATAGAAAAGTAGTTCCAGTAACAGTTGTAGAAGCTGGTCCATGCGTAGTTATCCAAAAGAAAACTGTTGAAACTGACGGATATGAATCAGTTAAGGTTGCTTTCGGAGACATAAGAGAAAAATTAGTTAATAAGCCAATGAAAGGTCAATTCGAAAAGGCTGGAGTTGGTGTTAAGAGACACATAAAAGAGTTCAAATTAGAGGACATGAGCAGCTTAGAAGTTGGTTCAGAAATAAAAGCTGAAGTATTTGCAGCAGGAGATAAAGTAGACGTTTCTGGAGTTTCAAAAGGAAAGGGATTCCAAGGTACAATTAAGAGATGGAATGGACATAGAGGACCAATGACTCACGGTTCTAAAT
Organism: Clostridium sp. Marseille-QA1073; assembly: GCF_054863625.1. Classification (NCBI taxonomy): domain Bacteria; kingdom Bacillati; phylum Bacillota; class Clostridia; order Eubacteriales; family Clostridiaceae; genus Clostridium; species Clostridium sp. Marseille-QA1073. Next base: position 37,574 of record NZ_JBSVQM010000009.1, on the reverse strand, counting down.
TCCACAGAGCAATAGGTTCAGCAGGAGCTACAGATGCTGCTAGAACTTTTAAAAACAAGAGAATGCCTGGACATATGGGAAATGTTAATACAACAGTATTAAATTTAGAAATCGTAAGGGTAATACCTGAGAAAAATATAATCCTTATAAAAGGCGGAATACCAGGACCAAACAAAGGTCTTGTAGTAATTAGAGACGCTGTTAAAGCTTAGGGAAAGGAGGATACAGAATGCCTACATTAAAAGTGTTTAATAAAGAAGGAAAAGAAGTTGGAGATATCCAATTAAATGAAAATATATTTGATGTTGAAATAAGCAGAGATGCTATGCATCAAGTAGTATTAGCTCAATTAGCTAATAAAAGACAAGGAACTCAAAGTGCTAAAACTAGAGCTGAAGTTCGTGGCGGTGGTATAAAACCATGGAGACAAAAAGGAACTGGTAGAGCAAGACAAGGTTCAATAAGAGCACCACAATGGATTCATGGTGGTATCGTATTTGCACCAAAGCCAAGAGACTACAGAGTTTCAATTCCAAAAAGCATGAGAAGAACAGCTATGAAGTCAGCTTTAACTTCAAAAGTTGTTGATAATGAAATGATAGTATTAGAAAGCTTAAATTTTGAAGCTCCTAAGACTAAAGAAATGATAAAAGTTTTAAATGCTTTTGAAGCTAAGAAAACTTTAATAGTAGTAGCTGAATCAGACGAAAATGTTTATAAATCAGCTAGAAACATACCAGGAGTAGCTGTGTTACCAGTAAACAACTTAAATGTATATGATATATTAAAATACGAGAAGTTCGTGGTAACTAAAGAAGCTGTATCTAAAATTGAGGAGGTGTATGCATAATGAAAATGGCAAGCCATGATATAATAAGAAAACCTGTTATAACTGAAAAAAGTATGGCAGCAATGGCTGATAGAAAGTACACTTTCATAGTTGACATACACGCTAATAAATTCCAAATAAAGAAAGCTGTAGAAGAAGTTTTCGGAGTAGAAGTAGAAAATGTAGCTACAATTAGAAGCTTAGGAAAAACTAAGAGAGTTGGAGTTCATGTTGGTAAAAGAGCAGACTTCAAAAAAGCAATAGTTACATTAACTGCAGATAGCAAAACTATAGAGTTCTTTGAAGGAATGTAGTTAGTAAATAAGCATTTATTGGTTTAGAACCAGATAAGCGAAAAGAAGGAGGGAAACCTAATGGCAGTTAAGAAGTTTAAACCTACCACACCTTCAAGAAGAAATATGACAATGGCTACATTTGAAGAGATAACTACTGATGTACCTGAGAAGTCACTTCTTGTAAGCAAGAAAAAAACAGGTGGTAGAAATGCACATGGTAAAATTACTGTTCGTCATCACGGTGGTGGAGCGAAACAAAAATATAGAATAATTGATTTTAAGAGAAGAAAAGATGGTATTCCAGCAAAGGTTGCAACTATTGAGTATGATCCAAATAGATCAGCATATATTGCTTTAGTTGTATACGCAGATGGTGAGAAGAGATACATAATAGCTCCAGTAGGATTAAAAGTTGGAGATGTAATAGTATCTGGTCCAGATGCAGATATAAAAATAGGAAACACTCTTCCAATAGCTAACATACCAGTTGGTACTGTAATTCACAACATAGAATTACAAGTTGGAAAAGGTGCTCAACTTGTTAGATCAGCAGGTTCTTCAGCTCAGCTTATGGCTAAAGAAGGAGAATATGCTCAAGTGAGACTTCCAAGTGGAGAAGTTAGATATGTAAGAATTAACTGCAGGGCTACTATAGGAACAGTTTCTAACTTAACTCATGAAATTGTTAAGATAGGTAAAGCAGGAAGAAAAAGACACTTGGGATTCAGACCTACAGTAAGAGGTTCTGTTATGAACCCTAATGACCATCCACACGGAGGTGGAGAGGGAAGATCTCCTATCGGACATCCAAGTCCACTTACTCCATGGGGTAAACCAGCTCTTGGATACAAAACTAGAAAAACTAAAAAATACTCTGATAAATTTATCGTTAAGAGAAGAAATAAGAAATAATAAGAAGAGAATATTTTATTCTCTTCTGAATTACGCATATATGTATGAAGGGAGGCAACTAAAACATGAGTAGATCTATAAAAAAAGGACCTTTTGTAAAAGAGTCACTTTTAAATAAAATCAACGAAATGAACAAAAATGGTGAGAAGAAAGTTGTAAAAACTTGGTCAAGAAGTTCTACTATCTTCCCACAAATGATAGGTCACACTATCGCAGTTCATGATGGAAGAAAACATGTTCCTGTATATATTCAAGAAGATATGGTAGGACATAAATTAGGTGAATTTGCTTTAACTAGAACTTTTAAAGGTCACATCGATAAGTCAAAATCAAGTAAAGTAAGATAGTCCGGGAAGGAGGAAATACACGATGGAAGCTAAAGCTATAGCAAGATATGTGAGAATGTCTCCAATGAAAGTTGGTATCGTTCTTGATTTAATAAGAGGTAAAGATGTAAATGAAGCTTTTGCTATATTACAATATACTCCAAAAGATGCAGCTGAAGTTGTAAATAAAGTACTAAAGTCAGCAGTTGCAAATGCAGAAAATAATTTAAGTTTAGATAGAAATAGATTATATGTTGCAAGTGCACATACTGGTCAAGGTCCAACATTAAAAAGATTTAGACCACATGCGCAAGGAAGAGCTTTCAGAATAAGAAAGAAAACTAGCCATATAACTTTAGTAATCAAAGAAAGAGCATAAGAAGGAGGGATATATAGTGGGACAAAAAGTACATCCACACGGCTTAAGAGTTGGTGTAATCAAAGATTGGGATGCTAAATGGTACGCAGAAGGAACTAACTTTGCAGATAATTTAGTTGAAGACAATCAGGTAAGAGAATATCTTAAAAAGAAGTTATACACTGCAGGAATTTCTAGAATAGAAATTGAAAGAGCAGCAAAAAGAATAAAACTTAATATACATACTGCTAAACCAGGAATGGTTATAGGAAAAGGCGGTCAAGGTATAGAAGAACTTAAAAAAGGATTAAAGGACATTGTTAAAGCTAGTAATGTTCTTATTAATATCGTAGAAGTTAAAAATCCAGAAAACAACGCTCAATTAATGGCTGAAAGCATAGCAGCTCAATTAGAAAAGAGAATATCTTTTAGAAGAGCTATGAAACAAACAATTCAAAGAGCTATGAGAACAGGTGTTAAAGGAGTTAAAACAGCTTGTTCAGGAAGACTTGGTGGAGCGGAAATCGCTAGAGCAGAATTCTACCATGAAGGAACAATTCCGCTACAAACTTTAAGAGCTGACATAGATTATGGATTTGCAGAAGCAGACACAATTTATGGTAAAATTGGAGTTAAGGTTTGGGTATATAAAGGAGAAGTTCTTCCAACAAAGAAAGTTGAAAAGGAAGAAGCTAACGCTTAATAACGTGTAAGGAAGGAGGAATATGACATGTTAATGCCTAAAAGAGTTAAACATCGTAAGGTTCATCGTGGCAGAATGAAAGGTAAAGCTACTAGAGGTAACTTCATCGCTTACGGAGATTACGCTTTACAAGCAACTGAATGTGGTTGGATAACAAGCAACCAAATTGAGTCTGCCAGAATAGCTATAAATAGATACGTAAGAAGAGGAGGAAAGGTTTGGATAAAAATCTTCCCTGATAAGCCAGTTACTGAGAAGCCAGCTGAAACACGTATGGGATCTGGTAAAGGTTCACCAGAGTACTGGGTAGCAGTAGTTAAACCAGGCAGAGTGTTATTTGAAATCTCTGGAGTTTCAGAAGAAGCTGCTAGAGAAGCTATGAGATTAGCATCTCACAAACTACCAGTTAAAACTAAGTTTGTGACAAGAAAAGATTTTGAGGAAATGGGTGGTGAAATCAATGAAGGCTAATGAATTAAAAGAGTTGAGACAAAGTACTCCTCAAGATTTGCAAGTAAAATTAACTGATTTAAAATCAGAATTATTTAACCTTAGATTTCAGTTAGCTACAGGACAGTTAGAAAACCCAATGAGAATTAAACAGGTTAAAAAGTCTATAGCCCAAATTAAAACCATCCTTAGAGAAGAAGAATTAAGGGCTTTTGAGCAGTAATACTGAAAGGAGGTTCGTCTTGTGGAAAGAGGAAATAGAAAGACAAGAATAGGAAGAGTTGTTTCTGATAAAATGGATAAAACAATCGTTGTTGCAGTTGAAACAAAGGTTAGACATCCACTGTACGGAAAAACAGTTAACAGAACTACAAAATTCAAAGCTCATGATGAAAATAATGAAGCTAGAATTAATGATAGAGTATTAATTATGGAGACAAGACCATTATCAAAAGATAAGAGATGGAGACTTGTTGAAATCACTGAAAAGGCTAAATAGTTAACTGAAAGGAGGGTATTTTACATGATACAACAACAAACATTATTAAAGGTAGCAGACAACTCTGGTGCTAAGGAAATAATGTGTATTAGAGTACTAGGTGGTTCCAAAAGAAAATGGGGAAACATCGGAGATATAATCGTTGCTAGCGTTAAAAGTGCAACACCAGGTGGAGTTGTTAAAAAAGGTGACGTTGTTAAGGCAGTTATTGTTAGATCAGTAAAAGGTTTAAGAAGAGCAGATGGTTCATACATTAAATTTGATGAAAACGCAGCTGTTGTAATAAAAGAAGATAAAAATCCAAGAGGAACTCGTATCTTCGGACCTGTTGCTAGGGAGCTAAGAGATAAAGAATTTAATAAGATATTATCATTAGCACCTGAAGTTCTATAAGATAGGAGGTAGCTATAATGAAAGTTCATGTTAGAAAGAAAGATACAGTAATGGTTATTTCTGGTAAAGATAAAGGAAAAATTGGTGAAGTTTTAGCTGTTTATCCTAAAACAGGAAAAGTTGTAGTTAAGGACGTTAATGTTGTTACTAAGCACCAAAAGCCTAACAGACAAAACATGCAAGGTGGAATAGTACACTTTGAAGGAGCTATAAACAGTTCAAAAGTTATGTTATACTGCAATAAGTGTAAATCTGTTACTAGAATAAGCAACAAAATATTAGAGGATGGCACTAAAGTAAGAGTGTGCAAGAAGTGCGGAGAAACATTTTAATTCGCGAAAGGAGGTTTAACCAATGGTTGCAAGACTACAAGAAAAATACAATAATGAAGTAGTTCAAGCTATGATGGAGAAGTTCGGATATAAAAACATAATGGAAGTACCTAAGCTTGAAAAGATAGTAGTAAATATGGGAGTTGGAGAAGCTAAAGATAATTCTAAGGTTCTTGAGGCTGCTGTTGCTGACATGCAACTAATAACAGGACAAAAGGCAATCTTAACAAGAGCTAAGAACTCTGTAGCAAACTTTAAAATAAGAGAGAACATGCCAATCGGCTGTAAAGTTACATTAAGAAAGCAAAAAATGTTTGAATTTGCAGATAAACTAATCAACATTGCTTTACCTAGAGTTAGAGACTTCAGAGGAGTTCCTTCAAAATCTTTTGATGGAAGAGGTAACTACGCATTAGGAATAAAAGAGCAATTAATATTCCCTGAAGTAGAATATGATAAGATTGACAAAGTAAGAGGTATGGATGTAATATTCGTTACTACTGCAAAGACAGACGAGGAAGCAAGAGAATTATTAAGATTCCTTGGAATGCCATTTGCTCAATAATAAGGAGGGAATAACGTGGCACGTAAAGCTTTAATAGAAAAATGGAAAAAAGAGCCTAAATATTCAACTAGAGCTTATACAAGATGCAGACTATGTGGAAGACCACATTCTGTATTAAAGAAATTTGGTATTTGCCGTATTTGTTTCAGAGAACTTGCTTATAAAGGACAAATTCCTGGATGTAAGAAGGCAAGTTGGTAATAAATTCATTATATGAAAGGAGGCACAATAAATGGTTATGACTGACCCTATCGCAGATTTGCTAACTCGTATAAGAAATGCAAATGTTGTTAGACACGAAATATTAGAAGTTCCTTCTTCAAACATAAAGAAGGCAATCGCAAACATAATGCTTCAAGAAGGATACCTTAAAAATATAGAAGAATATCAAGATGGTTCTGTAGCAATGTTAAGACTTACTATGAAGTATGGTCAAAACAAAGAGAGAGTAATAACAGGACTTAAGAGAATATCTAAACCAGGCTTAAGAGTATATACAAAGAATGAGGATATTCCAAAAGTATTAAATGGATTAGGAGTAGCAATAATATCTACTTCAAAAGGAATCGTAACTGATAGAGACGCTAGAAAATTAGGATTAGGTGGAGAAGTAATCTGCTATATCTGGTAGTTTGATGAACAGGAGGTGCAATTATGTCAAGAGTAGGAAGACTTCCAATAGCTATACCAAGTGGTGTAACAGTTACAGTATCACCAGAGAACGTTGTTACAGTTAAAGGACCTAAAGGTGAATTAACTAAAGCAATGGCGAAAGATATAAATATAGCTATAGAAGATAATTCAGTGGTTGTTACAAGACCAAGCGATGTAAAAGAACATAGAGCTCTTCATGGATTAACAAGAGCATTAATAAATAACATGGTAATCGGAGTAACTAACGGTTACACTAAAATACTTCAATTAGTTGGTGTTGGATACAGAGCAACACTAAAAGGAAATAAATTAACATTAAACCTTGGATTCTCACATCCAGTTGAAGTAGAAGCAGTTCCAGGAATCACATTTGAAACTCCTGATGCTAACACAATACACGTTAAAGGCATAGATAAAGAACTAGTTGGAGATATTGCTGCCGACATTAGAACGTGGAGAAAACCTGAACCTTATAAAGGAAAAGGAATTAAATATTCTGATGAAGTTATAAGACGTAAAGAAGGTAAAACAGGTAAATAATAAATAGTGGGAAGGAGTGAAGGTAATGTTCAAAAAGGCTGATAGAAAACTATCAAGAGAAACTCGTCACTTAAGAGTACGTAAAAAGATATCTGGAACAGCTGATAGACCAAGATTAGCTGTTTATAGAAGTGAAAAGAACATATATGCTCAAATTATAGATGACGTAGCTGGAAGAACTTTAGTTGCTGCTTCAAGTTTAGATAAAAATCTTGAATTAAAGGCTGGAAGCAACAAAGAAGCTGCTAAAGCTGTTGGAGAGTTAATAGCTAAAAAAGCATTAGAAAACGGAATAAAAGAAGTGGTATTTGACAGAGGCGGATACGTTTACCACGGAAGAGTACAAATGCTTGCAGAAGGTGCAAGAGAAGCAGGACTTCAATTCTAAAAAAAGGAGGGAAATTCATGAAAATAGATCCTAGCACACTAGATCTTAAAGAAAAAGTTGTTTACATTAATAGAGTTGCTAAGGTTGTTAAAGGTGGAAGAAACTTCAGATTCAGCGCACTAGTAGTTGTTGGAGATGAAAACGGACACGTTGGCGTTGGAATGGGTAAATCTATTGAAATACCTGAAGCTATAAGAAAAGGTATTGAAGATGCTAAAAAGAACCTTGTAAAAGTTGAATTAGACGGAACTACAGTTCCTCATACTATAGATGGAAAATTTGGTACTGGAAGAGTGCATATAATGCCAGCTACAGAAGGTACAGGAGTTATCGCTGGAGGTCCAGCAAGAGCAGTGCTTGAGCTTGCAGGATTAAAAGACGTTAGAGCTAAATCTTTAGGTTCTAACAATCCAAGAAACATGGTAAATGCTACAATCAATGGATTAGCAAACTTAAGAACAGCAGAGCAAGTTGCTAAATTAAGAGGCAAAACTGTTGAAGAAATTTTAGGATAGGAGGGGAATGACCTTGGCTAAACTTAAAATAACATTAACAAAAAGCTTAATCGGTAGAAAAAAAGACCATATAGCTACAGTTAATGCATTAGGATTAAAGAAAATAGGTAAAACTGTAGAGCACGAGGAAACTCCTCAAATCAGAGGTATGGTAAACAAAGTTAATTACCTACTGAAAGTAGAAGAAGCATAATACAAGGAGGTGTAGACTATGAAACTTCATGAGTTAAAACCTGCAGAAGGATCAAAAAGAGCGGCTAAAAGAGTTGGTAGAGGTACTGGTTCAGGCTGGGGTAAAACTGCAGGAAGAGGCCAAACTGGACAGAACTCAAGATCAGGCGGTGGTGTAAGACCTGGATTTGAGGGAGGTCAAATGCCTTTATACAGAAGATTACCTAAAAGAGGATTTACTAACATATTCGCTAAAGAATATGCTTGCATAAATGTTGATAGATTAAATATATTTGAAAATGGTACAGAAGTAACACCAGAATTACTAATCGAAAGAGGAGTAATTAAAAAAGTTTATGACGGTGTTAAAATATTAGGAAATGGTAACTTAGAGAAAAATTTAACTGTTAAAGTTAACAAAATCTCTAAAGCTGCTGCTGAAAAGATCGAAGCCGCTGGAGGCAAAGTTGAGGTGATATAGATGTTATCAACCCTACGAAATGCTTGGAAAGTTCCAGAGCTTAGAAAAAGGATGCTATTTACGTTATTTATAGTGGTGATATTTAGACTAGGAATATTTATTCCTGTTCCTGGGGTAGATGCTAGTAAGCTAGCTAACTTAACAAGCTCAGGAACATTGTTCACCTTCTATGATATGCTTTCCGGTGGTGCTCTAAGCAAGTTTAGTATATTTGCCATGGGTGTAGGACCATACATAAATGCATCGATCGTATTGCAATTATTAACAATAGCAGTTCCATATTTAGAGCAACTTTCTAAAGAAGGTCAAGACGGAAGACAAAAAATTCAAAACTACACAAGAATTGCAGCAATAGTTTTTTCAGTAATTCAAGGTATTGCTGTATATGCTATGATAAATAGTGCTGGAGCACTTCAAATGGATGGAAAACTTGGGTTGTTTTTAGTAATTCTTACAACCACTGCTGGTTCGACATTATTAGTATGGTTAGGCGAACAGATACAAGTATATGGAATTGGAAATGGAGTTTCAGTAATAATTTTTGTAAATATTATTTCTACCATTCCAACCATGGCTTACCAAATTGGCGGACTTCAAAAGGCCGGTGAAGTAAGTGTAGTAGAGGTTATAATATTTATACTAGTAGCCTTGGCTTTATTATTATCAGTTATTTTAGTAAATTTAGCAGAAAGAAGAGTGCCTGTACAATATGCAGGAAAAGCAGTAGGAAATAAAGTGTTCAGAGGACAATCAACGCACATTCCTTTTAGCTTAAATTCATCTGGAGTTATGGCGATAATTTTTTCTATGTCAGTGATGCAATTCCCTGAAACAATAGCTAGAATTTGGCCATCATCTTCTTTTGCAAAGTTTGTAATGGAAAGTCCTTGGAGTATATTCCAAAGAGGGTCTTTAAAATATGTAGTAGTGTATTTCGTATTAATATTATTCTTCTCATGGTTCTATACTATAGTTACATTAAAACCAGATGAGATGGCTGAAAATATGCATAAATCATCAGGATTTATACCAGGTATAAGACCAGGAGAGAAAACAGCAATTTTCTTAGAAAAAGTTTTAACTAAAGTATCCATAATAGGAGGAACTTTTGCAGGAATAATAGCTGTATTCCCAATTATAATGGAATCCTATACTAAATTTAAAGGAATAGCCTTTGGAGGAACTAGTATATTAATTATTGTTGGAGTTGCTCTTGAAACGATGAAGCAACTTGAATCACAATTAGTAATGAGACATTACCAAGGTTTCCTTAAATAAATATTTTGGAGTTGATGCTAGTGAAAATCATTTTATTAGGTCCTCCGGGAGCCGGAAAAGGAACACAAGCTAAATCGATTAGTAATAAATACTCCATACCGCATATATCAACAGGAGACATTTTTAGAAAAAACATTTCTGAAAAAACTCCTCTAGGAATCGAAGCTAAGAGTTATATAGATAAAGGGCATTTAGTGTCTGATAAACTAACCATAGATATCGTACAGGATAGATTAGAGCAAGAAGACTGTAAAAGCGGTTTTTTACTTGATGGCTATCCAAGAACTGTGAATCAAGCAGAAGCCCTAAAAAACTTTTTAGAAGAAAAAGGAGAGAAACTTGATACAGCTCTATTAATAATGGTTCCAAAAGAGTATATAATTGATAGAATGACGGGCAGAAGAGTTTGTTTAAGCTGTGGAGCAAGCTATCATGTTAAGTTTAATCCTACTAAAGTAGAAGGCAAATGTGACATTTGTGGTAGCGTTGTAATACAAAGAGACGATGACTGTAAAGAAACAGTAAATGAACGTCTTGAAATATATGATGCTCAAACACAACCGCTTATAGATTACTATAAGGAACAAGGCCTTCTATCCGAAGTTGATGGAACCCAAGCTATTAATGATGTTTTTAAGAATATTTGTGGTATCTTAGGAGCGATAAATAGTGATAATAATTAAAAGTGATATGGAAATTGAATATATGAGAAATGCAGGTAAAGTAGTTGCTGATACACTTGCAACCATAGAGGCGGTAATAAAGCCTGGAATAACAACTGCAGAAATCAATAAATTGGCGGAAGAGTTCATATTAGAACAGGGTGCAAAACCATCTTTTAAAGGATACGGTGGATTTCCGGCTTCCATATGTGCATCAGTGAATGATGAAGTTATTCATGGAATCCCTGATAACAGGGTTTTACAAGAAGGAGATATCATAAGTGTAGATTGTGGAGCAGTTCTAAATGGGTTTCATGGTGATGCAGCTAGAACTTTTCCAGTAGGTAAAATATCTAAAGAAGCTGAAGAGCTTATTAGGGTTACTAAAGAATGTTTTTTCAAGGGTGTTGAAAAGGCAAAGGTAGATAATAGGCTTACAGATATATCAGCAGCAATTCAAATCTATGCTGAAAGCTTTGGATATTCTGTGGTTAGGGATTTTGTAGGACACGGTATTGGTAAGTCCATGCATGAAGATCCTCAGGTTCCTAATTACGGCATTGCTGGTAGAGGACCAAAGTTATCTCATGGAATGGTTCTTGCAATCGAACCTATGATAAACATTGGTAAGTTTAATGTTAAGGTAAAACCTAATGGATGGACGGTTGTTACAAGTGACGGAAGCTTATCCGCACACTACGAAAACACTGTAGCTATATTAAACAGTGGTCCTGAAATATTAACTTTAAGCTAATGAGGTGAATGGATTGGATGATAATAACCTTTTAGGTAAGGTGGTACATTCTAAATCAGGAAGAGATCGTAATAGATACTTTATAATAGTAGGTATACTAAATGCTGATTATGTCTATATTTCAGATGGAGACTTAAGAAAGATTGAGAAACCTAAGAAAAAGAAAATTAAACATTTAATTTTTACGGATATAATAGCAGATGAGATCAGAGAACTAATCTTACAAGGTAAGAAGATTAGCAATTCTAAGATAAGAAAGTTTTTGCAGGTTGAGGAGGTTTGATTACCTTATGTCAAAAGATGATATAATTGAAATGCAAGGTGTGGTTTTAGAAGCACTACCAAATGCAATGTTTCAAGTTGAACTTGAGAGTGGGCATAAAATATTAGCACATATATCAGGAAAGTTAAGAATGAACTTTATTAGGATATTACCAGGCGATAAGGTTACAGTAGAGCTTTCTCCATATGATTTGACACGTGGGAGAATAACTTGGAGAGATAAGTAATAAGGAGGGTTAGCTATGAAAGTAAGACCATCAGTTAAACCTATATGTGAAAAATGTAAAATTATAAAAAGAAAAGGAAGAGTAATGGTTATCTGTGAAAATCCTAAACATAAACAAAAACAAGGCTAGTAAATAGCTAGTTAGAGTATTTAATGTACTTAGGAGGTGCAAATTGTAGATGGCAAGAATAGCAGGTGTTGACCTACCAAGAGAAAAAAGAGTTGAGATAGGTCTAACTTATATATTTGGTATAGGATTACCAAAATCACACGAGATACTTAAAGCTACATCAGTTAATCCAGACACAAGAGTTAAAGATTTAACTGAAGAAGAAGTTAATGCTTTAAGAGAGTATATAAATAAGAATGTATTAGTTGAAGGTGACTTAAGAAGAACAGTTGCTCTTGATATAAAAAGATTAATGGAAATCGGATCTTATAGAGGAATAAGACATAGAAGAGGACTTCCAGTAAGAGGACAAAAGACAAAAACAAACGCTAGAACAAGAAAAGGTCCTAAGAAGACAATAGCAGGCAAGAAGAAATAGTAAGGAGGGAATATAATGGCTCAAAAAGTTAAAAGAAGTAGAAGAAGAAAAGAAAGAAAAAATGTTGAGCATGGTGCAGCACATATTAAATCTACTTTCAACAATTCCATCGTTACACTTACTGATGCAGCTGGAAACGCATTGTCATGGGCTAGTGCAGGTGGATTAGGATTTAGAGGATCAAGAAAGAGCACACCATTCGCAGCTCAAATGGCAGCTGAAACTGCAGCTAAAGCAGCAATGGAACATGGATTAAAAAGTGTTGAAGTTTACGTAAAAGGACCAGGAGCAGGAAGAGAGGCAGCTATAAGATCTCTACAAGCTGCTGGATTAGAGGTTACTTTAATAAAAGACGTAACTCCAATTCCACATAACGGATGTAGACCACCAAAAAGAAGAAGAGTTTAGTAAACAGGAGGTGTAATTAATGGCAAGATATACTGGCGCTACTTGCAAAATTTGCAGAAGAGAAGGTTTAAAACTTAACCTTAAAGGTGACAGATGCTTCACAGAGAAATGTGCTTTCGCTAGAAGAAGCTATGCACCAGGACAGCACGGACAAAGTAGAAAAAAAATGTCAAACTACGGATTACAATTAAGAGAAAAACAAAAAGCTAAAAGATTATATGGAGTTCTTGAAAAACAATTTAGACTATATTATGATAAAGCTGAAAAACAAAGAGGTATAACAGGTGAAAACCTATTAAGATTACTTGAGTTAAGACTTGATAATGTAGTATATAGATTAGGATACGGAAATTCAAGAGCTGAAGCTAGACAATTAGTTAATCATGGACACTTTTTAGTAAATGGAAAGAAAGTTGACATTCCATCATATAGTGTTTCATTAAACGATGTAATATCAGTATCTGAAAGAAGCAAAGCTACTGAGAAATTCAAAGTGTTCAATGAGAATCCAAAAACTTTACCTAACTGGTTAGAGGCTAACCAAGCTGCTTTCGAAGGAAAGGTTGTATCTTTACCAGCTAGAGAAGATATAGATGTTCCTGTTAACGAAACATTAATCGTTGAGTTATACAGCAAATAGTCAATAATTTAAATCAGTTGCCCTCAAAATAGAACACCCATTTAATAAAGAAGGAGGGTTATATATGTTAGAAATAGAAAAGCCAAAAATAGAATGTGTAGAAACCGCTGAAAATGGTACATATGGAAAGTTTGTCATTGAACCATTAGAAAGAGGTTATGGAATAACTTTAGGTAATGCTTTAAGAAGAATTCTTCTTTCTTCATTACCTGGAGTTGCTGCAAATTCAATCAAAATAGAAGGTGTACTTCACGAATTTTCAACAATAAATGGAGTAAAAGAAGATGTGTCAGAGTTAATTCTAAACATAAAAGGATTAGCTTTAAAAATGACAGGGGAAGGTTCTAGAACAATATATATTGACGCTGAGGGACCAGGTGAGGTAACAGGCGCTGATATTAGAACTGATGGAGATGTAGAAGTTATTAACAAAGATATTCATATTGCTACTTTAGATGAAAATGCTAAGTTATTTATGGAGATCAATGTTAGCAAGGGAAGAGGTTATGTTTCTCAAAATAAGAACAAAACTGAAGACAAACCTATAGCTACTATACCTGTAGACTCAATATATACTCCTGTTAAGAGAGTTAACTATACAGTTGAAAACACAAGAGTAGGCCAAATTACTGATTATGATAAGTTAACTATTGAAATTTGGACTAATGGAACAATTAGACCTGATGAAGCAATAGGATTATCAGCTAAAATTCTTATCGAGCACTTTAAGCTATTTATGACATTAACGGATCATGCGGATAATGTTGAAATAATGGTTGAAAAAGAAGAAGATAAAAAAGAAAAAGTATTAGAAATGACAATAGAAGAGCTTGATTTATCTGTTAGAAGCTTCAACTGCTTAAAAAGAGCAGGTATAAATACTGTTCAAGAATTAACAGAGAGATCTATGGATGACATGATGAAAGTTAGAAACTTAGGAAAGAAATCTCTCGAAGAAGTTGAACAAAAACTTGAAGCCTTGGATTTATCATTTAAACCAAGTGAAGAGTAAGGAGGTATAGACATGGCACAACAACGTAAGTTAGGACGTCCAACTGATCAAAGAATGGCAATGCTTAGAAATCTTGTGACTAGTTTCTTAAAGTACGGAAAGATTGAAACTACTGAAACTAGAGCTAAAGAAACTAAGAGACTAGCTGAAAAAATGATCACTCTTGCTAAAAGAGGAGACTTACATGCTAGAAGACAAGTTCTTGCATTTGTGACTGAAGAAGAAGTTGTTAAAAATTTATTTGATAATGTAGCTCCAAAGTATGCTGAAAGAAATGGTGGATATACTAGAATAATGAAAGTAGGTCCAAGAAGAGGCGACGGAGCAGAAGTTGTTATATTAGAATTAGTATAATATATTCCAGGGGATTAAGTATGCCTAGCTTAGTCCCCATTTTATTATAGATATTGAGTATTTTTGATATTATATGGAGGGATAAGAAATGGAAAGTAATAAAAATTTCGCGGCAGATAACCCTCAAGCTTTAGATAAAATTAATGATGAAAAAATCGAAATACACAGTGAAAATTTAGTCTTTAAATATGATAATAATGGAAATGATGATGGAAAAATAGCTATTAATTCTGTTAATATCGATATTAATAAAGGAGACTTTGTTGTTATTTTAGGTCATAATGGTTCAGGAAAATCCACTTTTGCTAAGCATATAAATGCATTGCTTATACCTACAGAAGGTAAATTATATGTAGGTGGATTGGATACGACAGTAGAAGAAAATGTGTGGAATATAAGGAACAAAGCAGGTATGGTATTCCAAAATCCAGACAATCAAATAGTTGCAACTATAGTGGAGGAAGATGTAGCTTTTGGACCAGAAAATTTAGGAGTTGAACCTGAAGAAATAAGAAGAAGAGTTGATGATTCTTTAAAAAGAGTTAATATGTATGAGTATAAAAAACATGGACCACATCTACTATCTGGAGGACAAAAACAAAGAGTGGCTATAGCAGGTATTTTGGCGATGATGCCAGAATGTATAGTTCTTGATGAACCTACAGCAATGTTAGATCCTTCTGGTAGAAAAGAAGTTATAAAGACCGTTAGAGATTTAAATAAAGAATATGGGATAACTATAGTACTTATAACACACTATATGGAAGAAGCAGTAGAAGCAGACAAAATATATGTTATGGATTCTGGAAAAATTGTTATTGAAGGAACTCCTAAAGAGGTATTTAAAGAGGTAGAGACAATGAAAAAACTTGGTTTGGATGTACCTCAAATGACAGAACTTTCTTACGAGCTTAAGAAAAATGGTATTGATATAAGTGAAGATATATTAACTATAGATGAGATGGTGAATGCATTATGTCAATTAAAATAGAAAATTTAACTCATATATATATGCCAAAGTCACCTTTTGAGAAAACAGCATTAGATAATGTGTCTGTTGAGATAAAAGATGGTGAGTTTGTCGCTCTAATAGGTCATACAGGTTCAGGAAAATCAACTTTAATCCAACATATTAATGGATTATTAAAGCCTTCTTCAGGAAAGATAGTAGTAGATGATGTAGATATTACTGCGCATGGAGTAAAGCTTAGTGATATAAGAAAAAGAGTAGGATTAGTGTTTCAATATGCTGAGTATCAATTGTTTGAAGAAACTATAGAAAAAGATATTGCTTTTGGACCTCGTAATTTAGGCTTAAATGAAGAAGAAATTACTTCTAGAGTAAAAAGAGCAATGAATATAGTTGGATTAGACTATGAAACTTATAAAGATAAATCACCTTTTGAGTTAAGTGGAGGTCAAAAAAGAAGAGTAGCTATAGCAGGAGTTGTAGCTATGGAACCGAAGGTTCTTATATTAGATGAGCCTACCGCTGGGTTAGATCCAAAGGGACGAGATGAGATACTTGGTAAGATAGAATTATTACATAAAGAATATAATATGACTATAATTTTAGTTTCTCATAGTATGGAAGATGTAGCAAAAGTAGCAAATAGAATATTAGTTATGGAAGGTGGAAAATGTATTTTAGATGGCCCTCCAAATTCAATATTCAAAGAAGTGGAAACTTTAGAGAGAGTTGGCCTTGCAGTACCACAAGTTACCTATTTAATCAGAGAACTTAGGAAAAAAGGCTTTGATATATCAGAAGACATATTTACCTTAAAACAAGCTACTACTGAAATACTAAGGGTTCTAAAGAGTTCATAATATATTGTGTAAAAGTGTAATTTTCTTTTACCCATTGGAGGAGTTAATATGATTAAAGATATTACAATAGGACAGTATGTTCCTGGTGACTCTTTTATACATAAGCTTGATCCTAGAGTTAAAATATTAATATCACTATTCTTTATAATAGATTTATTTTTAGTCAATAACTTTATGGGGTATTTAGTGGTATTTCTATTTTTAATGTTGATTATAAATATATCTAAAGTTCCTTTTAGATATATTTATAAAGGGTTAAAGCCAATATTTATATTGATGTTAATTACAGCAGTATTCAATTTATTCTTTACTAGAGGAGAAGTTTTGTTATGGGAGTGGGGGTTTATAAAGATATATAAAGAAGGTATTATATTAGCTATATTTATGATATTGAGATTGACCTTCTTGATTGCAGGCACATCTTTATTAACTTTAACTACTTCACCAATAGAGCTTACTGACGGTATAGAAAAGTTACTTAATCCTTTTAGAAAAATAGGGGTTCCTGCCCATGAGTTAGCTATGATGATGACAATAGCACTTAGATTTATACCTACGCTTATGGATGAGACAGATAAAATTATGAAGGCACAAATGGCTAGAGGTGCGGATTTTGAAAGTGGTAATCTATTAAGTCGAGCAAAAAATCTAATTCCGTTGTTAGTTCCACTATTTATAAGTTCTTTTAGAAGGGCAGAAGAATTAGCTATGGCAATGGAAGCAAGATGTTATAGAGGTGGCGAAGGAAGAACTAGAATGAAGGTATTAAAGCTAACTAATAAAGATACTGTAGCATTTATAGGATTTGGTGTATTTACATCATTAATTTTATTACTTAGAATTTATTTATAAAGGTGTTAGATTATGAGAAATGTAAAATTGATAGTAGAGTATGATGGTAGCAATTATTCTGGATGGCAAAAACAAAATAATAATATTACGGTACAAGGTACTTTAGAAGAAATCCTTAGTGAATTGACTAAGGAAAAAATTGAAATTATAGGTTGCAGCAGGACAGACAGTAAGGTCCATGCAAGAAAATATGTATGTAATTTTAACACTAATAGTACTATACCAAGTGATAAGTTTAAAGAGGCTTTAAATGTAAAGCTTCCTTGTGATATAGCCATATTGGAATCTTCAGAAGTACCGCTAAGCTTTCATGCAAGATATGATTGTATAGGTAAAAAGTATAGCTATACTATACTTGAGAGAGCTGTTAAAGCAACTATTGATAGAAATTTTACATATCAATGTAAATATAATCTAGATATAGAAAAAATGCAGGAAGCTACTAAATATTTTATAGGTACTCATGATTTTTCAGCTTTTAAAAATAGTGGAAGTTCTGTGAAAACATCTATTAGAAATATAACAGAGCTTAAAGTGGAAAAACTAGGAAATTATATAAAAATATATGCTTCAGCAGATGGATTTTTGTATAATATGGTAAGAATAATAGTAGGTACATTAGTTGATGTAGGTACTAATAAAATAAAGCCAGAAACTATTATAGATATTATAAATTCTAAAGACAGATCAAAAGCAGGAAAAACTGCACCACCACAAGGTTTATGCCTAGAAGAAGTCTATTATTAATTAGTTATATTTTAACATAAAAATCTATATTTTTATTATGTAATAATATTTTAAATAATTGACACGCGTGGCAAATTGTATTATAATATCTATGTTTGTATAGTAAAATTGTGTATAAGATCCACTAGCCCCGGATCTTTAGCATAGAATTCGGACTGTTAAAAATTCAGGGAGGGAAAAGAAATGAAATCATACTTAGCAAAACCAAATGAAGTTCAAAAAAAATGGTATGTAGTTGATGTTGCAGGAATGCCATTAGGAAGAGCTGCCAGCCAAATAGCTTCTATATTAAGAGGAAAAAATAAACCACAATTTACACCACATGTTGATACTGGAGACTATGTGATAGTTGTAAATGCGGATAAAATAGTTTTAACTGGAAAAAAATTAGATCAAAAAATGTTAAGACATCACTCATTATATCCAGGTGGATTAAAAGAAACTCCATACAGAGAAGCTTTAGCTAAAAAGCCAGAGTTTGTATTTGAAGAAGCTGTAAGAAGAATGCTTCCAAATGGAGTATTAGGAAGAAAAATGCTTAAAAAATTAACTGTATACAGAGGACCAGAGCATAAGAATCACGCTCAAAACCCAGAAGTATTAGAGTTAAGATACAAATAAGCTAGTAGTTGGAGGGAGGAAGAAAAATGGCAAAAGTTCAATATTTTGGAACAGGAAGAAGAAAGAAATCAGTTGCTAGAGTTAGACTTGTACCAGGAGAAGGTAAAGTTATCATAAATAAAAGAGATGCAGAAAATTATTTTGGATTAGAAACATTAAGATTTATAGTTAATCAACCATTAGCATTAACAGGAACAAAAGAAAAATTTGATGTTTTAGTTAACGTACACGGTGGTGGATATACAGGTCAAGCTGGTGCTATAAGACACGGAATATCAAGAGCACTATTAAAAGCTGACGAAAATTTAAGACCAGAATTAAAGAAAGCTGGTTTCTTAACAAGAGACCCAAGAATGAAAGAAAGAAAGAAATACGGTCTTAAAAAAGCAAGAAGAGCTTCTCAGTTCTCAAAAAGATAATATTTCGGATTTATTTATGTATTTATACCAAAGTTATTCAAGTGTTGATCTTTGGAATACATATGGGAGATGCATATACTCAATTGAGTATATGCATTTTTTTGTGTAAATCTCCTAGTAGTGGATAGAATGAATTATATAATTAGTGAAATTTATTATTAATACAATGGATTATCTACATATTTAATTATATTTTAAAATTTCATGAAAGATAAAAGTTATGTTATGTTTATGTTAAATTTGCAAATTACATATTAACAGTATTGAATATATATTGTATCATTTAAATGGAATTTTACTGAGCAAATTTTTTTGGAGGTAATGTATGGAAGTATTTATTACAGTGATTAATTTATTTGGAGGACTTGGTTTATTTCTTTATGGAATGAAAATGATGGGTGATGGACTTGAGAATGCTGCCGGAGATAAGTTAAAAGGAATATTTGATAGGATAACATCAAACCCAGTAAAAGGAGTATTAACAGGAGCAATAGTTACAGCAATTATACAAAGTAGTAGTGCTACTACAGTTATGATTGTAGGATTTGTTAATGCAGGACTTATGAATTTATATCAAGCAACTGCAGTTATAATGGGTGCAAACATAGGTACAACAATTACTGCCCAACTTATAAGTTTTCAATTTGATGCACTTGCTCCAGCATTTTTAGCAATAGGTGCAATGATAGTGTTATTTACTAAAAGAAAAAATACTAAACAAATTGGTAATATTATATTAGGATTTGGTATATTATTTTTAGGACTAGAATTGATGAAGAACTCAATGTCACCACTAGCAAATTCATCATTTTTTTCTGAGTTAATAATAAAACTTCAAGGTAAGACAATACTAGGAATTTTATTAGGAGTAGTGATGACAGCAGTAATACAGAGCTCTTCTGCATCAACTGGAATATTAGTTGCACTAGCATCAACTGGTGCATTACCACTTAATGTTGCAGTACCTATACTATTTGGTAATAATATAGGAACTTGTGTTACAGCACTAATTTCAAGTATAGGAACGTCTAAAACAGCTAAGAAAGCAGCACTAATTCATTTATTATTTAACGTTATAGGAACATTAATATTCATACCATTAATTGGTCATTTAACTGGCATAGTTCAAGGTATAACACCAGGTATGGGAGCAGAAGCTGTTAAAAGACAAATAGCAAACGCACATAGTATATTTAATATAATTAATACTTTAATATTAATGCCATGTATTAAATTATTAGTATATATAGTAAACAGAATAATCCCAGGAGAAGATGAAAAAGAAGCAATGGGAGTACAATACATAGATGAAAGATTACTAGAAACTCCAGTTATTGCCTTAGGACAAACTACAAATGAATTAGTAAGAATGGCAAATAAGGCAAAAGACAATTTAGAATTAGCTATGGATGCTTTTAATAATAATAATGAAGAATCTCTTAATAAGGTTTATGAAAATGAAAAATTGATAAATATATTAGAAGATGATATAACTAGATTTTTAGTTAAACTTTCAAATACAGAAATTGGTGAAGAACAGAAGAATATTGTAGCAGCAATGTTTCATGTGGTAAATGACATTGAGCGTATAGGAGATCATGCTGAAAATATTGCTGATTTAGCTAGTGAAAAAATGGCAAAACATATAGTGTTTTCAGAAGAGGCAAGTAAAGAACTTTTATCAATGTTCAATTACACAGTAAGTGCATTAGAAATGAGCATAGATTGTTTTAAACATTATAATAAAGAAAAAGCTCGTACAGTAAGAGGAGTAGAAGAGAGAATAGATGGATTAGAAAAAGAGTTAAGAGCTTCACACATTAGAAGACTTAACACAGGTATATGTAATGCTACAGTAGGTGCTATATTCTTAGATGTTATAAGTAATTTTGAAAGAATAGGTGATCATGCTGTAAATGTAGCTGAAATAGTTTCAGAAACACCATATAAATTAAATTAGTGTATATAAAATAAACTAGTCAGTATGCTCAAAAATGAATGGGTATACTGACTAGTTATTTTTAATTTCATTGCTAAATTTTAGTTATAAATAAAAACTTATTTTTATATTATAAGAATGTAATAATAAAGTATGAACTAGCTGAATAAATATAATTACAGAATAATATATTAAAGGTGGTTTTATGGGATATAAAAATAAGAATTTAATTGTATCATTGTTAGTTATATCGATTTCATTAGTAGGAATGTTAGCTATAAATATAAAATCAGCTAAGACTACAACAAGTATGGAAGTCAATAAGATGATGGGGACTAAAGTTATATTAATAGACCCCGGTCATGGAGGAATGGATGGAGGAGCAAGTGCTAGTGATGGTACTGTAGAAAAACATATTAATTTAAACATATCATTGCATTTACAAAAATTACTTATGGAATCAGGATATAAGGCTATATTAACTAGAGATGAAGATGTAGGATTATATAGTGATAGTGGTACTGTTAAAGAGAAAAAAAGAGAAGATTTAAACAAAAGATGTGAGCTTAAAAAGGAAACAGACTGTAACATGTTTGTAAGTATACATTTAAATAAGTTTCAACAACCTAGTTGTAAGGGAGCACAAGTATGGTATTCTAATAATCCTGAAAGTGAAGTTATTGCTAAAATAATGCAAAACAATTTAAGAATGGATTTAGATGAGAATAATACTAGATTGGCAAAACCATCTAAGGATGCTTATAAGGTACTAAGATGTAATGATACTATGCCAGGTATTTTAGTTGAATGTGGGTTTTTATCTAATAAGCAGGATTTAGAACTTTTAAAGGATGAAAGTTATCAAAAAAAAATTGCAGAGTCACTTTGTAAATCAATAAGAGAATATTTTGAAAAGTCCAATTGAGTCCAAATGGCCTAAAGAAAAGTTATAAAAAAGTCCATTTGTTAATATGAATTTTAATTGAAATAACAAAAAATGAAAAAACTATTGATTTATGCTATAAAATTTAATAAAGCTACAATTTAATAAAGCGCACTTATATCATACTAAAGTGAATAATCAGAAAAAAGCAAGAAAAAAGTCTATCTTCATTTTGAAGGTTGACTTTTTTCTTAATTTTTATAAAATTGACGTTGAATTAAATAGGTCCATATGATATTATAACTGTGGAATGGATTAGTCCATTAATCCATTAACAACTTTGGGAGGTATTTTATGAATATTGTGGTAGATAAAAAGTGTGGAATACCGCTGTATATTCAAGTTAAGAAGCAAATTATGGACTTGATTAAAGAAGGTACTCTCAAGGTTGGAAGTAAAATGCCAACAGAAAGAGAGCTTTCTCAAGAGCTAAATGTAAGTAGAAATACAATAAGTACAGCTTATAATCAACTTGAAAGCAGTGGAGTATTAAGATCCATTCAAGGAAAAGGCACCTTTGTTGCCGAAGAGGCTATATCGTGGAAGGACCAAGAGGTAAAAAATAAAATTGTTAAATTTGTAGACTTGGCACTTGAAGAAGCCTTAGAAATTGGTGTGGAAGCAGAAGATTTTTTAGAAATAGTAGTTCAAAGAGTAAAAGAGAAAAAAGAATTAATGGAAAGAATAACTGCAATCTTTGTAGAGTGTAATATTGAACAAGCTAGAATGTTTAGTAGACAGCTTACAAAAAATAGTAATATGAATGTGGTGCCATTAACAGTTGGAGATCTAGAGGAAATGACAGAAGAAACTGCTAGCGTTATTGAACAATGTCAAGTAATAATAGCAACTTTCAATCATGTTAATGAAGTTAAGAATTCTATTAAACATATGGATAAGGAAGTACTAGGGGTTGCCATTAACCCGAATTTAGAATCTATTGTTAAAATAGCTAGGCACCCAGCAGACAGTAAGTTTGGTTTTATATGCTTATCTGAAGAATTTATATTTAAAATGAAATCCGCATTAGAAGGTGCAGGACTAGGAGATTTGAAAGTAGATTATTTCAATGACCTAGATGAAGAAAGGGTAAAGCAAATAATTGAAGAGTTTGATGTGCTTATAGTTACACCTGGTAGATATAAGGATGTTTCTAGGCTAAACTTACAGAATAAAGAAATAATTGAGTTTTCCTATAGTTTAGATAGTGGCTCTGTAAAGGCGCTTAAATCTAAAATTATAGAAATAAAATATAAGCAAAATCACAATTAATTTTTAGGAGGCTTTTAAAAATGGAAAAGAAGACTTTGGTTCTTGGAGTTATAGGAGCAGATTGTCATGCAGTTGGTAACAAAATATTAGATTATGCTTTAACAGAAGCAGGATTTAATGTAGAAAACATAGGAGTTTTATCACCACAAGAAGACTTTATAAATGCAGCAGTAGAAACAAATGCTGATGCAATAGTAGTATCTTCATTATATGGACATGGTGAAATCGACTGCAGAGGATTAAGAGAAAAATGTGATGAAGCAGGCCTTAAAGGAATATTACTTTATGTAGGTGGAAATATAGTTGTAGGAAAGCAGAACTGGGAAGATGTACAAGCTAGATTTAAATCAATGGGATTCGATAGAGTTTACCCACCAGGAACTACTCTTGAAACAACAATTCATGATTTAAAAGAAGACTTAGGTTTACTATAACAAAAGTGGAGTGATTTAAGTGGATGCATATTTGCTTTTAGACTTTGGAAGCACCTATACGAAATTGACAGCTGTAGATATTGAAAATGAAGAAATATTAGCTACAGCAAAAGATATTACAACAATAGAAGACGATATAATGATAGGCTTTAATAAGTCTTACGAAAAGATTCAAAAGCTATTAGAAGGAAAAGATGTAAACTTTGTAAAAAAATTAGCTTGTTCATCAGCAGCTGGTGGATTAAAGATGGTTGCTATTGGACTTGTGCCTGAACTTACAGCAGAAGCAGCTAAAAGGGCTGCATTGGGTGCAGGAGCGAGAGTGCTAAAAGTTTACAGTTATGAGTTAACAGAAGATGAAATTACTGAAATTGAGAATTCAGATGTAGATATAATATTACTTGCTGGAGGAACAAATGGTGGAAATAAGCAATGTATTTTGCATAATGCAGAAATGATAGTTAATTCTAAACTAGATGTTCCTATAGTAGTAGCTGGTAATAAAAGTGCTAATGATGAAATAAAAAGAATGTTTACAGAAGCAAATTTATATTTTAGCATAACAGAAAATGTTATGCCACAACTAAATTCATTAAATGTTGAGCCAGCTCGTGAAGAAATAAGAAAAGTTTTCATGGAGAAAATAACAGATGCAAAAGGCCTTTCAAATGCTGAGAGTTTTGTAAATGGTATATTGATGCCAACACCAGCAGCTGTACTTAAAGCAGCAAGAGTTTTAGGAGAAGGCAGTGATGAAGAAGAAGGTATTGGCGATTTAATAATTGTTGATATTGGTGGCGCCACTACAGATATACATTCTATTGCAGATGGTGAGCCTACAAAAGCAGGAGTAAATATGAGAGGACTTGAGGAACCTTTTGCTAAAAGAACAGTAGAGGGTGACCTTGGAATGAGATACTCCGCAATTTCTCTATGGGAAGCAGCAGGAAGTAGAAAACTTAGAAAATATTTAAAAGATGATAAAAGAGAAATTAATATAGAAGAATGCTGTACATACAGAAATAAAAATATAAAGATGGTCCCTCAAAGTGAGGATGAGATAAAATTTGATGAAGCTATGGCAAAAGTTGCAACAGAACTATCGATGGAAAGACATTCAGGAGTGATAGAAAATATATATACTCCTATGGGTGTAGTTTATAATCAAACAGGAAAAGATTTAATGGAAGTTAAGTATATGATAGGAACTGGAGGAGTATTGGTCCATAGTAGGAATCCAGGAGAAATCTTAAGTGCAGGTACTTTTAGTAGTGAAAATCCAGTTTCACTAAGACCACAAAATCCAAAATATTTATTAGATAAAACATATATATTATCAGCTATGGGATTATTAGCTCAAGATTATCCAGATAAAGCTGTTAGAATCATGAAAAAATATTTAGTCAGAGTGTAATTATCAGGAGGTAATTTAAAGTGGAATTAAAAAATAAAAAATGGACTGAAGAAGAGTTTTTTAAGGTAAGAGAAGAAGTCTTAGGTCAATGGCCAACAGGTAAGGAAATAGATTTACAAGAAGCAATTGAATATAATAAAAGAATTCCAGACCATAAAAACTTTGCTAAAAAGCTTATAAAAGCAAAAGAAGAGGGTACAACATTAGCGCAACCTAGAGCGGGAGTTGCATTAATAGATAAGCATATAGAACTATTAAACTTTCTTCAAAATGAAGGTGGAGCAGACCTTTTACCTTCTACAATAGATAGCTATACAAGACAAAATAGATATGAAGAATGTGAAATTGGTATTAAAGAAAGTATAAAAGAGGGCAGATCTTTATTAAATGGTTTCCCAGGAGTTAACCATGGACTTAAAGGCTGTAGAGAAGTTTTTGAATCTGTTAACTTGCCAATAGAATCAAGACATGGTACTCCAGATGGAAGATTACTTGCTGAAATTACACATGCATCAGGATGGACTTCAAATGAGGGCGGTGGTATTTCTTATAACATACCATATGCTAAAAACGTTACATTAGAGAAAACAATACTAGATTGGCAGTATTGTGATAGATTAGTTGGATATTATGAAGAGCATGGTGTATCTATAAACAGAGAACCATACGGACCATTAACTGGTACATTAGTTCCACCAAGCACTTCAAATGCGGTAGCTATAATAGAAGCATTACTTGCAGCAGAGCAAGGCGTTAAAAATATAACAGTTGGATATGGACAATGTGGAAATTTAGTACAAGACGTTGCAGCTATAAGAGCATTAGAAGAACAATGTAATGAATATTTAAAAGCTAATGGATACAATGATGTATATTTAACTACAGTATTCCATCAATGGATGGGTGGATTCCCAGCTGATGAAGCTAAAGCTTATGGAGTTATTTCTACTGGGTCAGCAGCAGCAGCATTAGCAGGAGCTACAAAAGTTATAGTTAAAACAACTCATGAAGCTATAGGTATACCAACAAAAGAAGCTAATGCTCAAGGTATAAGAGCTACTAAAATGACTCTTAACTTATTAAGAGGTCAAAGATTACCGATGTGTGAGGAATTAAAAACTGAAATAGAAATTATAAAAGCAGAGACTAAATGCATGATAGATAAATTATATGAAGTTGGAAATGGTGACTTAGCAATAGGAACTGTTAAAGGAATTGAAATGGGAGTAATTGATATTCCTTTTGCACCAAGCAAGTACAATGCTGGTAAAATGATGCCTGCAAGAGATAATAATGGTGCAGTAAGATACTTGAAATTTGGTAATGTTCCATTTACTGAAGAACTAAAAGCTTATAACATGAAGAAATTAGAAGAAAGAGGAAAGTTCGAAGGTAGGGAAGTTGGATTCCAAATGACAGTTGATGATATATTTGCAGTTGGAAAAGGAAGACTAGTAGGAAGACCTGAATAATTATAAAAACAATTTAAAAAGCTAATAACAAAATTTAAGAAGGCAAGGTGTTTTAAAATGAAAATTGTTGACGTAGTATGTTCAGCAGGAAGAACAGGATTCTATTTTGACGACCAAAGAGCAATAAAAAAAGGAGCGGGACATGACGGATTCACATATGTTGGAGAACCTGTAACAGATGGATTTACATCAGTAAGACAAGCAGGGGAATCTATATCTGTAATGTTAATCCTTGAAGATGGCCAAGTAGCCTCAGGAGATTGTGCTGCAGTACAATATTCAGGAGCTGGTGGAAGAGATCCGCTATTTTTAGCTAAAGATTTTATACCTGTTATAGAAAAAGAAATAGCACCAAAGCTAATTGGAAGAGAACTTGAAAGCTTTAAAGCATTAGCTGAAGAGTTTGATCATATGACAATTGATGGAAAAAGATTACACACTGCAATAAGATATGGTGTAACTCAAGCAATACTTGATGGAGTTGCTAAAGCTAAAAAGGTAACTATGGCTGAAGTTGTAAAAGAAGAATACAACACAGGAGTAGAAATAAAGAGAATTCCAATATTTACTCAATCAGGAGACGACAGATACTCAAATGCTGACAAAATGATAATAAAAGGTGCAGACGTAATGCCTCACGCATTAATCAACAATGTAGAGGACAAGCTAGGAACTAAGGGTGAGAAATTACATGCATATGTTAAATGGTTAAGTGAAAGAGTATTAAAACTAAGAACAAGCGAAGACTATAGTCCAATATTCCACATTGATGTTTACGGAACAATTGGAGTAGCATTCGATTATGATATAAAAGCTATGGCTGATTATTTAGCTACATTAGAAGAAGCTGCTAAACCATTCAAATTAAGAATAGAAGGACCTATGGATGTTGAGCACAGAGAAAGACAAATGGAAGCTTTAAGAGATTTAACAACTGAGCTTGGTAACAGAGGAATAAATGTTGAACTTGTTGCTGATGAATGGTGCAATACTTTTGATGATGTTAAGTTCTTCGCTGATAATAAATCAGGACATATGCTTCAAATAAAAACTCCAGATCTTGGTGGAGTAAATAATATTATTGAAGCTATACTATACTGTAAGAAAAAAGGTGTAGGAGCTTATTGTGGTGGAACATGTAATGAAACAAATAGATCAGCAGAAATCTGTACTAACATTGCTATAGCTTGTGGAGCAGATCAATGTTTAGCAAAACCAGGTATGGGCGTTGATGAAGGTTACATGATAGTAAACAATGAAATGAACAGAGTAATTGCATTAATTAATAGAAGAAATAAATAATTATGTAACAAGTGAAAGGCGGTTTATACAAACTGCCTTTTACACTATAATTAAATATATAAGGCATCTTCAAAAAAATAATAGACCAGTATATTAGCCTATTTTCCATCATACTGCGTCGTGAGAACCTGCCCATAGCTCCACTATGAGCAGAACCTAACGCCTTGTCTGATAAAAAATATACTAACATCTTTAATCTATTATTTTCTTTCAGATGCCTAAGTAAAAAATACTAAGCATGGAGGAATTTTTATGAAAGAAATAAATGTTTCAGAGATAATTAAAGCAGTTAGAAAGCTATGCATAGATGCTAATTATTATTTAGGTAATGATGTTAAAAATGCTTTAATTAATGCTAGAGATAAAGAAGAATGGGCTATAGCTCAAGGGATATTAGATAAAATAATAGTAAATGCTCAAATTGCTGAAAATGAAGACATGCCAATGTGTCAAGATACTGGAATGGCTTGTGTATTTGTAGAGTTAGGTCAAGATGTTCATATAGTAGGTGGAAATCTAGAAGAAGCTATAAATGAAGGTATAAGACGTGGTTATGGTGATGGATTTTTAAGAAAATCAGTAGTTAAAGATCCACTAGATAGAGTTAATACAAAAGATAATACTCCAGGAGTAATATATTATAATGTTGTGCCAGGTGATAAACTTAAAATAACTGTAGCACCAAAAGGCTTTGGTTCAGAAAATATGAGTCAATTAAAGATGTTAAAGCCATCTGATGGATTACAAGGTGTTAAAGATTTTGTATTAAAAGTTGTTAAAGAAGCAGGACCAAATCCATGTCCGCCAATAATTGTTGGAGTAGGAATTGGGGGAACTTTCGATAAAGCAGCAAACTTAGCTAAAAAAGCATTAATAAGACCAGTACAAATAAGAAATTCAAATCCTTTCTATGAAGAGCTTGAAAAAGAATTATTAGAATTAATCAATAATTTAGGAATAGGACCACAAGGTTTTGGAGGAAGAAGTACTGCACTTGCGGTAAATATAGAAAGCTATCCAACACATATTGCAGGACTTCCTGTAGCAGTTAATATAAATTGTCATGCTACAAGACATGCTGAAGTAGAGCTTTAATTTAAGGGGGATTTATAATGGAAAAAAGAGTTACTATGCCGCTAACTGAAGAAAAAGTTAAAGATCTAAAAGCAGGTGATAGCGTTTTACTTTCTGGAACTATATATACAGCAAGGGATGCTGCACATAAAAGATTGGTTGATTTAATAGATAAAGGTGAAGAATTACCTATAAATGTTAAGGATAGTGTTATATATTATGTTGGACCAACACCAGCAAAACCAGGAATGGCAATAGGTTCAGCAGGTCCTACTACAAGCTATAGAATGGATGCATATACTCCACAGCTTTTAGAAAAGGGCTTAAGGGGAATGGTAGGAAAAGGCTTACGTTCTCAAGAAGTTATAGATTCAATGATTAAAAATGGTGCCGTTTACTTTGCTGCTATTGGTGGTGCGGCAGCACTTATGGCTAAATGTGTAAAATCTGCAGAAATTATAACTTATGAGGATTTAGGTGCAGAAGCTATAAGAAAACTTGAAGTAGAAGACCTACCATTAGTGGTTGTTATTGATAGCGAAGGAAATAATCTTTACGAAATAGGTAAAGAGGCATATTTAAATAGTTTGAGGTGATAGTATGAAAATCAAGAAAGTTGCAAAAGCAGGAACACTAGAATCTAATGACATTTATATAATGGTTATGCCAAATGATGAAGGTGGAATAGAATTAGACCTTGAAAGTATAGTTATGAAACAGTTTGGTGATGAAATAAGAAAAACTATATTAGACACACTAAGCAATTTAGGTGTAGAAAAAGCTATAGTTAAGGCTCAAGATAAAGGAGCATTAGATTATACTATAAAAGCTAGAGTAGAAACTGCTGTTAAAAGAGCACAGTAATAGAGGTGAATACTATGAAAAAATTAAGAAGAACTATGCTTTTTATGCCTGGTAATAATCCAGGAATGCTTCAAAATGCAGGAATTCTTGGAGCTGATTCTGTTATATTAGATTTAGAAGACGCCGTTAGTCTTACAGAAAAGGATAGTGCAAGGATACTTGTTAGAGAAGCTATAAAAAATGTAGATTATAGCAATGTTGAAGTTGTGGTAAGAATTAACCCTCTTTCAACAGAATATGCTAATGAAGATATAGACGTAATTGCAAGAGTTAAGCCAGATGCGTTAATGGTGCCTAAAGCTACAGAAGAGGAACTAGAAGAAATAGATAAAAGGCTTAGCAAAATAGAAGATGAAGAAGGCTTTGAAGCTAAATCTATAAAATTAATACCAATAGTTGAATCTGCTTATGGCGTAGAAAATGTTTATACAATAATCCAAGCTTCAGATAGAGTTGTGGGAGTTTTACTTGGAGGAGAAGATTATACTTCAGATATGGGTATTAAGAGAACTAAAGCTGGAGAAGAGATCTTCTATGCAAGAAATAGAGTTGCTATAGCTTGTAGGGCAATGAGAGTTGATGCTATAGATACTCCATTTACAGATACCAATGATAGTGAAGGTTTATTAGTAGATACAACCAAGGCTAAATCTCTTGGAATGACAGGTAAAGCATCTATAAATCCAAGACAAATAGATGGAATTCATTCAGTATTTGCACCTACTGCAGCAGAAATAAGACATGCAGAAAGAGTTTTAGAGGCTATGGAAGAAGCAGAAAAAGAAGGTAAGGGAGTATTCTCATTAGATGGAAAAATGGTAGATGCTCCAATTATCAATAGAGCTAAAACTACAGTAGAATTAGCAAAAGTTTTAGGACTTATTTAATAAAGGTTAAATATTGAGGTGATAAAATGAAGAACGTATTAGGACGTGAACTTCCAAGCTTTATAGAAGGATATGGTGAGGTTGTACCTTTTGAAGGTGTCTTTGAAAAAGCTGGAGAAAAGAAAAAGGCTACAGTAAATATAAAATCTGTAACTCCAATGGATGAAAAGCTTGTAAATAGTATAGAAGAAGTTTTAGATAAAGTTAATATAAAAGATGGAATGACAATATCTTTTCATCACCATTTAAGAAATGGTGATTATGTTTTAAATACAGTAGTAGAAGCTATTGCTAAAAGAGGAGTTAAGGATTTAAGAGTAGCAGCAAGCTCAATATTCCCAGTACATGCACCACTTGTGAAATATATGGAAAGTGGAGTAGTTACAAGAATTGCTGCAAACTATATATCAGGGCCAGTAGCAAAGGCTATATCAGAAGGAAAATTAAAATATCCAGCAGTTATGCATACTCATGGTGGAAGAGCAAGAGCAATTGAAAGTGGAGATTTGCATATAGATGTTGCTTTTGTAGCTGCACCTGCTTGTGATAGCTATGGAAATATTAATGGATTATATGGAAAATCAGCTTGTGGAGCACTTGGATATGCAGTAGCAGATGCAGAAGGTGCAGATAAGGTTGTAGCAATTACAGATAATTTAGTACCATATCCAAACTGTCCAATAGAAATAAGTCAGATTTATGTTGACTATGTAGTAAAAGTAGATTCTATAGGAGATCCAGCAGGAATAGTTTCAGGTACAACTCAAATAACTAAAGATCCAGTTGGGCTTAAAATAGCTAAAATGGCATTAGATACAATGATAGCATCAGGTCTTGTTAAAGACGGAATGAGCTTCCAAACTGGAGCTGGTGGAATATCTTTAGCTGTTGCAGCAGAACTTAGAGAATTTATGAAAAAAGAAGATATAAAAGGAAGCTTTGCATCTGGTGGTATAACTGGATACATAGTAGATATGTATAGAGAGGGATTGTTTAAAAATCTATTTGATGTTCAATGCTTTGACTTAAAAGCTGTTGAGTCTTATTCCTCAACTCATGAGCATATGAGAATGTCAGCATCTATGTACGGAAATCCAGATAATAAAGGAGCTGTTGTAAATAACTTAGATGTAGTTATATTAGGTGCAACAGAGATAGATACAAACTTTAATACAAACGTAACTACAGCTTCAGATGGAGTTATAATGGGAGGTTCAGGTGGACATAGTGATACAGCTGCAGGAGCAAAATTAACTATAATAGTTACTAAACTTACAAAAGCTAGACTTCCAATTATAAAAGATAGCGTTACAACAGTAACAACTCCTGGAGAGAGTATAGATGTTATAGTAACAGAAAGAGGAATAGCTGTTAATCCAAGAAGAACAGATCTAATTGAGAAATTAAAAAATACTAATCTTCCTGTTATGACCATAGAAGAACTAAAGGCTGTAGCGGAAAAAATGACTGGAAAGCCTAAAGCAATAGAACTATCTGATGAAGTAGTTGCAGTAGTAGAATATAGAGATGGTTCAGTTATAGATGTAGTAAAAAAACCATTATAGAATAAATGAATAAAAGACATAGAATAATATTACTTATTCTATGTCTTTTCTTTATTTAATAAATTGGAATTTGTAAATTGTGTGCATTTTCATAATGAAAATATGGACTTAATATCTCTACATAATTTTTTAGAAACAATATTAATAATTAATTCTTCCACTGCCGAAATGCTTGCAATAAAACAAACTAAAATAGTTGTTGTGTATAATCCTAATACAACATATATAAAAGGGAAACAAAACAAAACTATACCTGTTAACTTATTTGTATAAGTGTGTAAGAAGGCGAGTTGTTTATAGTGCATAAAACCAACTCCCAACGATATAAAACGAATAATTGCAATAATAACTACCCAGTATATGCCCAATAAAGAAAATTTTAAATTAGGCACAAATATGAACAAAAAAACTATAAACATAAAAAAATCTGCAATACTATCAAGAACCTGCCCCTTTTTACTTACTAAATTCATCTTTCGTGCAATAATTCCATCCAAAACATCACCGATACCACATATAAAATATATTATAAAAAATATTTTCGAAAATGGTTTTATAAACACTAAAACTATTGTGCCTAATATTCTTATTATTGTAATTAAATTGGGAATATTTTTCATTTGCATCATCATCACCCTAACATAAATTATGATTCCTACAAATTAATATTCATCCACATTTTTAATGACTTTATTTATTGCATCAATACAATAATCTATATCTTCCATAGTTGTGAAATGTGAAAAACTAAATCTTACAGTTCCATCAGGAAAAGTTCCTAATGATTTATGGGCAGATGGTGCACAATGCAATCCACTTCTGGTGAAAATTCCATAGTTTTTGTTTAAATAATGAGAAACTATACCATTATCTCTGTTTAAAAAATTTAAAGATACCACTGCAGTTCTATTTTTATTATCTTCTATACCTATAATTTTTACTTTATTTAGGTGATGTATCTCTTTTAAAAATTCACTAGTAACTTGTAGTTCCTTTTCTCTTATTGAAGATATACCCTCTTTTAATATGTATTTTAAAGAAGTGTTTAAACCATATATTCCAGGAATGTTTGGTGTTCCAGATTCAAATTTATCTGGCATATATTCAGGTTGAGTTTCTATTTCTGAAAGACTACCTGTACCACCTTCAATTATAGGAGAAGCATTATGAGCCAGCTCAGAGCTTATCAAAAAACCTCCAATTCCTTGAGGTCCAAGTAATCCTTTATGACCAGTAAAGGCTATTGCACTGGCATTTAGCTCATAAAAATCTATATCTAAGAATCCAGCAGATTGAGCTCCATCAATTATAAAAAATAAGTTATGTTTTTTACAAATTTTACCTATACTTTTTAATGGCAAAATTGTTCCACATACATTAGAAGCATGAGTCATAATTATAGCTTTAGTATTTGTTTTTATAAGAGAACTTAATTTATCTAAGTAAAGATTCCCATCACTATCACAAGGACATTTAGAAAATTCTACTCCGATATTAACTAAAGAAGAAAGTGGCCTCATAACAGCATTGTGCTCTAAGGATGAAACTATAACATGATCTCCAGTTTTTAATAATCCTTTTAGAAGCATGTTTAAACTAGTAGTGATGTTAGAAGTAAATATAACATTTTCAGGTTTGTCAAAATTAAACAATGAACATAGAAGTTCTCTAGTTTCAAAAGCTATGTTTTCTGCTTCTAATGATTTAGAATAAACTCCTCTATTTATATTACAGCCTATATTTAAAATATAGTTGCTCATGCTTTCAGCTACTCCTGGAGCTTTAGGAAATGAAGTGGCTGCATTATCCATATAGAATGTTTTCATATAATCCTCCTTAATAGTTATTAGTATTAGAAATAGATACAAAGATGTCTATATAATAATATAATTTTACTGACTTATACTTATTTGTTAAACTTTACTTAAGGAATTGTCATAATTAATAATAACAAAATTAGGGGGAGGAGTAAATTATGAAAGGGAAAAAAGGTATAATCCTTGGAGGAGCTATCATTGGGTTATTAGCAGTTGTATCAGTTTATTTTGGTAATCCAAAGAATATGGGAATTTGTATTGCTTGCTTTATAAGGGATACCGCCGGAGCACTTGGATTACATAACACTGATATTGTACAGTATGCAAGACCTGAAATAATGGGCATGATATTAGGGGCATTTTTAATTTCATTTTTTACTAAAGAATTTAGTTCTAGAGGAGGATCTTCACCATTTATAAGGTTTATCTTAGGGTTTATGGTAATGGTAGGAGCATTAATATTTTTAGGTTGCCCTACTAGAATGGTTTTAAGATTAGCTGGTGGAGACTTAAATGCTATTTTTGGAATAGCAGGATTTACTGTAGGTATATTAATAGGAATATTCTTCTTAAACAGAGGATTTAGCTTAAAAAGGAATTACAAACAAACTAAAATAGAAGGATTTATATTCCCAATAATTAATATTGGACTATTTGCTTTAGTTGTAACTTATTCAGGACTTTTAATATTTTCAAAAGAAGGTCCAGGCTCTATGCATACCCCAATATTATTAGCACTAGTTATAGGCTTAATAGTAGGTGTAATATGTCAAAGAACAAGAATCTGTATGGTTGGAGGAATAAGAGATTTAGTTTTATTTAAAGATTCTTATTTAATATGGGGCTTTATAGCTATATTTGTTGCAGCACTAATAGGAAATATAGTGCTAGGAAATTTTAATCTTGGTTTTGCAGATCAACCAATAGCACATACTGATGGATTATGGAACTTTATGGGCATGGTAGTAGCTGGATGGGGATCAGTACTTTTAGGGGGATGTCCTATGAGGCAGCTCATATTAGCAGGAGAAGGGAATATTGATTCAGTTATAACAATATTAGGAATGCTTGTTGGAGCAGCTTTTAGTCACAATTTTAAACTTGCTTCAAGTACTAAAGGACCTACTGCAAATGGTCAAATAGCAACTATACTATTTATGATAGTTTTACTAGCTATTTCTTATTTGAGTATAGATAAAAGCTTTAGCTTAAAGAAGAAAGGAGATGTAAGTGTTGGTCAAAATTGATGCTAGAGGAATGTCCTGTCCTGAGCCAGTATTAATGACGAAAAGGGCATTAGAAGAAAATAAGGATGGAGCTAGCGTATTAGTAGATAACAATACAGCTTGTGGAAATGTAGAGAGATTTATGAAGAATGCAGGTTATAATGTTTCACTTGAAAATGTAGGAGAAGATTTCTTATTAACTGCTAAAAAATAATATGAAGTATATAGCTACGTTTTATACTCATTCAGGAGCTATAAAATTTAATAGATTTCTATTAAAAAATAATATATCAAATGAAACATTACCTGTACCTAGACAGTTGAGTTCAAACTGTGGAATTGGAGTTAGTTTTTCATATGAAAATAATGTAGAAAATATTTTTACTGATGATATGGAAAAACTGTACTTATGTAATAAGGACAAATTTAAGCTTATAAAAACTTTTGAATGATAGTGTTTAAATAATAAAAATCCTAGAGAATTAAGATTCTTTAGGATTTTTATTTACACTTATATCTTTATCCTTTAAATTCAACTATCAAATAATCATCATAAAAATCAAATAATATATTTCTCTCTTTTTCCTTTATATAAAAGAAAACCTATTATCATCATTAATAATAGTGCTGCACCATAATATAGTCCAATACCAATTGCAGCTTTAATGAAGAAGATTTCTGGTAACATTTGAATTAAAACCTCTGTTTTTGGATCCAATAGCCATAAGTCATTGGTAAAAAAGATTTCGTGGAAATAAGTAAAGTACTGAGTAAAATTGCTTTGCATTAAAAGTACTAAAATTAATAATAAAGATAAATTTATACCCACAGTAATCATCAGTGTCTTACCAAGATAAAATGGATTTAAAGCTTTCATTTTAAATAAAATTAATAAAGTTCCAATTGCTACAATGGCAGAGATTACTTTTATCCATTGACTAAGTTTAAAAAGGGCTTTTACATCTATCATATGTAAAATTTCACGTTCTCCATAAACTGGCCTTAGCTCACCTTTTATTACTGCTGTAGTATCCAATTCTGCTCTATCATCTTTCAAATATTTAATTAAATCTTTAGCTACATGACGAAGATTTTCTTCATCCATATTTGTAACTGCTTCAATATTATTTTCTTTAAAAGAATTCATATAGTAATTAATATCAAAGCTTTTTATATGAATAGAAGTTGTTAGTATGAATAGCGAAAGACTTAGTCCTAATAAAAAATATAGGAGTACTTTAAATTTTTTCATACAATGCCTCCTTTATGTATCTTATTATCATACGTTTTATCTATTTTTCTATACAGGTATTATATATTAAAATTTATATTTATACCACTAAAGGAAGAAAGGGACGGTTCATTACAAGTTGTATAATTAAAAGAATTCTTCGAATAAAGCATTTTAAATATTAATAAAAATAATGAACCGTCCCTTAACTATGATAAAATAATTAGTAAGGGGGTAAGTGTTATGGGAAAAAAATTTAATTGCATGATTTGTGGAGAAGAATTAACATATTTAAATGAAAGTAGAGAAATGGAATGCTATTATTGTAAGAAAAAGATTCACTCTAATGCTAGTTGTAAACATGGGCATTATGTTTGCGATAACTGTCATAGTTTAGATGCTTTTGAAGTAATTAAGAATTATTGTGCATCAAGTACAAGTATTAATCCCGTAGAAATTGCAATGGATTTAATGAAACATCCATCTGTAAAAATGCATGGACCAGAGCATCATTTCTTAGTTCCATCAGTATTACTAACAGCTTATTTAAATAAAACTTCTGAAAGAGAAAAGCTGTTAAGATTACTTCAAGAGTGTGAAAAAAGATCTAAAAATGTTTTAGGGGGATTTTGCGGATTTTATGGATGTTGTGGTGCAGCTGTAGGAACTGGTATTTTTATGAGTTTAATTTTAGGAGCAACACCCCTATCAAAGGAAAAATGGGGACTATGTAATCTTATGACATCAAAAAGCTTAGAGGCTATAAGTTCCTTTGGTGGACCAAGATGTTGTAAAAGGGACTCATTTTTAGCTATTGAAACATCTATTGATTTTATTAAAGAAAACTTAAATATAGAATTAGAAAAAAATAAAAATACATACTGTAATTACAGTAAAATAAATAGTGAATGTTTAAAAGAAAATTGTAAATTTTATAATATACCTGAAATAAAATAATATACTACAATACATAGACAAACTATCTTAAAAATTAATGTATATCTCTATGGTATCTTAATTCACAGTTCACAATGCAAAATGCACAATTAAGGTGGAAATTATTTTTGATCAAAATAATTTCTTTAATGG
>NZ_JBSVQM010000008.1:0-182181 GCF_054863625.1 Clostridium sp. Marseille-QA1073 | reverse complement strand
TGCAAATATTTATACAGTATTTTATTATCCAATAATGGTTTATCAATTATTAAACTTATAAATACATAGTACTCTTATTTAATAAACTAATGTAGTTTTTATAATTTATATAAATAAAAAACATCTTTATAACTAGCTAATATGTTAGCTTTTTATAAAGATGCCAAAAGTCTAAATTCATATAATCTTCTTTTTCTCCTTATAAAAAAACCACAGAAAAATCTGTGGTTTTAAATATTATCTTGAACCTTTTTCATATGGCTGTCCTGAAGCAGCTGGACCTTGAGTCTTTCCAACAAATCCTGCTAAAGCAAGCATTGTCAATACATACGGTATTGATGAATAGAACTCTGTTGGCAATGACCATGAGAAGCCTTGCGCTACTATTTGGAATGATTCACCAAAGGCAAACAATAAACATGCTCCTAATAATCCAAATGGCTTCCAGTTACCAAATATCATAGCTGCCAAAGCTATAAATCCTCTACCTGCAACCATATTATCTCTAAATAATGGTGTAATACCAAGAGACAATGCAGCTCCACCAAGACCTGCCAATACGCCTGATAGGATTACACATAAATATCTCATTTTATATACATTTATTCCTAATGTGTCTGCTGCTTTTGGATGTTCTCCTACAGCTCTAATTCTTAATCCTAATGGAGTTTTATATATAACATAATGTGAAACAAAAACTAATACTATGGAAAGTATTACAAACCAGTTAATTCCACCAATTATCTCTCCTAATATAGGTATGTTTAGTATAAAATCTGGTACATCGAATGGTAAACTCTTAACTATATCTGTTTGACCACCTCTTCCTTCAAACAATCTTGAAATCAAGAAGCTGGCAAGAGCAGTAGAGAAAAGGTTAATTGCTGTACCCGAAATAACTTGATCAGCTTTTAAATTTATACTTAAAACTGCATGAATTAATGCTAGAACTCCTCCAGCTATCATAGCACAAACTATACCAATAAGAGGACTTCCTGATGCATAAGTTCCATAAACTGCAAAAAATGCACCTATAGTCATCATACCATCTAATCCTATATTTACTACTCCTGATCTTTCTGAGAACATTCCACCAAGAGCTGCAAAAATTAGAGGCGTTGCTATTCTAAGTGTAGCAGTTAATAATGCAATTGCATTTAAATTACTCATTTACAATCGCCCCTTTCTTTTTCTTTTCTTCAAAGTATTTAACAATATAATCAGTTGCAACAAATATAATAATTATTGCTTGTATTAAATATACTATTTGTTTTGGAATTCCATTTAATTGTAATGCTCTAGCACTATTGTTTAGTGCACCAAATAGTACTGCAGAACCTATACATGCTATTGGATTATTCTTTGCAAGTAACGCAACAGCAATTCCATCAAATCCATAGCTTGGTACAGCCATAAAATCTTGAAGAGTATGCATAACTCCTGATATATGAGTTGCACCACCAAGTCCCGCAATAGCTCCAGAAATAACCATAGCTAAAATCATATTTTTAGGTATATTTACTCCACCATATTCTGCACCATGTGGATTTATACCAACAGCTCTAATTTCGTATCCAACTGTGGTTTTCCATAATAACCAAAAGATAAATGCTGCTACTAATATAGCTAAAAATATGCTTGTATTCGCTGGCGCCCCTTTCATAAATCTAGTAAATTGAGCGCTTTCTTCAATTATAGGAGTACTTGCCTTACCAGGCACTCCAAAACGTGTTTTTAATATAATATAATTACAAAGGAATATTGATATATAGTTCATCATTATTGTATTAATAACTTCACTTGTCCCAAATTTAGCCTTTAAATAACCTGGTATTCCAGCCCATATACTACCTGCTATTATACCTGAAACTATCATTAATGGAATGTGAATTGCTGGACTTAATCCTGGAATTGTTCCAACAATTGCAGCTGCAAGCATTCCAAGAGCAAATTGTCCTGCAACTCCTATATTAAATAAGCCACATCTAAATGCTAATGCATGGGCAACCCCCGCAAATATCAGTGGAGTTACTTCTGCTAATGTAGTCATTATATTTCTCTTTGTACCAAAACTACCTTTCCAAACGATGGATATTAACTCACCTAATGCTGTAAAATATTTAGTTATTGGATAACCTTTAGCCCACATTATGAAAAATACTGATATAAATAGTGAAAGTATTATAGCAATGAATGGAAAAGCTATAGATTTTAAATTTTGCTTGAATTTACTTTTCATTTGAGTTAGCTCCTTTCTCAGCTTGTTCTAAGGTTCCACCAGCCATTAAAATACCAAGTTTTTGCTCTGTAGCTTCACTTCTATCAAGTATTGCAACTATCTTTCCATCGTACATAACAGCAATTCTATCTGATAAAGCCATAATTTCATCAAGTTCTAAGGATACTAAAAGTACAGCTTTACCCTTATCTCTTTCTTCTACTAATCTTTTATGTATATACTCAATAGCACCAACATCTAGTCCTCTTGTTGGTTGAGCTGCAATTAATAAATCTGGATTCTTTGAAATTTCTCTTGCTGCAATTAATTTTTGCTGATTACCACCTGATAATGCTGAAGCAGCCACTTCGTTATTTGGCGTTCTAACATCAAATTCTTCTATAAGTTTATCACAATGAGATTTAATTTCACTATAATTCATTACAATACCCTTGCTAAAAGGTTTATTTCTATGAATTCCAAGTATGGAGTTTTCAAATAGTGAATACTTAAGAATTAACCCTCTTTTATGTCTATCTTCTGGAATATGTCCTACTCCTGACTCAGTAATTTCTCTCGGTGTTTTACCATATATGTCCTTATCTTTTAATATAATTTTTCCATTTTTAGCCTTCCTAAGACCAGTTAACACTTCTAAGAATTCACTTTGACCATTTCCATCAACTCCTGCAATACCAAGAATTTCTCCCCCATTAACAACTAAATTAAGATCTTTAATAGCTTCAATTCCTCTGTGATCATTTGCAGATAAATTCTCTATTCTTAAAACTTCACCTTTTAGTTCACATTCTTTTTTATCAACTACTAAATTTACCTTTCTTCCTACCATCAGCTCTGCTAATTGGTCAATATTAGTTTCATTAGTAGCAACAGTACCAGTTACTTTACCTCTCCTAATTATAGTAACTCTATCACTCATACTCATAACTTCTTTAAGTTTATGAGTGATTAATATTACAGATTTTCCTTCCTTCTTTAAATTCTTAATAATGTTTCCTAGCTCTTCAATTTCTTGAGGTGTTAAAACAGCTGTAGGCTCGTCAAGTATTAATATTTCAGCTCCTCTATATAATGCTTTTAATATTTCAACCTTTTGTTGTTGCCCTACAGATATATCCTCAATTACAGCCTTTGGATCAATTGCAAAGCCATATTTTTTTGAAAGCTCTTCAACATTTTTAATAGCGGTTTTCATATCAAGCTTAGTACCTTTTTTAGGCTCTGTGCCTAATACTATATTTTCAGCTACAGTAAAATTGTGAACAAGCATAAAATGCTGATGCACCATACCTATTCCCAAGCCAATAGCATCATTAGGATTAGCTATTTTACTTAATTTACCGTTTACATAAATATCACCCTTATCCTGTTGATATAATCCATATAGAATATTCATTAGTGTGGTTTTACCTGCACCATTTTCTCCAAGTAAAACATGAGTTTCGCCTTTTAAAAGTTCAAAATCCACATTGTCATTGGCAATAGTTCCAGGGAAAACTTTGGTTATACCTTTCATTTCTATTACCTTGTTCATCCCGCTTCCTCCTTATACTAACAACCTTCACTACCATTCTCAATAAATTTGAGATAATTACTAATATTATACTACATTTTTTCTATACCTCTAGCATGTATTTTTTGGATAAAGAAAGGAAAAATTTTAATTCTTAAAATCTAGCTCATGAGTAATAAAAGCTAGATGCAAACGGACATCTAGCTTTTATTATACTATTTTTTTATTTACCAGTAAAGTAACAATTATTTAAAATTCTTAGCTTCTTCTCTTGTTGCTGGAGCCTTTATTTCTCCCTTAATCATTTTTTGTTCATAATCTTTAGCAAGATCTATAACTTCTTTTGGAGTGTTTTTCTCTGTTGTTTCAGCAATACCAACTCCGCCATCTTTTAATCCTAACTCTATATGTCCAGCTTTGAACTCGTTATTAACTACAGCTTTTGTAGCATCATAAGTTCCAACGTCAACTCTCTTAATCATAGAGGAAAGTATTATATCAGCATATTCTGGTACTGATACAGCCTGATCTTTATCAACACCAATAGCCCAAACTTCTTTTCCTGCATCTTTTAATTCTTTAGCAGCCTTAAACATTCCTATTCCAACTCCACCAGCTGAATGATATATAACATCACAACCTGAGTCATATAATGCTTTAGCTAATTCATATCCTTTATTTGTATCATCAAATGAATCCGCGTATTTAACGTTTTTACCAGCTTTTTTTCCATCTGGACTTTCTAATAATTTTCCTGCTTCTGGGTTAACTGCTTTAACACCAGCAACAAATCCTGATTCAAACTTTTGAATTGTATCAAAGTCTTTTCCACCTATAAATCCAATTTGATTTGTTTTTGTCATTTTACCAGCTATAACTCCCATTAAGAAGGAACCTTCTTCTTCCTTAAATGTTATAGACATAACATTTGGTGCATCTACTGTAGCATCTATTATAGCAAATTTGCTATCTGGGTTATTTTTTGCTGCACTTTCAGTTGCTTTATCTAATTGGAATCCTATAGCAAATGTTAAATCTGAACCTGCATCTACTAATGCTTGTAGATTTGGTTCATAATCTTCTTTTTTCTTAGATTCTATTGGTTTATATTCTACACCAAATTCTTCTACTGCTTTTTTAACACCTTCATCTGCTGATTGGTTAAATGACTTATCATTTAATCCACCTTCATCTGTTGCAAGACCTATCATGATCTCACTTTTCTTTCCTTCTCCTGTACTTGCTCCGCCTTCATTTTCTTTAGTTGCAGATGATCCGCAGCCAACTAATACTCCAGCAGTTAATATAGCTGATGTCAGAACTGCCACCAATCTTTTCATTTTCATAAAACTAACCTCCTAAGATTACACTGTGTATTATGTAAGTTAAGGTGCTATTATATAATAATAATCCCCCTTACTATATTTAACACTATGCTACTATTATAATTAAAAAGTACTTACATATTCAACTGTTTTATAAATTTTTTTAATTTAGTTAATAAATTTTTTTTTATTTTTTAATCAATTTTATATATTTTATAATTATTTATACAGCATTTCTAATTAATGGTTTCTTTTTATTCTTAGTTACAATTTTTTCATAAAGAGAAAATAGAGACTGAGCAATAACTGCTCAGTCAATATTATCCTAAATATTCAGCCTTTTTCAATATTTCAGTTGCCTTTTCTGAATCTTCCTCAGCAACTAAAACTATTGGTCCAGTACAACCCATTCCACTTTCAGAATAAATATTTTCCTTCCATAATGTTTTACATGCATTTTCAAGTTCAAGTATATCTATTCCTGCTATTGAAAAAGTTACAACTTTCTTTTCTGGCATTTTTACATCTTCATCAG
Organism: Clostridium sp. Marseille-QA1073; assembly: GCF_054863625.1. Lineage (NCBI taxonomy): Bacteria > Bacillati > Bacillota > Clostridia > Eubacteriales > Clostridiaceae > Clostridium > Clostridium sp. Marseille-QA1073. The sequence continues at coordinate 176,569 of NZ_JBSVQM010000008.1, read as the reverse complement.
AACTTTCAACTTTAGTTACTTTTTTAGCTGTTTTATCTATAACTTGTTGAAGTCCAACCTTATTAGCTTTTTCAAACTCTTCCCTAGCTATATCTAGAACCTTATTTTCTGCACAGGTTGCACAATATCTTAAAGCTTCAGCTATAAGTGGTGCACCAGAAGCTCTTGAAACTATATTAACCAGTTTATCATAGTTTTCCCCTATTCCAGGACCATAACCTGCACCAACAGTCTCGTAATTTCCACCGGTTGTAAATGAAGAGAATATTTTTACAAGTAAATTTCCTGTTAATGAGTCGCATACCATAACATCTGGAGTTCCAGCCAACAGGTCATTTCCCCTCATAACAGCTCCGCCATCTGCTCTTAATGATCCAGTAAATTCAAAATTGTATCCTGCTTCTTTTACTTCATTTAATATTCTTTCAACTTGTCTAGCTCCATCTAGGTTTAATATGCCAACCTTTGGATTTTTTATTCCATTTGATTTAGCAACTGCTATACCAGATATAGCGTTTTTAACCATTCCCTCAACTCTATTTGTTGAAGTTGTTCCTGTAGTAGTTGCTATTATCATTTCTTTCCCTTTACCAGGAGTTAAAACTTTACCTACAGTAGATACCCCTATTGGGAAATCAAAATGCTGAGTAACGCATCCATCTAATTTACCATTCTCAAGCATTTTAGTCATTTTGCTATGGCCTTCTTCTGCAGTTTCTGCTTCTATTATTTCAAAATCAGCATCAACCTTTGGACCTATTAGTACTATATCAAAGTCACCATATTTAGATTTAGCAAGTTCAGCAGCCTTAACCATTTCTTCTACGCCATGCTCAGAGCCTAATATAGTTAATCCTATTCTTACTCTTTTCCTAAATTGACCGCTTTTTATTCCATTTGCTATATCATTAAACACCTCAGCTATCATTGCTTTAGTTGCATTTTGGCTCATAGTTACACCCCTTTTCTTAAGTGTAGTTCCTCAAGTTTAGAGGAACTACTTATTTATTTTCACCTTAATTACTCCATGTTTTTTGCTAAAAATTCTGCAAAATCCTTCATTGCATCTGCAACCATTGATTTTACTTCTTCTTTGCTTATTCCAGCACTTTCTTCAACCTTTCCTGGATTTTTTTCAACTAATATTGAAACCCCGTCGAATAAGTTAGTCATTCTTCCTAAGAATAAACTTCCTTTACCAACTATCATGAAGTTATTTAGTACACCATTTTTAATGTGATCTATTCCATGCCCTATTATTGGTGCACCTGATGGGATGTGTCCTTGAGTTGGAGCATATCCTGGATATCCATGTTGTTTAACAAAGTTTGGTAGTTCTTTCTTTTCTAGTTGTCCTTTTTTAACAGCTAATGCAGCTATCATTTTGTAGTTTTGTGTTGGAACATCTCCAGCTCCTGCTGGCTCAGTTATATCCGGTGTCTGCATTTCTGGAGCATATTTATCTACATCTGTTATCTTAATTCCATTTTCTATTAACGGGTCAAGTACTAACGCCTCTAAAACTGCTTGAGGTGAAGCTCCATGGCCTATTGTATGTGTTCCTACAACATCAGTTCTTAATATTGGACTAATTCCATCATTTTGAGAAACAAGTACTGCAAATCCACCTAAACAATCTTCTAATACTGGCATACCTTTTTTAACATGGTCTCTACCATTCATTCCAAGTTTAGCTGTAGCTCCACCTGCTATTACTAAAACATTTTTATATATTCCACTCTTAACAAGTGATGCAGCTGTTATTAATGAGTGAGCTGGTCCTGCACAGAATCCTCTCATATCTGCACCAGTTGCACCAGTTAGTCCTACAACTTCTCCAATAGCTTTAGCAATATTTCCGCCACCTCTTTGGTTCATATCACCAATAGCTTCTTCTGAACATTCAATTATATATTCAATTTCATTAATTGGTATATCTAAATTGTCTACTAAATGCATTCCTGCTAAAACTCCTGAAGCTTTAACAGCTAAGTTTTCAAGCATATAGTGTGCTGATAGGTTAGGGTCAAACTCATGTGCTCTTCTTATACATCCTACTAGTTTTCCATCTTCATATAATCCCTCTGCTCCTGAATTGTTAACTAAGCTTTCTATTTTTTCTAAACTATCTCCTACAATCTTTTCAACTTTTGAAGCAATTAGTGGATGTTTTGATAATTTTTCTTTTATATTATTTGCAAATTCTTCTTCTAATAATACCAAGTCAAAAACATCTGATATTTTCATTAATCCATAAAACTCATCTTGAGGCATAACTTCCCCAAATTTACCAAATCTATTAGCATTAGGAGTATTCTTTCCATACCAAGGTCTTGGCATCTCTCCTAATTCCTCTGGAGTTATATTTCCTATATAAGTTTGGTTTGGTGCATAAGCCATAACTTCTTCGTATGGTCTTAAATGACTATTTAGCTCCTTTAGATATTCTGAATCAGGATGTGTTTCTCTTTCTAACGTTTGAGTTGTTCCATTATGTATTACCATATCTGGAGTATTAACTAAAATATACGCTGCTTTCTTTAATACTGGAAAATTCATATTCTTCCAACCTCCCCTTATAAATAGTGAAATAAATTCACATTAATTTTGGAATTTGCTAATTTTACTCTGAACAATTAGATTATCTAAGCTTTATTATTAATACTATGGATAATCTATAGCACATAATTCATAAAATTATTATGCATTATACATTCCCCATATCACTTAGAAATAATTAGGGAACATTAAGTTCCCTAATTATTATTTGATTATCAAGATAGAAAATTACTCAAATATTTTTTGTCCATCAACTGGAGTTTTTAATGCTTCTAGAGCTTTTTCAACTAATCTTCTTCTTAATGCATACTCATCCACTTTGCTTAATGCAGGATTTCCAAGTGGGTGAGGAATAGCTATTGTTGGTACTATTCTATTAGCTCCAACAGTTAAAGATACTGGAGTTATTGTACACATGTGTACTACTGGTAATCCAGCTCTTTCTATTTCTTTAACTAACGTTGCTCCGCAACGTGTACAAGTTCCTCACGTAGAAGTTAATATAACTGCATCAACACCATCTGCAATTAATTCTTTAGCAGCGAACTCACCATATTTTTTAGAAGAAGCAACAGCTGTTCCATTTCCTACTGTTGAATAGAAGTATCTGTGTAGAGCTCCTATTTTCCCTTCTTTTTCTAAATCTCTTAATACATCTACAGGGATTACTCTATCTGGATCCTCATTAGCATATACAGGGTCATGACCACCATGAGCTGTTTCATGAGTTTCACTTGTTAAATCCATTATTCCCTCTATATCATATTTACCAATTTTAGAAGCACTTGAAGACTCAATATGATCTGGGTTTCCTTTTGGTACTATACCTCCAGATGTAACTATAGCTATCTTGGCTTTAGTAATATCAGTTATAGGTGGCAGTGGATCAACTCTATCAAAGTCAGGCATTTTAAATTCGGTTACAAATTCTTCACCCTTTAACTTCTTAACTAACATATCAACTGCTCTTTTAGAACCTCTTTCTGTAGCAAAGTAGTTCTTTCTGATGCCTCTTTCAATGTAGTTATCTTCAGCTGGTGATCCAACTTCTTCACCTTTAGCTAATTTTAAAGCTAATTTAGCCATTTTAGGAAGAGCATCTCTCATTCCAACTGCACTATTTTTAGTAGATACAATATGCACAAACTTTTTGTACATATCAGCACCTGGATTTTCAATATACATAGCTGATAAAACTGGTATATTTAATTCTTCTTTAACTGTTGTAGCTATATCTCCACAAGCAACTCCATATCTTCCAGCATTGAATGCAGGTCCAGCTATAAATAAATCTGGTTCATACTTCTTAACCATTTCTAATATTTCTTCTTTTGCTTCTTTAGTATTTTCAGCGAAATAAGAGTCTCCGCAGACTACAGTTGCAACTATCTCTGCACCTTCTTTTTTAAGCAATCCATTTAATCCCATTCCCGGTCCTACAAAGCCGTCACGTACCTCTGGTTTAATATCTGCTTTTTCTTCTCCGCCTATTCCAGCGTAAAACTGGTTTATATAATGAACTATCTTAATCATGCATTTTCCCCCTTTCATTGGGAATTGACCCTTAAAAGCAAAAGCTTTTAAGGTCAATTATCAATTTCAGTTTTACTACTAATTCCTTAATTTTTAATCATAAATCTATCATAAAATTAAACGTATTTGCTATATTGATCTCTTACAGATTTAACTTCACCTATTATTTCATCAACTTCCAAAACCATTTCCATCATTCCACATTGTTCATCATAGATAGCTTCATCACATTCGTCTTTAATTTCTGGCTCTACTACATGATAAACTGCTAATCCTAGTTCTACTCCTGCTAATGGTCCTGCATAAGTTGGGTCTCCTGCTGTAACTGTTTCAGCTGATAATCCAGATGCTTCTGCTTCAGCTCCTCCAATTACTACTACCATATTTTCTGCACCATATTTTTCAGTTAGATCTTTAACTCTTTGTTGGATCTCCAGATCCATTGCACCTGCAGCCGTTCAGACAAAGCATTCTGTTGATGCAAACACTACTTCTGCTCCCGCTGATTTTAAACAAGCTTCTATAGCTGGTCCTGGTATTCCGTCTCTATCTCCTATACAAATAGCCTTTTTTCCTTGTAACATAATTTTATCTTCCTTTCATATTAAAAACTTAACATTCGTGAAACTTATAATATTCTAAATAATTCGGTTATATTAATATCCTTTTGCTGTTAGGTAATTAAATCCTACCTCACTTGTAGCTCCTGTTATAACTTGTATTTCTGCTTCTATTGAACCGTCTTCTCTTAAGCTTCCAACGTGTCCTCCAGCTATTATATCAGCAGCCTCAATATGTCCTATTATTTTTTTCATTTTTGGCAGTATAACAACCTCATTAGCATTTCCTCCGGTAACTACTGCATCTCCTTTTGGAGTTGAGTCAGCTAGTGATTGTGAACTACCATCTTGTCCTGCATATTCATCTGTTAAAAGTACTGTTTTAATACCTTTAGCTGTGATTTTATTACAGTTCATAACTAAGTCAGCATCTGGGTTACCAAAGCCTTCCTCTGAAATTATAGCAGCATCTGCTCCTAAGAATTCTACTAATTTAGCAACCATATTTGAAGATCTTTCTTTATCAGCTAAGTATACGTTCTCATTTGTGATTACGCATCCAATAAAGTTAAAATCTTTTCCATGTCTTTCATATAAATCTTCTATTATTGGATGATTCATATGAACATATGATGGGTTTTTGTCACAAGCAGACACACAGTTTCCACTTACTATAGCTCCATCAAACACTTCTGTTGGGTATATAAATGTTGGAATTATTTTTTTAGCATCTACACCATAAACATAAGTGTCATGTAATAATCCTTGAGTTTGAAGCATGTAAACATATACAACCTTTGGTAAATCTGGGTATTGTTTAACTTGTTCTAATAGTGGCAATGTTTCGAATGTTTTAACTTCATCTGGTTCAACATTCTTACCAGCTTTGCCTAAGTACACAGCTGTTTTAAAGCCTATCATTCTTACAGCTTCCTCATGTTCGTGTTGTCCTATACCTTCTTTTGGTTCACATATGACAACTAAGTTATTTGTTTTAGAGAAAGGTGTATATTTAGCTCCTTCTCCATACATATCAACGATACCTTCTTGGAATCCTACAATTTTACCAGTAGTAACAACCGCAGCTCCCTTTAATACATGAGTTCTTCCTGAACCTACTGTATCAACTTTATTTACAAAGCCTGGGAAAATTCCTCCATTCCCCTCTACTTTAACCCTTGGTTCAATTACGTCTTTAACAGGAATTATTCTAACCTCTTCACCTGGTTTTGCAATATCGAAATCGATACTACTTATTCTTTCATCTCCAGATACTTCTTTAAGTAATTCCTCTTTATTTACATAAAGAACTCCATTATCAACTTTTGTTTCTGCTCCGAATTGAAGATCTTTTATAATGATGTTTCCAATCTCTAGACGCAAAACATTCACCTCCTATGAATATATGAGTTTAACCTAATTTTGTTTTTTTATTTAAAGGTAAGCAGCAGTTTACTGCTTACCTTAATAACATCTTAATTAAAAAATAAATTATAATTTTTCATAGTAAGCTTTTATGAAATTTTCTATATCATCTAATGTAGATATTTTATCTGGAGTAATTGTATCAACACATTCTCCACCATTATATATCTTCATTGTTGGTAATCCTAAAACTTTTTGTCCTATAGCAACCCTTCTAGCTCCGCCTATGTTTAAGCTAGCAAATTTAATTTTATCACCATATTTTGGCTCTAATCCATGAACTCCTGGCATTAACTCTAAACAGATTTCACATTTATCTCCCCAAAAATCTACAAATACCGGCTTATCACTTTTAAGCACTTCTGCCTCGAAATTATCTTTGTTTAATTCTAACATTAAAATTCCCTCTCTTTCTTCAATAAAAGTAAGCTTATTACCTTTATGAGTATATTTTCCTATTTCATATTTTTTTAGTCAATGGTTCTTAAATTTTCACAATATAAATATATTATAAAAATTTTTGAACTTAATTAACTTTTCAAACAATTCTGTTTAAAAAAATAATTTTATTAGTATTTAACTATTAGTTAAATTTTTCCTCTATATAATGTTCACAGTTTGTGGCTGCTATAGCTCCATCCGCTGCTGCTGTAATAACTTGTCTTAAAGATTTTTCTCTAACATCTCCAGCTGCAAATACTCCTGGAATATTAGTTCTCATCTCTTCATCAGTGATGATATCTCCTCTATCATTCATATTTATTTTTCCTTTAAATAGCTCAGATATTGGTAAGTATCCTACAAAGACAAAGCAACCATTTACTGCTAATTCGCTAAGTTCTCCAGTTTTTACATTTTTAATTACTAAGCTTTCAAGGATTTCTTCACCTTTAGCTTCTTCAACAACGCTATCCCAAATAAATTTAATTTTTGGATTTTTGAAAGCTTTTTCTTGTAGAGATTTTGCAGCTCTTAATTGATCTCTTCTATGAATTATTGTTACAGTCTCTCCAAATTTAGCTAAGTATATTGCTTCTGTTATAGCTGAATCTCCTCCACCTATAACCGCGATATCTAAGTCTGTAAAGAAGTCAGCATCACAAGTCGCACAGTAGGAAACTCCTCTTCCTCTTAATTCAATTTCATTTTTAAATCCACCTAATCTTGGATATGCACCAGTAGCTATTATTATTGTTTTTCCTTCATAAGTAGCTTTTCTTGTTTTAACTACTTTAATATCTCCTTCAAGCTGAACTTCTACAACTTCATCTTTAGCAAATTCAGTTCCAAATTCTTCTGCTTGTTTTCTCATTCTTTGGCTAAGGCTTGTTCCTGTACAATCTTCAATAGATCCTGGATAGTTCTCTAATTCATCAGTAGTAGCTGTCTGTCCACCGAACTTTGCTCTTTCTATTAATAATGTTTTCATTCTTGATCTTGCAGCGTACAATCCAGCTGATAATCCTGCAGGACCTCCACCTAAAATGATAGTATCATAAATAATATGTTCCATGGGTAACCCTCCTTAATTGATTGCATGATCTATTAAATCGCAATCTATCAATTGAAAATCTTGTAATATTTTATCACTCCAATTTGGAGTATTGAAATCTCTTAAAAACTTTTCTGTAGTCATTATAGTACTTTCAATTATTTCTAATGACTGAATATCTAAGGACTCCCTATTTAATGATAAACATACGGTTCTATATGGTGTTTCGTTAGGTTTAACACTACTCATTAGTGGATGAGTTAGAAGCTTATGGCCTAAATGTATGTTATCTCTAACATTTTTTAGTACTTCCATTGCTGAACCATCTATATAGATTATTTTATACTTTGTTTCGAAGGTTCTCTTTGACAATGAATTATTGGTTATTATAAATAACGGTTCAATCACCTAGCTTCCCTCCTTTTTCACATATAAAAAAGGCATATGCAAAAGTAATAATTAACTTTGCCTATGCCTCTGTCCCTTAAACCTGAGAGTTTTACTCCTTCGGTGCTTACCGCTTTCCAGAGTTATGTCCATTTTCGGTCCTTTTGCCTGAGAGTTTCAAATTTATTGGCAAAATAAATTTTTGCTTCTTCGGCTACCCATTGTTATAAAAATAATTATTAATAATTATCTTTAATAGATTATCTCCCGAAAATTTCATCCACATTTCTATTAAATTGTTTTTAATTTGTTTTAACTTACAACCCAAGTATACAACATTCGTCAATAAATTTCTATATCTTTTATCATTTTCCCTTATTTAAATTCTCTATAATCAATTTAAAAAGTTCAAATGATCTATATTTTTCAAGAAGTCTGTTAATTGTTTATCAATTACTAATACTATATTTTAAAATATTAACTTTTTAACTTTTAATTAATGATTATATAAATCAAGTTTAACAATCAATTTTATTAGTACTTCTATTATTTGTAAATTCTAGTTTTATAAGTTATTTATATTCTTATTTAAAATTTAAATTATTAAAATATTAAACTATAATAGCTAATCTTTATTCCTCTATAAAAAACGCTGCACAAGCGTCTCTTCCTGAGTGAGTACCAACTACGCATCCCACTTCACATTCAATATATTCTATGTGTTTATTTTCCATATGTGACTTTATGCTATTGTATATTCCCATATTCTCTTCTTCTGGTGCTGCTTGCATTAATATCACAGGAGTAGTCTTATCAACTCCATAGGTTTCTATATACTCCAACATATTTCTCAGTGCTTTTTTACTTCCTCTTACCTTATCTTTAACTGTCATTTCTCCATCTTCAATAGATAGCAAAAGTTTAATTCCCAAAAAACTTCCAATAACACCAGCTGCTTTAGATAATCTTCCACCTTTAACCAAATTATCTAAAGATTCAAAACATGTTATACTTCTTATCTTTGGTATTGATTTTAATATTTCTTCATTAATTGATGTAAAATCTAAACCCTTCTCTTTTAGCAAGCATGACTTTACTACTAAAGCTCCAAGGGCCCCACATACACATTGAGAATCGATTACTGCTATATCTTCACTATTTAACATCTCTTTTGCCACTAGAGCTGACTGATAGGTTCCACTCATTTTAGATGATATATGTATTGATATTATTTTATATCCTTCCTTTAAATATTTATCATATATCTCATAAAATCTATGAGGATTTATCTGTCCAGTCTTAGGTAGTTCGCTAGAATTATTCATTTTCTCTAGAAATTCCGGTAGTTTAATATCCACTCTATCAAGATAAGTTTCACCATCTATTGTGAATACTAAGGGTATCATCTCTATATTATATTTATTAATTATATGATCTGGTAAGTCACAGGTACTATCCGTTATGATTTTAATTTTCTTATCTTCCATAAATTAACTCCTCCTATTTCATTTTAGGGAATCCAAGTTGTCTTAAACCCTCATAAGCTATAATTGCTACAGTATTAGATAAATTTAATGACCTAGTAGTAGTGTTTATCATAGGAACTCTTATTAAAGTATCTATATTATCATTTCTTATATAGTCTGGTAACCCCTTAGATTCACGACCAAATACTAAAAAGTCACCCTCTTTAAAACTTACATCACTATAGAACTTTTCTCCTTTTGTAGTACAAAAATAAAAAGTTCCTTCTTTATATTTTTCTCTTAAAGCTTCATAGGATTCGTGAATTTCTATATCTAATAATGGCCAATAGTCTAGTCCAGCTCTTTTAATTTCCTTTTCTTCAAGACTAAATCCTAATGGCTTTATAAGATGAAGCTTACAATTTGTAAGCACACAAGTTCTTCCTATATTTCCTGTATTCTGAGGAATTTCTGGTTGAAATAATACTATATTTAAATTCATAGCTATACCTCCATATTATGTCATTAATCACTATCATACTCTAATTAGCTAAATTCGTAAAGTTAGTATACTTTAATACAATCACTTGAAATCATAATTTTTTTATTAATTATAAAATAATCCTCAATGATGGGAAAGAGCACTGTTCCCAATTACTAATTCTATTAAATTAAATTTATCTTCATATAGATATACAAAATATTATACTTTAAAATTTCTTTTATTTATAGTACCTAAATTTCATTTATACATTACATATATATTACACACATTTAAAATTATAAGCTATGAAAAGAAGAAATCCTAATTTGCATTAGGATTTCTTCTTTTAAATTTATAATATTAATATTATATATGATAAGAATACTGTATAAGTATTTCTTATGAGGCGAGTTTTTATTCTTTATTGAAGATTTCTTTTATCCAATTTTTAAAACCTTTTTTCTCTTCTACTTTTTCTTCTACTTTTTCCTTTGATTCTGATTTTTTAAGCTCAGGAGTTTTCATTACAAATTTAACCTTACCCTCCATATTTTCTCCTAGTCCAGTAAATGTTCCATAATCTTTTGAAAGCTTAACTATTTCATCCTTTACTTCAATTATTTCACTTAAATCGCCCATCTTATTATTAACTTCATTTTTCATTTTTTCAATTCCTTCATTATGGAATTTACTCATATTATTAAATAATTCATCAGCACCTAAAGCTAATTTTTCTGATCCATCTTGAAGTGTTTTTCCACCATCAATTAATTGCTTTTGTCCATCATTTAAAGAAGTTTTAGCATCACTTAATTTAGAAGTTCCTTCTTTTAATGCTGTTGCACCACTTGATACTTCATCAGCACCAGCAGCTAAAGCTTTAGCTCCTTGTGAAATCTGGCTTCCTCCATTTTTAAGTGCTGTGCCACCTTCTTTTAATTGAGACATTCCTGCAAGAACTTTTTCTGATCCTGCCTTAGTTTGTGATAATCCTCCTTCTAGTTTTTCAAGTCCTCCTAAAAATTCATTTCCACCATTTTTAAGAGAAGCTATGCCTTGTTTTTGTCCTTGGATTATCATATTTAATTGGCCAACCATTGCCTCATTTCCTGGAACTTGAGATAAAGCTTTTGCCACTTTTTCCAATTGTTCGATACTACCATTTAATTCATCTAATCCTTGAAGTTCTAAATTTTTCTTTTCTTTCAATGTAGTTGCACCTTGCAAACTTTGTTCTATTCCACCTTTTACTTGGTTTTGACCATCTATAAGTGCATCAGTGCTTGAAGTTATTTTCTCAATACCATTAGTAAATTCATTTACTTTAGAACCAAATTCCTCCAATCCTAATGACAGCTTAGAAGTCCCCTCAGATAGCTTGCCTAGATTGTCAGCTGCTTTACCTATTCCATCAATTGCTTCTCCCGCACCAGATGCAAATCTACTTACACCTTCATAATAAGTTTTAAAGCCATTACTAAATTCAACTTGTTTCTTTGAGAAAGTTTCTGTGCCTTCAACAAGTTTACTGCTAGCATCTTGAAGTTTGTCTATGCTTTCAATTAATTCATCTACTGATTTTATGCCTTCTATATCTTCTATTAACAACTCTGGTGTAGCAGTAATCATCATAGGTGACATAGAAAAATCTTCAACCTTAGCTGTAATTTCTAAGTTTTCTGGTATATTTAAAACTCCATCCTTTAAAGATAAGCTTTCTTTTAACCCTGGCATATTAATAAAAGTTATTATTTGGTTATTACCGTCATTTATCACTTTACCACCATTCACTTTTACATTAGTAAAATTTTCTACAGGTAATGTTGTTAATGTAGCTACTGTAAGCGGTGTATATATTACTTTATTTTTTCCTTTTACAGTTACTTTATGTTTTTCATTGTTTTTATAATCAACTTTTATTTTTAGTTCACCAGACTTTCCTATTAACTCTTCTGGTTTAATTGACTTACCATCTAGTTCATAAGAAATTTTAATTTCTAGTGGAAGTTTTTTATTAGTTGTACCTTGATAAAATATATCTTTTCCTTCCATTTTCCATGTAACATTTTTGTTTGATATCTCTGGTTCTTCACTACCTTTTAAATTTTTAATGTTTGCTAACTCACTTTTATCTTTTATCTCAGAATTTTTATTATCAGAACTTAACCAATCACTTACTATTCTCTCTTTTACATTTCCTTGGAAATCTAAAGTAACATACACTGTTTCATCCTTTTTAACTAATTCTGTTCCATAAACCATATTTCCACTTAATAATGTTCCTACCATTACTAAAGCTAATACTCTTTTAGACATACATTTTTTCATCTTCTTTTGCCCCACTTTCACCTTTAAAATTTTTACTAGTCTTTTCAATGACTTTTTCACAAACTAAAAGTATTGATGGAAGTATAAATAATATTATTAACATACTTATAATTGCCCCTCTAGCCATTAATGTACATAAGGAGCTAATCATTTCAAGCTTCGAAATGATTCCAACACCTGCAGTTGCAGCAAAGAAACTTAAAGCACTTGTTACAATTGATTTAGCTGAGCTCTGAACTGCAATAGTCATAGCAGAATATTTGTCCAGTCCATTTCTCATCTCTTCTCTAAATCTTGAAGTTAGAAGTATTGCATAATCAACTGTTGCCCCTAATTGTATAGTGCCTATTACTATAGATGCAACGAAAGGTATGGTTGTCCCTAAATAATAAGAAATACCTAAGTTAATTAATATAGCAAGTTCTATAGATAGAACTAATAATATTGGAAGTGATAATGACATAAATACTCCCATTATTATAACGAATATAGCTAAATTTGATGCTGTACTAACCCTCTTAAAATCAGTATCTGATATTTCAATTAAATCTTTTGTAAGTGGAGCTTCTCCCCCTACTACACCTTCACTATCATAAGATTTAACTATTTTATTCATCTCTTCTATTTGCTTATTTGCTTCTTCTGTAGCTGCTTTATAAGAAGAGTTAACAATTATTTGTTTATAACCTTCCTTTTGAAAATTATCTTTTATTGTATCTGGTAAAAAGTTCTCTGGTAAAGTTGGTCCAATAAATTTTTCAGGAGCTAAAACAGCTTCTATACCGTCTATATTCTCAATTTCTTTTACCATCTTGTTAATATCATTATTAGAAACTGTATCTTTAACAATTATCATATTTGTTGTAGTCATATTATAATCATTTTTTAGTTTATTAGTAGCCACAATTGAAGGTAAATCCTTTGGTAGTGACTCATCAAGATTATAATAAACCTTAGTATTCACCTTCCCATATATAGCAGGTATAAATGCAATTATAAATATTACTAAAAATAATTTATATTTTTCTGTAACTAATGATGCAGTTTTTTCAAATTCAGGTAATATTGTTTTGTGATTAAATTTATGGATAGCATTATCAAAAGTTAGTATTAATGCTGGAAGTAATGTAACTGTACATATTAGTCCAATAAATACCCCTTTAGCCATAACAAAACCTATATCTCTACCTAATCCTAATTTCATAACACATAATGCTAGGAATCCAGCAATTGTAGTTAATGAGCTTCCTGCTACTGCTCCCATAGTATTAGATATAGCTTCCGACATTGCTTCCACTCTATCTTCTGTATATCCTCTTTCTTCATCATACCTGTGTAATAAGAATATTGAGTAGTCCATGGTAACCCCTAGTTGTAAAACTGCTGCTAAAGCTTTAGTTACATAAGATATTTCTCCAAAGAATATATTTGTTCCAAAGTTATATAATACTGCAAAACCTATACTTGTTAAAAATATGATTGGAATAATATAAGAATTCATTGTCAAAGCTAAAACTGTTGCAGATAATACGGTTGCAATTAGTACAAAAAACGGTGTTTCCTTATCTGCTAACTCTTTTGTATCTTTTACTATTCCTGCCATACCACTTAAAAAACATTTATTATTAGCAATTTTTCTTATTTCACCAATACCATTTTGAGTAGATTCTGATGAAGAACCATCCTCAAATTTTATAATTAGCATAGTTGAATCATCACTATAAAATACTTTACTAAAGCTTTCAGGTAAAATTTCCTTTGGTACTGATGTATCTAAAATATCATTAACCCATAATACCTTTTGAACACCTTCAACTTTGCTAACTTTTTCTTTTAAATCAACTATATCTTTAGCTTCCATATTTTCAATAATTAACATGGACATTGATCCACTATCAAATTTTTCATTTAATATTTTCTGTGCTTTCATTGTATCCAATTCTTCTGGTAAATAAGTAAGCAAATCATAATTGACTCTTGTACTTATAAAACCATATAAAGATGGAAATATAAGTAGCACTGATAGTATTAAAATTAATATCCTATTTTTAGCAATTGCTCTACTGATTTTCTTCATTTTAACTCCCCACCCTCTAAATATTTTAATTAAGTAATTTTTTTATTGATTCAAATAGTATTGGTTTCATTGATTCAATAGGTGCAGGTTCTTCTAAAATTATTGAACTATAGCAAACTCCACCAGTTAATTCAATAATTAAGAATAACAATTTTTCTGCATCCATTGTTATATTTTGTTTTTGCTTTAGCTTTTTTACAAAGTGAAAATATATATCATTCATTTCTTGGTACTCATTTTCATTAAGTAAAGCTTTTTTATAAAGCCCCCAGGTTAGATTTTTATATATTAGCTTTAGAAGTTTTTTATCTCCCTTTAAATAATTGATTATATAATCTATAAAAAATATTACTTCATCAGATAAATCATCAAAACATTTTTTATTTGAAGCTTCTATTGCTTCTTTTAGCACTAAACTACTTTTATTTAATATAATTAAATGTTTTAAATGATATTTATCATTAAAATAAAGATAAAAAGTTCCTTTTGCTACTCCAGCTTTCTTAGTTATCTCACTAATATAAGTATCATTTATACCCTTTGTTGTAAAAAGTTCATAAGCTACATCCATTAGATTTTTCTTTTTCTCAAGTTTATTAGCTTCTGACTTTTTCATCGGCTCTTTGCCCTTTGTTTCCAACCTCACTTCACTCCTTCGAAGTAAAAATGACTCTAGGTCATTTTTTGCTCTAGATATATTTTATTACTATTTTAGAAGAAAATCAATAGTTTTTTGACCTCTGGTCATTTTTTATTTAAAACACCGATTTGTACTATAATTAGTATAACAAAATTAAAGCTTTTAATTTGTAAAAATAAAAATGCCATTGTAAAATAACAATGACATTTTTATTAGAATTATTTAAATATTTTCATTTAATATGAATTTCTCTATAACTTCTTTAACCCCATCTTCATCATTAGTTGAAGTTATGTATTTAGCTTTATTCTTTACTATTTCTTCACCATTTTTCATAGCTACTCCTAGTCCTGCATATTCTATCATTGATAAATCATTTTCATTATCGCCAATTGTTATTATCTCATCTTTAGATAAGTTGTAATAACTAGCTAACATTTCTACTGCCCTACCCTTAGAAACATTTTTATTCATAACTTCAAAATTATTAACTAGTGAACTCACTACCTCATATTTTCCTAAAGATTTAATCTCTTGCTTTGCCCTTTTTATTTTTTCTATATCATCATCAAAAGCAACAGCTTTTAAAATATCAAGTTCATTTACACTAAAAATTTCATTCCAATCCTCTACTTCTTTAATTTTTATTTGAAAACCATTTGGTAATGTTTTATTTGATTTAGAATAAAATCTCAATGCATAACTTGTTTCTGCTGCATATATACTATCTGCAGTATAAAAGTGAGGAACTAAATCATGCTTTTTAAATATTTCTAATAGTTCAAAGCAATCTTTTTTTTCCAATATACATTTATATATAACTTCCTCTTTATCTTTCTCTCTTATATATGCGCCATTAGAAGCTATTATAGGAGCTTTAACACCTATAAGGTCTCCATAATATTTAGCAGAAGTGAATATTCTTCCCGTACATATGGCAATTTTCACACCTTTATCATGAGCTTTTTTTATGGCATCGAGATTTTCTTTGCTTATTTCCTTTACGCTATTTAAAAGAGTTCCATCCATGTCTGTACATATTAACTTATATTTCATTTCTATTCTCCTTTGCTATAAATAACCTTAGGGTAATAAGATGCTATTTATATTTTATCTTTAAATTAGACGTTTTGTCATAACTTTGTATTTCTATTATTATAACTCTATTTAATAAGGCCAAGTTTACCATATTAGCAAATTTGTAGTGGTAAACTTGGTCCTATAAATATTTAATAAATTCTCAATATTATTACTTGTTATAATCCAAAATACTTCTTCATTATATAGTTTATCCTATTATCTTTATTCTTAATATACTCTTCTATAAAATTAAAGTATTCTAATCTTTCTATTGAGGCATTTTCAGTTTTGTTACCGTAAAATTCTTCATAAGAAAGATTCACTAGATTATTTAACTTATCCTTTAAATTAGAGTCTTTTATACTGTTTACAAATTCTAAATCCCCTATTTCTTTATTCTTGATAATTCTTATAGATTCTAATCTTCTTAAGTAATATTGATAAAGTGGTATTATACTTTTATTATATATTATTTTATTCTTTCTTTTATAAAAGCTACCTACTCTAATTAATATATACAATAATATTGTAACTATTAAAGATGAATATTTAAATATATTATTGTTTTTAGGACTTAATTCTGATTGCCAATTTTCCTCTTCTTCATTCATATTACTTCTATTCTTGCTAGGTCCTTTATATTCATTTTCTTTATTATCATTTCCTATGGATTGCTCCTCTTTATTATCTTCTTCTACTGTATTTTGATTTTCGACTTCAGTAGGTGTAGGAGAAGGATCTACCACTGCCCATATATCTCTACTAGGATCTATTAATACTTCACACCAAGCATGTGCTTCACCATTAGTTACAATATATTCACCATTTTCATCAATATTATTAGGAGTTTTAAACCCTTCTACATATCGCGCTGGTATTCCGGCAATTCTACACATAATAGCGGTTGCACTAGCAAAATAAGTACAATATCCTTTCTTCTCTTCAAATAAAAAATGATTAACAAAGTCTGAATTCATAGGTACATTAGAAACTTTTAAAGTATAAGGATAATTTTCACTTAGATAATTTCTAATACTTCTTGCTTTTTCAATAACCGTATTATCTTGCCCAATTATCTCATGGGTTAAATCATAAACTTGTGAAGGCACACTCCTTGGAATTTGCATATATTTTAAATAATCTTTTTCCATAATTTCTTCTATTATATAATCTAAATTAGAATATCTGTCATTAGTATAATATTTATCATCCATTGTAAAATTTCTTGTAGGAAGATTATAGTAATTAAATTCGTGTGCATCTCCAATATATCCTTTACCATTTATCATATTTTCTATATTTTCTGTTACATCACCATAAGATTCCTTATATATATAATAAATAACATTATACGGTTTATTTACATTTGTTTTTGATAAAAATGTAGGAATTTCATCACAATAAATTTCATCATAATCACCTTTTATACCAACACCCATATTAGGAGTAAAAAAGCTTGTAGTACTAATTTTTTTTGTAGGAGTAATTGTAATATTTCCTAGAGATGCACCTACACCTATGCTTCGTTTTAGTGAATATGATTTCTCAAAATCATAATCTTTATCTCTTTTAATAAGTCTCCTCTCCATAGCACTCCAAGAACTTCCTGTATAATAGTCTTTTACGCTCCCCTTTAGATAATATGGTTTTGGAGATTTTACTCTAAATACCTCCTGTTTATTTAAAGTAATAGGCCCACCTAACTTTTTTTCGCTATTACTATAACCAGAAGAATTTATAGTAAATTTGCCATTTAATGCAATTTCTCTATCGTCACTTGTTTTTGCAAAGGTATTATTTAAAAATTCTCCATAATTACTTAAATCCATACCACTATAATGTTGCGGCAATGCTGATATAACCTTTATGATTAAAAAAGTTATGATTAATGCGTATGGAATTATCTTTTTTATATCTAAACTAATTTTTAATTCCATATTTTTATATTTTTTTGCTAATTTTAAATAATTGGCTACAATAAAAGTTATTATAGTTACAAATAAATAATAATAAAGATTGTTTATTATTATTTGGCTATAACGTAAATACCAAAAACTTACTACAAATATAAAATTTAATAATATTATACTTTTATTTTTTTATAAGTTATATAAACTAATAATGCGATTAAAATAGGTAGAATTATTAAAAATATCTCTACATATTGAGAAAAATAAGTTGTACTATTTTCTAAAAGCTGTTTATTTATTTGTAACGCATTTTTAATAATAACATTTTGAAAAATTTAATTACTAACTCTTTATTTTTATATCCATAAATTACTCCAAATGCTAACAAAATAAAGGTAAACACTATTCTATACTTAACTTTATTTAATACTTTGGAATAGAATTCATATAAAATTATACCTATTAAAAATAACATTAATATAAATTTATAATTAAATCCAACTATTTTAAAACTTTCTATTAATATTTTTATAGTCACTACTAGATTAATAAATACTAATAGTATTGCTATTAATTCTTCCTTTATCCTACTCATAAGCTCACCTGATCTCTTAATTAGCTATAAGCTATTTTTTATAATTTCTTTAAAATTATAGCAGTTAATTCCTGTACCTGTAAGAAATTTAATATCTTCTATTACTCCTAAAGAATTATTGTAATAAAATAAATTAACATTATAACCTACGCTTTTTAAATGTAAAAGTTCATCTTTCAATGTAGAAGTTAAATTGCAGGTAATTATACCTAAAAAACTTTTTCCTCCTAAGGAATTTAAGTTACTATTTATAAAGTCTACAAAGTCTCCTTCTCCATCACTATCGTGAAATAAAAAATACTCCATAATCCCACTAAAATCCATAGAGCTTTCCACTTCAAATCTTTTATTCTCAAAATTATTTATATATATTTTTGATTTTACCCCTAAGTTTGCAATTTTTTTTAATAAAGAGGCAGTGAAATCAATCATAAGTTCCTCTTTCGATTCTTCCTCTTTATTGGTAAAATCTATTTTCTTCATATTTAAAAACAAATTACATTGAGTACCTGAAATATAATCATAATTTTTTACATATAATTCTCCTTGTTTAGCACTAATCTTCCAATGAACTCTTTTAAGACTATCTCCTATTCTATATTGTCTTATATCTTTAATTAATGTTAAATCTTCTACTTTACTATCATTACTCAATAAGTTTTCTAGTTTTTCGCTACCGCCAAGTTGAAAAAACTTTATATTATAAATTTTAGGATATACCTTTACTCCTAGCTTATGATTTATATTCTTATTAAAAGTTATTATATTAAATAAATCCGTTATCCTAATTGTTGTTACTCCAAAATCATATATTCCTCTTTTATTAAAAGTAATGGTTTTTTTAATCCATTTATCACTATTTAGTTGAAGAAAAAATGCATCTCCCTTGTATATTTTAATTAAATTAGAAAATGTATTGTTTATTGTTTCCACATATGGTACGGGAATAAAACTTTTATTGCTAACAATTAGTGAAAATTCATCTTCATCACCAACACTATACTCTACTTCATTATGTTTTATTCTACATTGAATGCATTGTAATGATAAATATATATATAATATAGATATTAGAAGCATTATAAATAAGGCGTAAAAAACACTATAAGGAAGATTTCCCCCTGAAACTTTGGCAAAAATAAAAGAAATAATTATAAGTAATATAAATTTAATATTAACTTTAATCATATTTTTTCACCTTTGGTACTGGTATAGTTCTTAATATCTCAGAAACAATTTGTTCAGCATCAACCCTACTAGCTCTTGTGCTAGGACTTAATAGAATTCTATGACATAAAACCAATTTAGCATTTTCCTTTATATCTTCAGGAATTACGTAATTTCTACCTTTAATTAATGCAGTAGCTTGTGCAATTCTTTGCAGACTTAATGATGCTCTTATACTTGCCCCTAAAATCAAGCTTTTGTTATGTCTAGTAGCATTTACAATGCTTACTATATACTCATTTAATTCCTCGTTTATATAAACTTCCCTAACCTTATCTTGAAGCATTAAAATTTCTTCTCGAGTTATAATAGATTCTAGAGTTTCCAGTGGATTTTCTTTTCTATATATATCTAATATAGATGCTTCATCTAGTTCATTGGGGTACCCCATTTTAACTTTAATCATAAATCTATCAAGCTGTGCTTCTGGTAATGGGAAAGTACCTTCATATTCTATAGGATTTTGAGTTGCCATAACAATAAATGGTTTTTCTAAAATATAAGTTGTTATTCCTTCTGAAACCTGCTTTTCTTCCATAACCTCTAATAAAGCTGATTGAGTTTTAGGTGAAGTTCTATTTATTTCATCTCCTAATATAATGTTAGCGAATACAGGTCCTTTTTTAAATTCAAATTCATGATTTTTAGGATTATATATAGACACTCCTATAATATCTGACGGTAATAAATCTGGTGTGAATTGAATCCTACTATAAGTTAAATTTAAAGTTTTAGTTAGCGCTTTTACTAATGTTGTTTTCCCTACTCCTGGTACATCTTCAATTAGTATATGACCATCAGCCAAAATACCTTTCATTATATTATAAATTTCATTTTTCTTTCCTATAATTACTTTTTCAATATTATTTACTATACTCTCAATTAGTTGAATTTCTCTGTTCATAATAATACCCCCAATAAGCGAAAAATTCTGATTTATGTAAATCATATCATATTCTTATTCATTTTTGTGATCAGAGCACTTAAGCTATTACATAATTATACTATAAAAATTAAACTTACCATATGGTTATTTAAGTTATTTTTGGATAATATACACTATTTATTAATAGCTTAAATTTAATTTAAATATTTTAATATAATTATTCTTTTTTGTTCCCATATAAATATTTTCTTACTTGATCCTTTCAAATTGCTAAAAAAAGAAAAGTGAATTTTCACTTTTCTTAAAAATTACTTAATTTTATTTTAAAACTTCTCCTAACGAATCACTTTGAAAAGTATAATAACAATCTTTTCTATTGCTCTCATTAATATTTATACTATAAAGCTCCATTAAATCTTTTGAAACTTCAATTTTTTCTATTTTATATATATTAATACTTTTTAACAAAATACTATTATCATTATATTTTGCCAAGCTTTTCACTCCTTATAAAATAAACATAATACATAATAATTGTTTATTTATATATTATGTATTATGAAGTATTACAATCCTTTGTTACTTTTCATATGTAGAAAAATATACTAAAATACCTACTAATTTATTTGGAGAGATCTTTTAATGTTTTTTAACTAAAAATGCTCTAAATTTTTTAAAAAATTTAGAGCATTTTTAGTTAATTTTTTATTTTATTTTCCACAACCATTTATCCAAATATTAACAGTTTTACTATAAATCTTTGTTACTCCACAATTTGAACTACATTCGTGCTTATGTGAGGATTCATTATTTGATTCCAATCTTTTATCTATATTTTCTCCAAGTAATTCCTCTTCTAATAATTCTTCTTCACCTAGTATTTCTTTGTTTATATCACTCATATTATGCACCTCTTATACACATTTTTTAAATTCAACTTCAATACAGTGTGTAAATCTTAGTAATATATTGATAATATTTATTTTTTAATTCTTAAATTAACATGTAGTCATATCAATACTCACATTGGTTACCTACTCCATTGAAGATTAAGTATTTAAAGATATTTACACTTTATTAAAGATATTAACCTTATGTGAATATATGATTATATTTCCACAATCATTTTCAGCATTATTACATTTATTACAAGATTTACATTCACCATTATCTACTTTAATCTTATACTTTGGCCTACAGCAATCTTCATCATCTAGTAATATTAATAATAAAATCAATAAAAGTAATTCATTACAACACCACATTTATAACACCAACTTTTATAAACATAAGTTTTCTTTTCATATTCTAATATCAATATATTTTTAAAAAAAGAAAATGTTCTTAAATTTACATATAAATGTGCATTTTTTCTAAAAAATTGTAGAAATTTACAAAATATTTTATTCTTTAGAGTATATTTAAGCTTATTATATAATGTTGCTATATAAATATAGTATTTGCCATTTGTATATTAAATTTCTTCTTCCATAATGCCATGTATCGTGCTAACAATAAATTCAGGATAGCTAGCAGTAAATATTATTGTATTTTTTTCTTCTTTTTCTTCTATATTAAATAATATATATTTATTTTCTATTAATTTGTCATAATCAATTTTACTTAATAAAGTTATTTGCTTTTTATCTAAAGCTTCTATTAATTCACTTTTTTTTATTATTTTACATTCCTTAATGTCTATAAGGTCATAAACTTTTTCAATATTTTCATCTATACTAAAACATAGTTTATTGTAGTAAACTATAAAATTACAATCTTTATCTTGATCTATTCCATCATATCCTCCAATATATATGATATCACTTTTAAATATTAAACCTTCATTTCTATTCCTTTTAATAGATAACTTTAAATATAATACTGTTGCTATTAAAGTAATTAACGCTATCACAATTAATATGACTATTTTCATCATATAGGCCCCCCTTCTTTCTTGGCTTCTGCGCTATGTAATTATAATATAGTTATAATACAACAAAATTAAAAATCTCTAAGAAACTCCTTAGAGATTTATTACATTCCTACTCTAACTATATTATTTGTTGCTCTATATTTATCCTTTGAAACAAGCTTTTTTTCTATTAATTTTCCATCCTCATAAATATATTTATAAACATTAACTATATATCCATTTTTCCCTACCTTTTCTACATATCTTTTTCCTTTTTGAAGGTTGTTATCATATTTTATTTTATCCATAGGTTTTAAAACCTCCGAAATTTCACTTTCAATCTTATAGCTTTTCTTTTTCATCTTGTTATTAGAGTATATATCAAAAGACAAGGTATTGTTTTTAGTGTACCCATGAATATATATAGGATAAGGTAGATTATTTTTAAATTTTAAATCTGTAGTACCATAATTCACAGTAGCATCTTGTCCTAAAGGTACATAGGTAATATAAAGACTATGAGGTCTTCTTTCTACTACTTCTAAATCAGACCTTATAACTGCATTATAAAGGGTAGTAGAAACTTGACAAATCCCTCCACCTAAGCCATCTATAAACTCATCACCCATAATCACAGAAGCTTTCTCATATCCCTTACTATAGGTTCTTTCACCTACAATATTATTAAAACTGAAAATTTCGCCTGGCATTATTACTGTACCATCAATTGCATTAGTAGCTAACCTTATATTGTTTGATCTCTCACTGGAAGAACTATTAAAATTGGTACTACAACTTGTTATGCTTGTATTAATTTTTGAAAGTTCTTCTCTAGTACGCCTTGGCTTAACTTCATTAATGGTAGCATGAATAATTATATTCTCTATATCTAGATTAGTATTTATATTTTTAATTATATCTTTTTTTAATAAATCTCTATCTAATTTTTTACCTTTTATTTCATCTGATATTTGAAATTCTCCATTATTAATCAGTTTAATTTTACTATCAACAGCTTTTACATTTATTTGACTCTCAATTTTAGCTATAATACCATCTATAGCTTGTTCATTAAAAGTCAATTCAACTTTAATATTTATATAGTTTGGTTTAGTAATAATGAACATCTTCTTAAATATATTAAAATCTCTACCATAGGCAAAAGCTTCACTTAGTGCCTTGTCAACATTGAATTTAACCCCTAACTCCATATAATCTGTCCTATATATTTCATCTTCTACTAATATTTCTAATGTTTTATTATATATTTTTTCTTCTAAATCTTTATGTAAAACTACCTTACTTTCTTCTATCTTTAGATCATATACAGGAATATTTTCAACATGTACATTAGGATATATTAATTTATCATATTTTCTTATCGTGAAAAAACTAAAAGATAAAATTCCGCAAAATATAAAAAGAATTATAATTAATGTTGTTGATAGTATTTTATTTTTCACATAATACACCTCCACAATTAATTATATGAATGTATTTATAGATTAAGCATAAAGAAAATAGAAAAATAGTTTTCTATCTATAACAAAACATAGATTTTTTTACTTCCTTATGATAATATTAAAAACAATGATACTATTAATAAATGGCATTAAATACATATATTACAATTAAGGGGTGTTATTATGTACAATATAGAAGACATTAAAAATTATCTAAAAAATATATTATTAATACCAAGTCCATCTGGATATTCTGCAAAAATAATGAGTTATATAAAAAGTGAACTAGACAAACTAAATATAGAATATAAAACTACAAATAAGGGTGCAATTATTGCTACAATAAAGGGTAAAAACAATGAATATCAAAAAACCTTATCTGCTCATGTAGATACTTTAGGAGCTATGGTTAGCGGCATAAAAAGCAATGGAAAATTATCTTTAACTCCACTAGGTGGATATATGATGTCATCAATTGAAGGTGAAAATTGCACTATTGAAACTGTTTATGGTAAAACTTTTGAAGGTACAATTCAAACTATAAAACCATCTGTTCACATTAGTGGTTCAGAAGCTAAAGACTTAAAAAGAACAGCTGAAAATATGGAAGTAATTTTAGATGAGAAGGTATGCTCTAAAGAAGATGTTAAAAATTTAGGAATTGAAATTGGAGATTTTATATGCTTTGATACAAGAACTAGATTTACTGAAAGTGGATTTATAAAATCAAGACACTTAGATGATAAAGCTAGTGTAGGAATATTATTATACACATTAAAATATATTGTAGAAAATAAAATAGAGCTTCCTCATACAATAAACATATTTATAAGTAATTATGAAGAAATAGGCCATGGAGCTTCTTCTGCAATACCTGAAAATACAAAAGAATTTATTGCTGTTGATATGGGTTGTCCTGGACTTGAACAAAATTCTACAGAATATGCCTGCTGTATAGCTGCTAAAGATTCATCTGGTCCTTATGACGTAGAATTAAGAGTAAGATTAACAGAGCTTTGCAAAGCTCATAATATAGACTATAGAATTGATGTATACCCTAACTATGGTTCTGATGCTTCTGCAGCATTAAGAGCAGGATATGATATTAAAACTGCATTAATTGGAGCTGGAATATTTGCTTCCCATGGATATGAAAGAACCCATATGGATTCTATTTTAGCTACAGTAGATTTAATAATTAAATATGTTCAAGAAAAAGTTAAATAGAAAAAGTAGTGGTAATTGAAGTACACCTCAAAAGTTAGATCTAAAAATTTAACTTTTGGAGGTGTATTTTTATGGCCAAATATAGTTTTAATCAAACTAATTTCTTTGATAGATTTTCTAATAAAAGCGACTGTACTACGTGAAAAAAAATCAAATGAAAACTTCTCTTATAAAAAAGAAGTATTAGTAATTCGCCATTGTCGATTTTCAATTATATAAGGTAAAAATTCAAATAATTGGATAACATAATTCTAATAAATGCATAGATTAAATTTGTAAGTAATATATATTTACTTTGATAAATTTAAAACAAACAATGAATATTATATATTTTTTGTTAATAAGCTTTACATCTGTAGCATTTTAAATTATGATAATACAATTAAAGGAGGTGTTTCTATGATTAGCTTAAGCAAAACTCCTTACATTCCATCAATGACTATTAAGGAAACTCAAAAGGCAATCAAGGAAATAAAAGTATTCTATGAAAAAAATTTAGCTAAAACTCTTAATCTTTCTAGAGTTTCAGCACCACTATTTGTGAGAAAATCATCAGGACTTAATGATACATTAAATGGAGTTGAAAGACCTGTGTCTTTTGACATACTTCATACTGGTGAAGAATTAGAAATTGTCCAGTCGCTTGCAAAGTGGAAACGACTTGCTCTTCACGAATATGATTTTCAAGTTGAAGAAGGTCTTTATACTAATATGAACGCCATTAGAAGAGACGAGCATCTAGACAATATTCATTCTATCTATGTAGATCAATGGGATTGGGAAAAAATTATAGATAAATCTTCAAGGAATTTAGACTATCTTAAAAATACTGTAACAAGTATTTATTCTGTATTTCAAGATACAGAAAACTACCTTTTTGAAAAATATCCTCATTTAGGTAAAAAGCTTCCATCTAAAATAACCTTTATTACTTCTCAAGAATTAGAAGATGAATACCCTAATTTATCATCTAAGGAAAGAGAAAATCTTGCCTCTAAAGAATATGGTGCAATTTTTATCATTGGAATCGGAAAAGAGTTAGCTTCAGGAAAAAAACATGATAATCGTGCAGCAGACTATGATGACTGGGAATTAAATGGAGACATTATCTTTTGGAATCCAATGCTTGAAGAAGGTTTAGAACTTTCTTCTATGGGTATAAGAGTAGACAGTGCTGCTTTAGACCATCAACTTAGAGTTACAAACTCAGATTTTAAAAGAGACTTTCAATTCCATAGTTCAATACTTAAGGATGAACTTCCTTATACCATTGGTGGAGGTATAGGTCAATCTAGAATGTGTATGTATTTTTTAAACAAGATACATATTGGTGAAGTACAATCCTCAATTTGGCCTTTAGATATGATAGATGAATGTAAAAAACACAATATACATTTATTGTAAAAGCCATTTATTATTGCTACTAAAAATATATTTCAGAGAACAGTAAATTATCTTTTTAAAACTATTATGTAATAAATTACGGCATAATAGTCTTAAATTATTTTTATATCTGTTCTCCATGGTTATTATTATAATTCTAATTTTTTATGTTCTTCTCTGAAGTAAAAAATCGTGACTCCTAGTCACGATTTTTCATAAATAATTTGCTTTTTATAACATATAGATTTATATTATAAAGCTATATATTAACTTGATTTTTTAAGTTTTCTCTTCCAGCTAGGTGTTAGTAATTCTTCAATAATGTTACTCATCACTGCCACCCCACATAATTTCTCTTCTTCATCTATTACCGGTAATGAATAAAGTTCATATTTTACTGAAAGTTGAACAGCTTTTTCTATATCATCACTGTCTTTTACTAGTAGAACTTTTGTATTCATTATAGATTTTAATTTTGAATTAGGATCTGCTAAAATTAAATCTCTTAAAGATATAAAACCTTGAAGTCTTTCATTCTGATCTACTATATAAATGTAATGTGCAACCTCATCATCTGGCTTTAGCGCTCTTAAAATATCAATGGTTTCACTAGCAGTTATATCAATATTTATAGAAATGAAGTCAGTGTTCATTATGCTACCTACCATTTCATCTTCATATTCCATAAGATCCCTTATCTCTAGCTCATCTTCATTATCAATATTTATTAATAAATTTTCTTTAGTTTCATCATCCATATCTTCTAAAATATCAGCAATTTCATCATTAGGCATAACATCTAATATTTCTTTTGCCTTTCCACTACTAAGATTTTTTAAAATATCTATTTGGATTTCCGTTTCTAATTCTTCTAGCGTATCTGCTGCAAAATCATTTCTTAAGCTTTCAAATATTTTTCTTCTATCCTCTGAAGATAATCCCTCAATAATTTCTGCAAGTTCTACAGGATGAAGTTCTGTAAGTTTCTTATATGGTTCACTAAGTCTTAATCTATCATCAATCATTTCTATAGATTGAACACTTTCCCAAGTTATAGAATCATCTTTTACTTCCTTATTTATAAATCTACAAAATCCTTTGACTAGGCTTTCCATTCCAAATCTTCTAGATAAAGATAGTAATCCAGATTCCACTTCTAAAACTCTTATTTCTCCTGCTGTCTTTATCATCTTTAAATCATTAACTTTAATAACTTTTTTGCCATTAATATCAACAATTTGTTTATCTAAAAGATTTTTAGATAGGAGATAGGAGTACCTTCTAGGGATAATATCTTTTGCTCCTATAACCTTTACCACATAAGCTGATTTTTCTTTATAAATATCTATATTTCTAAATTCAAAGTTTAACAATTCTTTGCCTTTTTTAATCTTGTAGCCTATAGCTCTTGGATATCCTGATTCTGTAGTTACATATATATCTATTAATCTACCTATATTATCATCTAATTCATCATAAATATAGGCATTTAAAATATTACTTAAAAAGAATTCATTTAGCTTTTTCATAGATATTCCTCCTCTTACCAGAGAAATATCTATTATCTTTTTGAACAGAAAGTTATTAAATCATAGATATTTCTCTGAAACCTATTTAATTTTAATTTTGACTCTCTAGTTCGAGGGCCACTTTCCATTCAAACTCACCACCTAAAATAAATTTAAATTAAAATTTTTCTTATAGAAAATATATTTATACACAATAAAAAGCTCACTTAAATAAAGTGAGATCTCTAGCTATAAAACTATGTTTGAGCTTTAGCACTATATAGCTTTGGACATTATGCCAGCTACATTAAGTAAAACCTTGGTTCGGTAGTACCTGTTAACCCATTGGCATCTCTCGATGTTTCGGGGCAGTAGCGTATATCTATATAGGAGCCTCACCTAACGTTAATTATTTAAATTGTTTAACTTAATTAAATCATATAAAATATCTTCTACTATATTATACAATAAATAACTTTAAATGTAACCCTATCAGTAGCTAATTTAATAAGATTTTGATGAAATATTAATAAGATTGTTGATTAATCAATGCACAATTCAAAATTCACAATGCACAATTAAGGTTGAAATTATTTTTAGGCAAAATAATTTTTTTAATGAATTTTTTACTAGCAATGTAATTGCTGGTTACTCCACCTCAGGGGAACAGTAGTGAAGCCATTTAGGGTTCCTCTGAGGTACAGTATAGGTTGGAACTCAAATCAATTAATTTACACTAGAACTTTGGAGATAAACAAATTAATTATAATATCGTTTAATAATGCAGATGTAGTGCTATATCCTACTGCACCCCAGAGCTCTAAACAGAAATAGTTACAGATTTAAATCTTATAACTACTTTAATTTTATTTAAATTTGTAATTATGTTATAGACCGCAGGGGTGTAAGTTAATATTGAGAAATATCCATAATTATGAATTTTGCATTGTAAATTGAAATACTTAAGGTTGTAGCTATATTCAGCTATACATTAATTTTTAAAGTAGTTTGTCTATAAAATAAAGTGGTGACTAACTCACCACTTTATTTTATTTTTCTATTTCTTTATGGTCTACTTTTTCATCTTTATTTTGCATTTCCTCAGCTTTACTTTTAAATAAATCATTTATATTCACTCCAGTTAATGCATTAACAGTTTCCGGAAGGGAACTCATTATGTCAGTTACATACTTAGTAACCTTTGAAGCCCCTTTTCCATTTCCCTCTCCACTATCTATAATAACAATTTTCTCAGTTTTTGATAATGGATCTGCAACTGCTTTTGCTATATCTGGTAACTTATCTATTATCATTTGAGTAACTGCAGCATCATTATACATTTTAAAAGCTTCTGCTTTTTTCATCATTGCCTCCGCCTCTGCACGTCCTTTTTCTCGTATAATATCTACTTCTGCCATACCTTGAAGTTTTAATGCTTCTGCTTTAGCTTTACCTTCAAGTTCTATGGCTCTTGCTCTAGCCTCAGCATCAGCAATTTCTTTAAATTTAACTGCCTCTGCCTCTTTTTCTTGTTTGTATTTATTAGCATCTGCTTGTTTTTTAATCGTTGCTTCAAGCTCTCTTTCCTTTCTTAAAGATTCTTGAGTTGCAATTTCTATTTCTCTTTCCTTCTTAACAAGCTCTATCTTCATATTTTCATCAGCAAGTTCTCTTTCTTTTTGTTTTCTTAATATTTCAACTTGCATTTGTGTTTCTGTAACTTCTTTTTGAACTTTGTTACTTTCAATTTGATATGCAAGGTCTGATGCAGCCTTTGCACTTTCTTGTTCTTTTCTATAAGCTTGAACTTTCAATTCTTTTTCTTTGTTAGATTCAGCAATTTGAGTTTCTGCAAGTATTTTAGCCGCCTCTCCTTCTCTATAAGCTTGAGAAGTTTTTATATGAGTTTCTTTTTGTGCCTCTGCCTGAGCTATATCAGCATCTCTTTTAACTTGAGCAACTCTTGGACGACCTAAATTAACTAAATAGTTATCATTATCAGATAAGTCCTTAATAGTAAAAGCTTTAATTTCTAATCCTAACTCTGCCAAATCTACCGCTGCAACTTCTTGAACTCGAGAAACAAATTTTTCTCTATCTTTATATATTTCTTCAACTGTCAGTTTTGAAATAATTTCTCTTAACTTACCTTCCAGTACATCCTTCGCAGTATCCTTAATATTTATTATAGTATTAGCTTCATTGCCAGTATTAAATTGTTCTATTGCAGATAAAATAGATTCTGTTGTAGATTTAACTTTAACAATAGCTACTCCATCTGCTATTATTCCAACACCCTGCTCTGTTAAAGCTCCGTCAGTTCGTACATCAATTTTCATATTCTCTAAAGATATAATATCAGTTCTTTCTAGTAGAGGAAAAACAAATCCTCCTGCTCCGCTAATTACTCTCTTCTTAAGACCAGTTACTACCAATGCCTTATCTTGAGGCACTCTCTTCCATAGTGAAAATAATAATAAGATTAGTAATAATAATACTCCTAAAATTATAAGAGGAATAAAAAAAGGTGAATTCATGATTATTGCTCCTTTATATTAATAATTTTACAATTTTTCCACATAAAATACCTGATTTTCAATTTTTTTTATACATACTAGAGTATTTACATCTAATTGCTTTAAATTTATTTCTTTAGCTGGCGAAGTCATTTTAACTCCATTATATACGTAAGATATTCGCCCAAAACCATTTTCATATATCGTTGTAGTAACCACTGCCTTTTCACCAATTAATCTTTCTGTTTTCATATCAAAGCTTTCTTCTATTTTCTTAAGTGGCTTTATTATAAATTTATTAATAATTTTAGATATCCCTAATCCTAAAGCTATAGATATTACTAATGTATAATACCATTTGAAATCCTTTTCACTTAAATACATGCCGCATCCAGTAAAAACTGTTAAAAAAGCCATTATACAAGTTCCATTAATATGCATAACATTTGCTAATAAATCATTGGGCAAATCTACTCCGTCTAGATTTAACCCATCGAAAACTCCTCCTAATATAAACATAAAACCTACATATAAAATACAAAATATAAATCCTTTTTTATATATTTCAAATGCCATTCACATCACCCTTCTAAAATATTACATAATAATATCAATTTGACTTTATAACATATCTTTATATAAATATCCATACATAATTTCCTCAATACATCTCATACTAAAATAAGAAATCAAAATTTTAAAATAAAGGAGTGATATATAATGAATAAAGAAAGAGAAAAATTTGATGTAAGTAATCCTAAAGGTACACCTTATGTTAAAATGAAAATTGATGATTATGTAGATCCTAGTTTAACTAATCTTAATGAAGATAAGGACTTAAAGGATGAAATTTCTAATAATGGTCTTCCAACTAAAGGTCAAGTTAATAATGCTAATACTTCTATTCAAGATTTAGTTGAAGGATTAAATTATGAGTACGATGATCCTAGAAAATAGTTAAAATTTCATCTTTCATAATAACTATAACTTTAAGAACAAACTATTCATCTCCTAAAGATAACTAGTCATTATGACATAAATATTCTTTTCATATTTGACTAGTTATTTCATTTCACATTTGAAAACAATTAGTTCTAAACTATATAGGACGTTTTTTTGTTTTATTATTTTAAAATCATATTTTAGAACTTAAATTCATGTTTTTAAATAAAAATGTATATTTACCCTTAGTTATCTATTATATATTATATAATTAAGTCTATTATAGAAAATTAATTCTATATTTAAATTAAAACTCCTTCATATCTGTAGTATATTTCCATTATATGATTAATTCCCCTATAGTTATCCTCATTTTAAATAATTTATAAGAATATATTGTTATTCATATTTTTTAATACTTGTGTTAATATTAGGCTATGTTTTAAATTTTACTTAAAATTAAAATATTTTATAATAAATTATTAACAAAAGATAATTATTAATAGATTATACTATCTCTATGGAGGACTTTATATGAAATTAAATACAGAATTTTTACCTATAAATAAAGAAGATATGAAAAAGCGAAATATAGAACAGTTAGACTTCATTATCATTACTGGTGATGCTTACATAGACCATCCTTCCTTTGGTACAGCCATTATAGGAAGGGTTTTAGAAAGTGAAGGATATACTGTTGGAATAATAGCTCAACCTAATTGGAATAGTGTTGATGATTTTAAAAAATTAGGAGAACCTAAATATGGCTTTTTAATAAACTCTGGTAATATTGATTCTATGGTTAATCATTACACTGTTTTTAAGAAAAGAAGAAGTGATGATCTATACTCTCCTGGTGGAAAATCAGGATATAGGCCAAATAGAGCAGTTATTGTTTACAGCAATAGAGCAAGAGAGGCCTATAAAAATGTTCCAATAATTATTGGTGGTATTGAGGCTAGCCTTAGGAGATTTGCTCACTATGACTATTGGGATGATAAGGTTAGAAAAAGTATCCTTATGGATTCTAAAGCAGATTTATTAATATATGGTATGGGTGAAAGACCTATATTAGAAGTAGCTAAATTTTTAAGCTATGGAAGTTCTG
This sequence comes from Clostridium sp. Marseille-QA1073, assembly GCF_054863625.1. NCBI lineage: Bacteria > Bacillati > Bacillota > Clostridia > Eubacteriales > Clostridiaceae > Clostridium > Clostridium sp. Marseille-QA1073. Next base: position 143,861 of record NZ_JBSVQM010000008.1, on the reverse strand, counting down.
TAGAAAGATTACATCATGTAAGGGGCACATCTTATATAACTAAAGATATCTCTAATATTAAAGACTACATTCTACTTCCTTCTTTTGAAGAAGTTTCTACGAATAAAAGAGCCTATGCTAAAAGCTACAAGCTCTATTCAAAAGAGCAAGATTCTATATGGGGAAAAACTTTAATTGAACCTTATGGTGATAGATATGTGGTACAAACCCCTCCTCAACACCCACTAACAGAAGAAGAAATGGATAGAGTTTATAATCTTCCATATACAAGAACCTATCATCCAATTTATGAACCTATGGGAGGAATCCCTGCATTACAAGAGGTTAAATTTTCAATTACAAGTCATAGAGGTTGCTTTGGAAGTTGTTCTTTTTGCGCCCTAACATATCATCAAGGGAGAGTAATACAAAATAGAAGTCAGCAATCTATAATAGATGAAGCCAAACTTTTAACTGAAGATAGTAATTTTAAAGGGTATATTCATGATATTGGTGGACCTACTGCTAATTTTAGACATAGAGCTTGTAAAAAGCAACTGAAACATGGAGTATGTAAAGATAGACAATGCATGTTCCCTACTCCTTGCAAAAATTTAATTGTAGATCATAGCGAATATTTAAGTCTTTTAAGAAAAGTAAGATCTCTTCCTAAAATAAAAAAAGTATTTATTCGTTCTGGCATACGCTATGATTATTTAATGGAAGATAGAAATACAAAATTTTTTCATGAGCTTTGTGAACATCATATCAGCGGGCAACTTAAAGTGGCCCCAGAACATATAAGTGATAAAGTATTATCACAAATGGGTAAACCTAAAAAGCAGGTTTATGATAGTTTTAAAAAGAAATATGCAGACATAAATAAAAAATTAGGAAAAAATCAATTTGTTGTTCCATATTTAATGTCTAGCCATCCTGGTAGTGATATAAATGCAGCTATTGAACTTGCAGAATATATTAAAACTATGGGACATATGCCAGAACAAGTACAAGATTTCTATCCAACTCCTGGAAGCCTTTCAACTACTATATATTACACTGGTATAAACCCTATAACTGAAAAAGAAGTTTATGTACCTAAAGAACATAAAGAAAAAAGTATGCAAAGAGCACTTCTACAGTTTCAAAATCCTGAGAATCATGCCTTGGTTAAAAGTGCACTAATTAAAGCAAATAGAAGTGACTTAATTGGATTTGGATCAAATTGCTTAATTGCCCCTAGGCCTATAAAAAAACAAGGTTATCAAGGAAAAAATAAAGTGCAAAAGCAAGATACTAGTAAAAAATCCTATAAAAATAAAAAAGTTTAAAATCATCAAAAAGGGCAAAAAAATTGTAGTAGTTTTTTTGATAATTTTAAAAATACTAATTAATATTATTTTTAATTAAGTGTAATTGCATAAAAATAGAAAAAATATGTCTTAATCTTAAAAGAATAAATATTTAAGTTATCTGTATTTTATTACGCAAAAAATAAAAACATTAAAATTTCATTGCTGATAGCAATGAAATTTTAATGTTTTCTTTAATTTGAATAGAAAATAAGCCGTTTTTTAGATAATTTTAAAAATTATTTTGAAAAAACTTCTTTTTTATAATTTTGTCTAAATTTTTCTAATCCATAAACCATAGTTATTACCCATAATATCTCACCAACTAACTTTACTCCAAAAACCTCATATCTACTATTGTTAAAAGTACTGAAGCAAGTGTTAGTAAGGACGATATCAGTATTAATAATGAGCCTAATTTATTTGAATATTTATATCCACAAGCTCTAATTCCCATAGCAAAATATATTGTATTTATTATACATAATATTAAGTACATATTATAATCTTTTTCAAGTATTATAGTATATCCATATAATTCTGATAAAGTTGTTTTTATTGGTGCTTTTACTGCTACAAATAAATAAATCACTAAAAATATTGTACTTATAAAGTAAAAATAGTTAAGTTTAATTTTATTATTTCTAGAGAAAATATAAATACATATAAATCCTATTATTGGTAAATAAACTATTTCTAAAAACATTATTGGCTTTAACAAGTACATATATAGTGGCCTTTGATTCAAATATAGGAGTAAAAGTGAAATATATCTTAATATTACTAAAATTAAGGCCATTACTGTTATATGCTTTATTTTTTCAGGTGCATAGCTTATAGAAGTAGTAATTCCCTCATAGATTAGCATTATCATTCCCAATATACATGCTAAATAAATATATCCTACCAAGTTATCGTCTCCATTTCACTTATTCTTAGTAATATATATTTATTATTTTAATTAATTATGATAAATAATTACATTCTCTAAGATATCCTAATACTTTAAGTGCTCTTCTTTCACATTTTATATAAAGGGGGAAATCTGGTCCTTTTTCTCCATCAATATCTGTTACTATATCTTCATCACATTCAATAATCAACTCATCCGTTTTAAAACATAGAACCCCATTCATATCATAAATATCTCTTTTTGTAGCTATTATAAATAAATTATTTAAAGCATTTTTTATTACATCACTTTTTATAACAATTACATCTAAAAGTCCATCATCAGCTTCAGATTTTTGCGCTAATTTTATATTCCCTGCAGTTTTACCATTAAAAACTAATAGTGCATACATAAGTCCATCATAGTTAACCTTAGGGGAAGTTATTTTTACTTTAAGTTTTCTTATATTAGGAATTTGTTCTAAACCCTTAATATAATATGCTAATTTACCCATTGTATTCTTCATACTAGTATCAGTTTTCTGAGATACATCAGTAAAAATACCTGTACTTGCTACATTTACAAAATATTTATCATTTATTTTTCCTAAATCTAAGTATTTAACTTTGCTTTCTAATATTTGTCTTAACGCCTTTTCTATATCCTGTGGCATTCCCATAATATTTTTTGCAAAATCGTTAGCTGTTCCTACTGGTAATACTGCTATTGGCAAGTCTATATTTCTTTTTTTCATATGATTTACTACAGAATCAATAGTACCATCCCCACCTGCAATTAATATATATTTAAAATTATCATTTATACCTATAAATCCATCTTCTATACTTTTATTTCTCTCTATCCTATAAGGTTCTACACAAAAGCCATATTCTTGGTGTATTTTTATAACTTTGTCTAAATCATCTATAATTGCATTTTCACCGGAATAAGGATTGTATATAAACTTAACCTTTTTCATGACTTTCCTCCTAACTAAAAAATAACACATTATTTAATAATTGTAACCTCTATAGTATTTTTAGACAAGGTATTTTCAATGGATTTGTACTTCATAATTTATTATATTGAGTCTCTAAAAAAGCAACAATTCAAAGATATTGGTATATTTTATCATGTAAGATAAAATAACTAGTCATATATTTTGTATTAGATAAGGATACAGATTTTAATGATAACCCAGCTATCATGAAGTTCTTACAGCACAGTATGCTAAAAAATGCATAAACATACTGACTAGTTATTTTTGAATATGTATTATACTAAACAAGAAATTACTTTCTATCATAGTAATACTCTACTAAAATTCCAACAAAGCAATATATACAAAATAGGATAACATATGATTTACTTTTAGATATTTTAATATTTTATTTGGTACAAACTTTTTCAATTTAGTAGAGTAGTTATTGATTGTTTTAAACCTTTTAAAAAGAAGGAGTACATGGAGTAGATATTTCTTTTAAAGTTTCACCAATCTCTTCTTTTGGAATCTTTTCAACTGCTAAATCCCCTAATGATACTATTCCTTTTACTTCTTCATTATCCTTTACTATTATTCTTCTAATTTGTCTTTCACTCATAACTCGAGCAGCTTCCGTTACAGCTTCATCACTATTCAAACATACAGGATTGGATGTCATCACTTCTCTAATAGTAGTGCTTTGTAAGTTTTTTTCATCCGCTATTGCTCTAACTACAATATCCCTATCAGTAATTATTCCTATTACCTTGTCATTATCATAAACTGGAACTGCACCAATATTATGTTCTTTCATCATTCTTGCAGCCTTATTTATTGACTCATTACTGTTTATTTTTACAATTTCTTTAGTCATAATGTCATTAATTTTCATAATATCACCTCCATCATATTTTACCCATTTATTAATCTGAATATTTACACTTTCATGTTTTATTAGGGAAAACTTATAAAATTATTATAATTTCATTAAGAAAGCGCCTAATGCTCTTATATTAATTATCAAACTATAGTATAATGATCATTGTCTTTATACTTTATTTATACTAAATTCATAGCAATATTAATAGAAATTTGTTGATGACGAGAGGTGATATCATGCAAAAATCATCTATACCAAATTCACTTACATTTGGTAATTTAATTTGTGGAGTTTTATCAATTCAATTTACAATGCAACAAAATTTTAAAGTAGCAGCTGCATTAATACTTCTTGCAGGTGTATTAGATCGATATGATGGTACTGTTGCAAGACTTCTAGGTGTTTCAAGTCCTCTTGGTAAAGAACTTGACTCACTAGCGGACTTAGTATCTTTCGGTGTTGCACCTTCAATGTTAATATTTACGCTTTATAGATTATCAAATTTAGGATTTATTGGATATAGTACACTTATAATATTCCCTGTAGCTGGAGCTTTTAGATTAGCACGTTATAATAGTTCAGAATTTAATAATGTATTTACAGGAATTCCTATAACTATTGCAGGTAGCATTATGGCTATATATGCTATTTTTACAGAAAATATGCAACCTAAAGTTACCGTGACTGTTATACTTATGTTGGTTTTTTCTTACCTTATGGTTAGTAAACTACAAATTAAAAAAAGGTAAATTAATAAAAGTGGTGACTAAATGTTACCACTTTTACATTTATAGTATATACTAATAAAAAACTCATTAATATTTGTGAATTTTTGTTTTTCAACTTTTCTCATATTTATCTTTAATTTCTTTACAATGAATAATTCATTATCTTCAACTATCCATTAAACTTTAAATCTTCTTCAATTTCTGCTTGAATATATTGAGTGTTAAGTGTATTCTTAACTACATTAGTTTTTATCTTAGTATAGCAAGTACAATCGTGAGTTGCGCAATCCAATGCTTCTATAACATCATCTATTATTTTTCCTAGATCATCTGCTCTTTTTAATGCATGTTTAACATCACTTTTCTTAGCAAGTGCTATTTTATTAAGTTCATCTGCTCCCCCTACTAATAATCTATATGATCCTACTAGTTTCTCCAATAAAAATACTAAGTTATTTACATCTTTATAGTAAGTTTCAATTACCCTTCTATGTCCCACTTTATCACCATAATTTATTGATTATAATTTAATATATTAATTCTAAAATACTTTTATGCACTTAACTTTACCCTATATAGTAATAAGCTATTGTTATTATTAGATAGGTTACAGTTAGTACTCCCCCCTCAAGCCAATAGGTTTTACCATCTTGGAATACAAAATAAGACATAGCCACAGCAATGATAAGCATTATAATTTGAAAAGTAGAAAATACTAAAGTCATATTCAATCCCATAATTGCAGAGGAAATTATTAATAATGGAGTTACAAACAATGCTATTTGTATACTTGACCCTATTGCAGTTTCAAGGCTGCAATCTATCTTATTATCTACAGCACAAACTATACTTGTAGCATTTTCTCCAAAACTACCTAAAAGTGGAATCAATATGATTCCTATAAATTCTTGAGAAATATTATAATTTTTAACTATATTATTCACATTAAAAATTAGTTTTTCACTTACAAAGTATAACAAGCTTGAAATTATAGCCATGCTAATCAGTATTATAAAAGCTTCTTTTCCAAATTTTTTATAATCACTACTGTTTCTCTCCTTAGTAATTACAAATAAATTTCTATGAGTATATAAAGAGAATACAAGTCCCAATATATAAATTCCAACTAATAAACAAGAAACAATTACACTAACTGATACCATTTTAGAACTATTTATTACTCCATATTTATTTAATGATGATATTATTATAATTGATGATATGGCTAAAAGTAGCAAATGAAAATTTGTTCTAGCTATCATTTTACTAAATTTTTGTTCTTTAAACTGTATTCCTCCAAAAAAAACAGCAAGTCCAAGTCCTAAAAGCATATTAGTTATAACAGCACCCATAAGCCCTGCTTTAGCCATACCTATCATCCCATATTTAATTGACCATAATCCCATCATAAGTTCAGGGATATTTCCCACTGTAGCTGCTAATAATCCCCCTTTTTTCTCACCTATATATTCGGTCATATTCGAAGTTTGGTTTCCTAACATCATTGCTAAAGGAATCATTGCTATTGAATAAAGTATAGAATTTAAAATACTAGAGGAGGTGTTTATAAATAATAATATTAAAGAAAATATTATAGGTAACACAAATTTTAAAAATATTGTCATGTTTATTGTTTTCCCATGTTTTGCTTCCATTTTATCCTCCTTAGACTTTTTCCTATTTCTACTTTATTCAAACACTGACAAAAGGTGACTTGTAAAATTGATTCTCAATTTTACAATTGAGAATTGACGATTGACAATTGACAATTGTGGATATTTCTCAGCTATCACTGAGAAATTTGGGATTTATTCTGTAGTGGCGAACAGTGTTCGCCATATAATTAGCAATATAAAATTGCTAATCAAAAAATAATTTTCTCCTTAATTGTGCATTGTGCACTGTGAATTGTGAATTAAAATAGCCTGTTGGAAACCAACAGGCATTATGTACTAAATCAATTATTTTCTTTTAATACTTGTTTTCTTAATCTTAATCCACAAGGAGTTGTTGCAAGACCTCCCATAGCTGTTTCTCTTAAAGAACTTGGCAATTCACGACCAACTTTATACATTGCAGCTATACAATCGTCAAAAGGAATTTTACTTTTAACCCCTGCCATAACTAATTCTGCAGTAGTTAATGCACTAACTGCGCCAGCTATATTTCTTTTCGCACAAGGAATTTCAACTAATCCAGCAATTGGATCACAAACTAACCCCTCTACATTTTTAATTACTATTGCTGCAGCATCAAAAGCCATGTTAGGAGTTCCTCCCATCATTTCTACTACTGCTGCTGCCCCCATTGCAGCGGCACTTCCACATTCTGCTTGGCATCCACCTTCTGCTCCTGATAGTGTAGCATTCTTAGCTATAAGAATTCCAACTCCTGCTGCAGTATATAATGCCATTATTAACTCTTCTTCTGTTTTATTAAGTTTATCTCCTGCTGTTGTTATAACTCCTGGAATTATACCACAACTTCCAGCAGTAGGTGCAGCAACTACTTTTCCCATAGCTGCATTTACTTCTGAAGTAGAAAGCGCTCTTGCCATAGCAGTTATCATTGTTTCTCCACATAGTGTATTATCTTTATTCTTCTCTAGATACTTCCTTATTTTAATGGCATCTCCACCAATTAACCCACTTACAGAGATAACTTCCTTTTCCATAGCTTCTCTAGAAGATTTTTTTATAACTTCTAGATTTTTTCTCATTTTTTCAATTACTTCCTGGCGAGTTAATCCAGTTGTCTCTATTTCTTCTCTTATTGTGTATTCAGCTATACTTATATTTTCTCTTTCACATATCTCTATTAGTTCAACTGCATTATTAGCGAACATAGTCTATTCTCCCTCCTTCGGTGGTACTATCTGATCTACAGTTTTTATATTTTCTACTTCTTCTAGCTTATGTATAATATCGTCATTTACAATACTATCTATTTCAACTACCATTGATGCTTCTGAGCCTTTACCTTTTCTATATACATTCATAGAAGCTATATTAACATCTTCTTTATAAAGTACAGTAGTAACTTTATAAATTACTCCTGGTGTATCTAAATGAGTTATAATAAGTGTTGGATATTCTCCTGTAAATTTTAATCTTTGACCATCAACTTCAAAAATTTCTATATTTCCTCCACCTATTGATGATCCAACAACATTAACTTCTAATCCCTCACTTGTAGTTAAAATAAATTTTACTGTATTTGGATGAACATTATCACCTAAATCTGCTTCTTCAAAAGAAAAATCTAATCCTTTTTCTCTTGCTATATCCATAGCATCTCTCAATCTTTCATCCATAGGATCCATTCCTAAAACTCCCGCCACTAGCGCTCTATCTGTTCCATGTCCTTTATAAGTTTTTCCAAAAGAACCATGTAATAAAAACTTTACTTTAACAATTTTCTCTCCTGCTATCTTAGCTGCTATTTTTGCTAGTCTAGCTGCTCCTGCAGTGTGCGAACTTGATGGACCAATCATAATAGGTCCTAAAATATCAAAAGCACTGTAATTCTTCATATATTTCCTCCTACATAATTCTGTAGTAATAAATTTTTAAAATTTACCTACTTTAAAGTTTTGTTGTAATATTTTATAAAGTACTTATACTCAAAATAATTAATCAATTTAAAACAAACTTCAACTTAAAAATATTTTAAACTATAAAATTCAAAGGATATGCTAGGATAAACCTAGCATTTATTTCTATTACTAATATTGATAAAAGCAGCTACCTCCTATAAACTCTCTCATAAGTGAATTACTAGGTACTAACTTCTTATCAACTTCCTTAAAGAAGTTTAAAAAACTTATAAGCCTTCTTGCCTCATCATAAACTGTGCTGTCTGGATGTACTTTACGAAGCTCAGCCAAAGCATACTTCTTAAGTATAGCAAGTTCATAAATTAAAGCAGAATTGAACATAACATCCGCATCTTCTTGAAATACAAAAATATTTTTTTCTTCACCACGTCTAATTGAAGGCCACATTTTTAGGGTATCTTCCACTCCATAACCTCTTGAAAGGAAATCCCTTACAATCCTTCTTATCATCCTTACATCAGTGGTCGCTATTCTATTATGATCATCTAAATTAAGTTGTGTCAATGGGCTAATATAAATTTTAAATTTTCTATCTTTTATTATTGAAGAAGTTAGCATTTCATTAAGACCATGAATTCCTTCTACAATTAAGACTCCCTTATGAGGAAGCTTCATTTTATGACCATTCCACTCTCTTTTACCTGTCTTAAAATTATAAGTAGGAACCTCTACTTCTCCATCAGATAATAGTATCTGTAGATGATTATTAAATAGTTCTAAATCTAATGCATATATAGATTCAAAATCATATGCGCCAAACTCATCCATTGGTGTATCCTCTCTATTTACAAAGTAATCATCTAGTGAAATAGGTATAGGTATTAGTCCATTAACAGATAACTGAATCCCTAACCTCTTAGAAAAAGTTGTTTTACCTGAGGAAGATGGTCCCGCAACTAACACAAGATTTACACTTCTATTTTCACTTATTTTATCTGCAATATATGCAATTTTCTTTTCTTGCTGAGCTTCTGCTACTCTAATTAAATTAATAATATCTCCATTATCAATAATTTTATTTAATGCTCCAACATCTTCAATATTAATAGTTTCTCCCCACTTTTCAGCTTCATAAAATACTTTTGCAAGCTTTTTATGCTCTTCAAATTTAGGAATTTTAAAAGGTTCTTCTGATGTTGGAAATCTTAAAATATATCCTGGATCGTAATAAATTAAATCAAAGATTTTTAAAACACCTGTAGAATATGCCATTGGACCATAAAAATAATCGTATTGTCCATCTAATTCATATAAATTTACTTTTTCTAAATCTATGGAGCTTAAAAGTCTTACTTTATCATCCATTCCATAGTTTTTAAAGATTTTAATTGCCTCTTCCTTCTGAAAACACTTCTTATTTATTTTAATATCTTTGCCTATAATTTCTTTCATCTTTTCTTTTATTAAATATATATCATCTATATCAAGTTTAGATTTTTTATAAATCTCTCCAAATAACCCTTTACTTAAAGAATGTCCAATAGTGATTTGAGCATCTTTAAATAATTCTAAGGTTGACTTAATAAGAACAAATTGAAGGGTTCTAATATAAGTCATCATTCCAAATTTATCTTTAATATCTACAATGTTAAATGTGGAATCTTCTTCTATAGTTGAAGATAATTCGCATAGTTTTCCATTAACTCTTGCAAGTACTACTGGTACATCTTTTTCTAAATTATAGTTTTTTACAACCTCATGGCAACTAACTCCACTATTAACTTCGATAATGTAATCTTTCTCAAATTGTAATTTAATTTTTTTCATCTCAACACCTCAAAAATTATTAATATTATTATATTTGCACTCCTATGAATTGTATCCTTTATTTAATAATATTTTATTGAAAAATTGGAAGACTAAAACTATTAGGAGGTGAAATTATGTTCATATTAGTAATAAGAACAATTATATTATATAGTTTTTTATTAATAATAATGCGACTTATGGGTAAACGTCAACTAGGACAATTGGAACCTTTTGATTTAGTAACTGCATTAATGATTTCAGAGTTAGCGGCTCTTCCAATGGAAGACAATAGAATGCCACTTATTAGCTCTATGATTCCTATAACTACATTAGTTGTTCTTCAAATAATTACTTCAATAATTCAACTTAAGAGCGAAAAAGCACGTACTTTATTAAACGGAGAGCCTAGCATATTAATAAAAGATGGTGAAGTTGATTTAAAGGAACTTAGAAATCAAAGATTTAATCTAGATGATTTATTAGAAGAGTTACGGTTAAATGGATATTTCAACTTATCCGATATTCATTATGCTATATTAGAAACTAATGGAAATATATCTATAATGCCTAAAGAAGAAAATACTCCTATAACTCCAAAATTTTTAAATATAAGTGTACAAGAAAGATCTATGCCTATGATAATTATAAATGATGGCACCATAAATAATCAAAACCTAGAAAAAGTAGGTAAAAATATGAAATGGGTTAAAAAACAACTTAGAAAAAACAATATCGAATCTTATGAAGATGTATTTATAGGAATAGTTTACGAAGACGATAAATTCTTTTATCAACTTAAGGAGAATAATAAAAAATAAATTTATAAAGAGGTAGAAAGATGAAAAAAGTTATATTGCCTTTTATGCTTTTTTTAGCCATGTTAGTAGGGCTTTATTATTCTACTAAATATACAAATAATACCTGCGACAAACTTTTAGAAATTGCTTATGAAACTGAATCATCCATTGCTTTTGAACAGTGGGATAATGCATATATAAATTCTATGGCACTACTTACTAGTTATGAAAAAGATATGTCTATAGTAACACTATTCTTAAATCATGAAGAATTAGATATTATATATAATGAGGCTTTAAAATTAACTCAGTACACTAAGGAAGAAGATAAAACTCATTCACTATCCTCAATTCATCTTGTAAAGTCTCTAATTGAAGGAATTAAAGAAGGTCAAAAGATAACTCTTCGTAATGTATTTTGATATATAATTTTAACATGTCAACTCTATAAATTTGTAAATAATCCTAATTTATATGGAAAATACTAATAGCATACATTATAATAAAGATAGTTATATTATTAAAAGGATTACGCTGAAAGGAAAGGTGAATTATTATGGCACTTGTTACCACTAAAGAAATGTTTGATAAAGCCTTTAAGGGAAATTATGCTATTGGTGCTTTCAATATCAATAACATGGAGATTATACAAGGAATAGTAGATGGATGTAAAGCACAAAATTCTGCTGTTATTCTTCAAGTTTCTTCAGGCGCTATGAAATATATGAGACCTTCTTATTTAAAAGCAATGATTGATGCTGCGGTAGAAGATTCTGGAATAGACATAGCCCTACATTTAGACCACGGTGATTCTTTAGAATTAGTAAAAAAATGTATAGATGTTGGATTTACTTCTGTTATGTTTGATGGTTCTCATTATGAATATGAAGAAAATGTTAAACTTACAAAGGAAGTAGTTGAATATGCTCATGAAAGAGGCGTAGTTGTTGAAGCAGAACTTGGAAAACTTGCTGGAGTTGAAGATGAAGTTAAAGTTGCTGCTCATGAAGCTACTTATACAGATCCAGATCAAGCAGTTGACTTTGTAAAAAGAACTGGCGTTGATTCCTTAGCTATTGCTATAGGAACAAGTCATGGTGCCTATAAATTTAAAGGCGAAGCAAAGTTAGACTTTGATAGATTAGAAACAATAACAAAAAAATTAGAAGAAGCTGGGATACATAACTTCCCAATAGTTCTTCATGGTGCTTCAGCTGTAGACCAAAATTATGTTGCTATGTGTAATGAAAATGGTGGAGATATAAAAGGCGCTAAAGGAGTTCCTGCTGAAATGTTAAGAAAAGCTTCATCAATGGCTGTTTGCAAAATTAATATGGATACAGATTTAAGACTTGCTATGACTGGTACAATAAGAAAAGTTATGGGTGATAAACCAAGTGAGTTTGACCCAAGAAAATATCTTGGAGAAGCTAGAAAAAACATTCAAGTACTAGTTGAAGATAAGATAACAAGTGTTTTAGGATGTCAAAATTCTATGAATAAATAGAAAAACGTGGCTCATAGCAGCCACGTTTTTTAAGCTACTTATTAAAAATTAATTGCATTTACATAAGTAATACTAAGCTATTTGCATTACCAACATTCCTGCAAAAGTACATCTCATAACATATTTATGCTGTCCATATTTTTCTGCAGTAGTCATTATTTGATCTAAAGATATATAAATCATAATTCCTGCTACCACCCCAAATCTAACTCCATAAGTTAAATCGTTAAAAGCATTTCTAAAAACAATAAATCCAATTATTTCTCCTAAAGGTTCAGTAAGTCCTAACAAAAATAATAATTTAAAAGCTTTTTTCTTATTTCCTGTAGCATAATAAAGTGGCACAGACACTGCTATCCCCTCTGGTATATTGTGTATAGCAATTGCTATAGCTATAGAAACTTCCACTGCAGGTTCATTTAAAGCTACAGTGAAAGTAGCTATCCCTTCCAGAAAATTATGAATAGCAATAGCTAGTGCAGAAAGTATGCCTATTTTATAGAGATTACTATCGCCCTCTTCTCCATGGTCTATATCTGATATAAATTTATTTATAATTCAAATTAATATCATTCCACTAAAAAAATAAAATTATGGCTATATAAACTCCTTTTTCTTCTCCTAAAACTAAGGATAAGGAGTATTTTGATTTGTCTAATATTTCTATAAAAGATACATAAAGCATAACCCCTGTAGAAACTCCTAAGGAAGTAGTTAAAAATTTCTTATTAGTTTCTTTAGCAAAAAATGCTATAGCACTTCCTATTCCTGTAGATAGTCCTGATAATGCTGTTAGAATAAATACAAACAATGCAGTATTCATAGTCTCCTCCTTATCTAATAAAATTCATTATTTATTGATAACAATTTTCAATTACTTCCTGGTTATATTTTATTTCACAGCATATACTTTATCAATCTTCTTTTAATTTTATGTTTTAACGTAATATAAGACTTCCTTTATCATATATTATAATGTATTTTTATTATGATTTAAGAGGTATTGATATGGGTGAAATATATGATAATATTTTCAGTATTAGACCAATTGGTGTATTCGAAAAGGATGGACTAGTTTATGATGATTCACTTTTTGGTAATGTTGTTGGAAGAATAGATGAAGAAGGACTTATTTATAATCACACTATAAACGCTCCTATTGGTAAGGTAGATACTAATGGATTAGTTTATGATTATAGCAAAGGGAGTTTCCCTGTAGGATATGTAGATAAAAATGGTTTTATTTACGATAATGCTTTTGGAGGTGAACCTATAGGAAAGATACATGGTGATGATATATTTAAATCAGGTGCCGCCTATTTATTATTATTACGAGAATAAACTACATTAAAAAGCAATATATATGTACGTCATTAAATATTTCAATTCACAACTTTAATCAATATAGAACTTTATTCAATGGAGAATTGAAAATGGACAATTGAAAATTATGGTGGAAATTAGTTTTAATCGAACTAATTTCTTTAATCGATTTTTTACTGGCAATACAATTGCTAGTTTTTATAAAAAATTACTATGTAACTTCAAAAAATAAATCAAAGGAATAAGTTCAAAACTTCTCTTGAGAGAAGTATCCATAATTGTCCATTGTCAATCGTCAATTCTCAATTACATAAATATAAGCTAAAACAATTTGTTAACACAATTTTATGAGTGTATAAATTAAATTTAGGAGGGGTACATCTATATATATCTAATCCCCTTCCATTACCCAATATTCTCCACTTTCTAAAACACCTTTTTCAATTACATTAGCATTAGTATTTATATTTTCCTTAGAAAGTTTAAAGGTGGCATATTTATCACCTTTAATATTAATTTCATAAATTAGGTATTTTTCTTCTTGTATTATTGGAAGAAGTACAAATTTATCACTTTGCATTATAGAGCAGACTATACTTTTTATTTCATTCTCATCATAACTTGACATTACGCTCCTCCTTAGTCGAAATAATTGAAATATTCTTAACAATTTTAATTAGACATGATTATAATATTATCCTTTAAATCAATTATTATTTATTCATATAGGTTTTATAAGTAAATTTAATAAGTCATAGCCTAATTAAATTAAAAATTTTAATTAATCTAAAGTTTTACTAAATAATTCATAAATATTATTTTTTTGTAAACACATCCATATAAACCTATATATTTATTCTGTATATATGATATTCTTAAATGGAAACTAAATTTAGAGGAGTGGTAACTATGTTAATAAGACATCTAGAATTAATAATTATTATAAAAAATACGCATAATTCTAGTTAATTTATCTTTTTTATATACCTAATGTAATTTTAGGGTTTATTATTTTATATTTTGTTGATAAAATATTAACATAATATATACTTTAATTTTATATTTAGATATTACCAAATTTATATTTAAGTCAAGTTCAACGGTTTAGAGTCGCTAGAATTTTTTCTAGCGACTCTTGTATTTATTCATATTTATAATTATTGTTAATAAATTTGTAATTATTATGTTCATTTATTACTTTTCTACGTAATTCATTATATGTTTTATTATCATATTAATACTTCCATCACCATTACGCTTAATTTCAAATCTTTCAAAATCATGATAAGCTTCCTCTGATAAATATAAATCTATATCTTTATCAATTTTTAATCTTATTCTTTTAAGTCTTTTATCAACCCATTCTTTATCAATAGAAACCTTTTCTGCCACTCCTTGATCAGCAATAAAAGTTTTAAAGCTTTCTTTTCTTTCTTCATTATCATTAAAAATTTCCTCAGTTAACTCATTAACGTCAATATTTTCCTCTTCTCTTAGCTTTTTCTTAATATGAGTTCTAATCTTCTCCTGTTCAGAAGCATTTTCAACTAGTGCATTTTGAGTCCATTTTTCTGCCGCTTTTACAAAGGTCTTAGTCATGTCTCTTTCATTATCAATTATAGTACATCCTAAATAACTATCTATAAAATAATTTGAACCATAATCTTCATTATTTTTATTTTTACTTTGCTTATCAATTACCATAAGATCATATTCATTATCATCTCTAATTGCTTTTATAAAAGCACATTTTTGAATTCGAGAACTTGAAGAAGGTAATCCTGTAAATTGAGGAATTATATCAATTCCTACCTTATCATCTATATATTCAATAGTATGCATATAATTTTTTATATAATCCATTTTAAATATGCCTAAAAACATTCCATATTCTGTGGAAAAACTAACGGTAATTAAATCACAAGATGGAATATTTCCTTTGGATCTCATAAGCACAAACATCTGTCTTGCTAATTCTTTAGATACTCCTAAAATGTTATTTTCTCCATTCAAAAATTCTTGGGATAGATCTTTAACTATGTTCCTTTCCTCATTAAAAACAGCATACTTTAATTCTTCATCTTTTAAACATCTCTGAATATGCTTTAAAAGGAAAGTATATATCTCCTCATTTAATTCTAGTGCAAATTCATTTAATACAGCTCCATCAGCATTGTTATCTAATATATGAATCACTGCTTCAATTATATTTATTTCTTTAATGTAATCCAAATGTTAAACCTCCTCTAAGCATTGACTAATTATTTAAATTAATTAAAAAATTTTAAAAGTCAATTCATCATCTATAAATGAATTTATCTTAATTGACAATTATCAATTGATCAATATAATTATATAACAATATATAATTTTTCTCCAAAGTAATTGTTAAATATATTAATCTAGTTAAAAATAAATTATAAACAAATTAAAATAAAGCTTAGGAAAAAAAATTATGATATAATTACCTAAAAGGAGTGAGAACCTTGAAAGAAATGGAAACTAGAATACTAGATATTGACGTAGAAGATATACGAAAAAAATTGAAAGATATTAATGCAGTAAAGGTTAAGGAAGAAAGCCAAATTAATAATATATATGATTTTTCAGATAGAAGACTATTAAATGCCAAAGGCTATGCTAGAATTAGAATAGTAGATGATCATTTACATAATAAAACAATAAATTATATGACTACTAAAAAGCTTATAAGCCAAGAAAAATATAAGGTAATGGAAGAGCATGAAATTGAAATATTAGACTCCGTTGAAGGCTCTAATATTTTTAAAGCATTAGGCCTAGAATTAGTAGAGTCTATTAAAAAATATAGAGAAAGTTATAAGTATAAAAATACCCTAATTGAAATAGACATTAATGATAAAAGCTTTTGTCCTTTTCCTTACGTAGAAATTGAATCTAGTAACGAGGATGAAATCATGGATGTAGTAAAGCTATTAGGGTACACTATGAAAGATACTACTTCTAAAACTATTCATGAAATTTTAGAAGATAAAAATAAAGGAGCTTTAAAAGGACTATAATGTTTGGATATGTTACTCCCTGTAAAATGGAGCTTAAAGTAAAAGACTATGAAAAATTTAAAGCTTATTACTGTGGATTATGTTTAGCTATAAAGGAAACTTTTGGTCATATACCTAGATTTACTTTAAATTATGACATGACTTTTTTAGCTATACTTTTAGATGGACTTAACGAAGATAAAATTCAATATGAGAAATCTATTTGTGTTGCACATCCACTAAATAAAAAACCTAAAGTAATTGATAATGATGCTTTAAAATATGCAGCTTTTTGTAATGTAACTTTAACCTACTTTAAATTATTAGATAATTACAATGATAATAATTCTAAAATTAGTAAATTATTATCTAAATTTTTAAGAAAGTATATAAAAATTAGTGATGAACAAAAAAAAGAAATAATTGATTATATGAAAACTAAACTAGATTTATTAAGTAAAATGGAGAATTCTAAAGATCCCATAAATATAGATGAAATTTCTGATATATTTGCAGATTTAACTGGTTATATAATTTCTCAATATTATAAGAAAGAAGATAACACTGCCCTTTATTGGCTTGGATATAATTTAGGAAGATTTATATATTTAATTGATGCCTATGATGACTTAAAGGAAGATATGGAAAACCATAAATTTAACGCTATTGAAAAAGCTTTTAATAGTGAAAAACTTACTTTTGAAGAATTTATAGAAACCATTAGGGAAAGAATTGAATTTAATCTAATATTAAGTGCTGAAAGTTGTGTAGCTTCTTTAGAAAATCTTCCATTAAAGAAAAATAAAGAGCTTTTAACCAACATCCTTCAGCTTGGCTTAATGGAAAAAATTGAAAGTATAAAGATTAAGGAGTGTAAGAAACATGAGAAATCCATATGAGGTACTTGGCGTAAGACAAGGTGCATCACAAGATGAAATAAAAAAAGCATATAGAGAACTAGCAAAGCAATATCATCCAGATCAATATGTTAATAATCCTCTAAAAGATTTAGCTGAAGAAAAGATGAGAGAAATAAACGATGCTTATGATGCTCTTACTAAAAATAATGCAAGTTCTAGTAACTATCAAAGTTATAGTGGAGGAAATAATAATTTTAACATTTATCAAAGCATAAGAATGGATTTAAATAGAGGAAATATAGGTGGTGCAGAATCAAAACTTAATTCTATATCAGATAGAACTGCAGAATGGTATTTTTTAATGGGTATGGTTAATTATAGAAAAGGATGGTTTGATAATGCCTATAATTTAATTCATCAAGCTTGTAATATGGATCCAAATAATTTTGAGTATAGACAGACACTAAATAGCTTAAATCAAAGACAAAATTCTTATAGACAAACTTATTATGGAACGCGAAGAGGTAGTGATGGGGAATGCTGCGATCTTTGTTGTAAACTTTGGTGCGCAGATACTTGTTGTGAATGTATGGGTGGAGATTTAATTAGTTGCTTTTAATAATATAATTTATACTATTAAAAATCATTTTTAGAAAGAATAAACTACTCTTTAGATTCATTTGTGAATATAACTAAATTTACAACATAATAATTTAAAATAATAATTTATTGTGAGGTTTTTTAATATGGGAAAACATAATATGAACAATAAAGCAAGTTTTGTTGCAAGAGGTGGAATATATGTAGCGCTTAGTCTGTTTCTTCTTTATTCCACTTCATTTTTGCCTTTTAATACAATATTTCTTTTAGGAGTGGCTTCAGCTATAATCCCTCTATCAATATTAACTACTAGCATACAAAACTCTATTATAGTATATGTAAGTGTTTCCTTATTATCTTACTTTATACTTCCATTGAAATCTATGTGGCTATCTTATACTATTTTTTTTGGACTTTATGGTTTTATAAAACTTTACATAGAGAGATTAAGAAAAATGTCTTTAGAATTTATATTAAAGATTGTATATTTTAATATATCTATGGGAATATTTTATTTAATTTATAAATTTTTATTTGTACCCTCATTATCGATGCCAAGTAACTTTTTGTTTTTGATATTAGCTTATCAATTTATGTTTATAATTTATGATTATGCACTAACTATATTTATAACTTATGTAGATAGTAACTTTATTCATAAATTAAATAATTAATACTATATATAAAAATTAGTAAACTATTGACAATAAAAAGATTTTAATTTATAATTTAAAATTATTAACTTAATATGTTATTGCACTGATTAGGAGTAGTAATATTCACCTTAATTCTCAGAGAGCTGCAGTTTGGTGTAATGCAGTAATTAAGAACTATGAACTTGCCTAGGAGCTTACTTGTAAAAAGCAAGTACGGATTAAACCGTTATATTTTAAAGTGAGGCATTGTGCCTAATTAGAGTGGTACCGCGGAATTATAAGTTTTCGTCTCTTTACGAGATGAAGGCTTTTTTTATTTATAATAATCTTATATATATCTACTAATACAAAACAGCTAAAACCTGTATTTTAATACCATGTTCAATGATTCTCATAGATAGAAAAAGCTTATAGGCTTATATATTATTTAAAATAATAAAAATTCACTATAGATTAGGAGGAAATAATATGGCTAGATATAGCACAGAAATTGATAAGAAATGGCAAAAAAAATGGGAAGAAACAGACCTATATAAATTTGATAAAAATAATTTAGATAAAAAACTTTATGTTTTGGAAATGTTCTCTTATCCATCTGGAAGTCAACTTCATGCAGGTCATTGGTTTAACTTTGGACCTGTTGATTCGTGGGCTAGAATGAAAAGAATGCAAGGATATAATGTATTTCAACCAATGGGTTTTGATGCTTTTGGATTACCTGCTGAAAACTTTGCAATAAAAACTGGAATTCACCCAATGGATTCAACAGAAAAAAATATTGAAACTATGGAGAAACAATTAAGGGCTATGGGAGCTATGTTTAATTGGGAAAATTCAGTAGTAACCTGTCGTCCTGATTATTATAAATGGACCCAATGGCTATTCCTAAAATTATATGAAAAAGGGCTTGCATATAGAAAAAATGCACCAGTAAACTGGTGTCCTGATTGTAATACTGTTTTAGCTAATGAACAAGTAATTGATGGTGTTTGTGAAAGATGTTCTAGTGAAGTTACTAAAAAGAATTTAACTCAATGGTTCTTAAAAATTACAGATTATGCTGAAGAACTTCTTAATGAAATTGATAATCTTGATTGGCCAGAAAAAACTAAGTCAATGCAAAAACATTGGATAGGTAAATCTACAGGTTCAGAAGCTACTTTTAAAGTAGATGGAAAAGATATTTCCTTCAATGTATTCACTACAAGAGTTGATACATTATTTGGAGTAACTTATGTTGTTCTAGCTCCTGAAAATGAGCTAGTAGATCAGTTAACTACCGAGGAGTATAAAACTTCTGTAGAAGAATACAAAGAAAATGCTAAAAAGCAATCTGATATAGAAAGACAATCTATAACAAGAGAAAAAACTGGTGTATTTACTGGTTCTTATGCTATAAATCCAATTAACGGAAGAAAAATTCCTATTTGGATTGGAGATTATGTATTAAATACTTATGGAACTGGTGCAGTTATGGCTGTTCCAGCACATGATGAAAGAGATTTTGCCTTTGCAACTAAATATAATCTTCCAATAGAAAGAGTTATTGAAGGTGGAGAAAATCCTCCATATACTGAACCTGGTAAACTTGTAAACAGTAAAGAATTTGATGGGATTTCTAGTGAAGAAGCTAAAGAAGCTATAGTTAATAAACTTCAAGATTTAAATTTAGGTGAGAAGAAAATAAACTATAGATTAAGAGATTGGCTAGTTTCTAGACAAAGATATTGGGGTGCACCAATTCCAATAATATATTGCGAAAAATGTGGAACAGTGCCAGTACCTGAGAAGGATTTACCTGTAGAACTTCCATATGATGTAGAATTTACACCAGACGGAAAATCTCCACTAGCTAAATGTGAAAGTTTCATAAATACAACATGCCCATGTTGTGGTGGCCCTGCTAAAAGAGAAGCAGACACTTTAGACACCTTCGTTTGTTCTTCTTTCTACTATTTAAGATATGTAGATAACAAAAATAATGAAGTTTGTTTTGATAGTGAATTAGCAAATAAAATGCTTCCAGTAGATAAATATGTTGGAGGACCTGAACATGCTTGCATGCATCTATTATATGCAAGATTTATAACTAAAGCATTAAGAGACCTTGGTTATATAAACTTTGGAGAACCATTTAAATCTCTAACTCACCAAGGATTAATCTTAGGACCTGACGGACTTAAGATGAGTAAATCTAAAGGAAACACTATATCTCCTGATGGATATATTAAAGAATATGGCTCAGACGTATTTAGAATGTATATAATGTTTGGATTTGGATATACCGAAGGTGGAGCTTGGAGTGATGATGGAATAAAATCTATAGGCAGATTTGTTGAGAGAATAGAAAGAGTTCTAGAACATTCTATAGCTGAACTTAGAAGCAAGGATAATAATAAAGAAGTTATAGAAACTGCTGAAAAAGAGCTTAATTATTGGAGACATTTTGCCATAAAAGGTGTATCTGAAGATGCTGAAAAACTTCAATTTAATACTGCAATAGCAAGAATGATGGAGTTTACTAATGCCCTATCTAAATATCTTAATGAAAGCATTAAAAATCCTGCTTTCCTAAAAGAAACATTAATAGATTATATTAAACTTCTTGCACCATTTGCACCTCACTTCTCTGAAGAACACTGGGAAGCTTTAGGTATGGATTATTCAGTATTTAACGAAAGTTGGCCTGTTTTCAATCCATCTGCTTTAATTAAAGATGAAGTTGAAATAGCAATACAAATTAATGGTAAAATCAAAGCTAAAATTGACGTTCCAACAACTCTTGATGAAGCTGGAATAAAAGAAGCATCATTAAACACTGAAAATATAAAAGCTGCTCTTGAAGGAAAAACTGTAAGAAAAGTTATAGTAATTAAAGGTAGACTTGTAAATATAGTAGCAAACTAACAAAAAGTCGTGATTAACCATCACGACTTTTTAATTTAGTAATTAACTATATATGTTTACTATAAAAAGAACTTAAAAATAAATTTTAATTATTTAAGAATTCAAAGGCATAGTCACAGTATTTTTTAAATCCTATACCTTCATATATAGCTTTTGCACTTAAATTTTTCATATTTGCTTGAGTTATTGGTGTCTTTCCCATTTCTATTAATATTTCTACCATTTTACTCATAAGAATTTTTCCTAGACCTTTGCCCCTATATTCTTTTCTTATATAAACAGTAGTAATTTCTCCAAAATGTTTACTGAACTCGCTAAATTTAGCTAATCCTATTGGAGTATAGTTACTATATAACAAATAAACTCCATTTTCTAAATCATATTTTATTTTTTCATCATTAGTTAAAGATTTTATGTCTTCTTCAGAAGTTGCCCCAAAAAAATCTATATATGATTCTTTAATAAAATTTTTATCTTTAAAAGTTGCTTTTTTAAAATTAAATTCCCCTATATGTAAATTTAGTTTTTTCTCATTATCAAAAATATAATAAAAATTTTTATCTATATTTTTACTTATATTTAATCTCTTTAGGATTTCTCTTACATCATCTTCTTTAGCTGCCAAAAGCATACGTGGGTTATTTATTCTTTTAATTTCTTTTACAATAATTTCAAAACCCTTTTTATTATTATAATAAAAATTAGTAAAAAGTGAATTTCCATCATCCTTTATATGCAATATAGCTCCTATACTTTCTTCACTATCTATATATAAATCTCCTATATTATTGCTTTCAATACAATGTATTATAAAAAGATTTATCTCCTCTTCCTTATATAAAAATTTTAATATTAATCCTTTTATTTTATCTGTTAAAATCTCTACTTTTACCATAACCATTTTCTCCCATATATAGATAAACTGCCTTAAAAGTTAATATATAGCTAAATGTAGTTACACTCTTAAGTATTTCAATTCATAATGCAAAATTTAATATTAATATAAAAATATTATGGCGAACACTGTTCGCCGCTATGAGAATCAGTTAAAGAGATTAGTTTGGTAAAACTAATCTCCATGTATTTTGTATTATGAATTATACATTATTTAAAGCAAGAATATACTTAAATTTATTCATTCCACATAATTAAAGTAATGTGTAACCCTCTAAGTTTAATTCTCTTTCTCTAACTCTAAGCGCTTCTATCACTTCTGTTATAAGTTCAGAAAGCTCTAGTCCTAATTCTTCACTACTTTCTTTAATTGTTTCTCTATTTACTCCTTTAGCAAAACCCTTATCTTTTAATTTTTTCTTTACTGACTTTAACTCTAAATCTTCAAAACTTTTTGAAGGTCTAACTAAAGCACATGCTACAATAAAACTTGAAAGCTCGTCTACTGCAAAAAGTGCTTTTGCCATCAGGCTTTCCCTGTATGATTTTGCCTCCTTTGCATGACCATAAATAGCCACTCTTATTTCTTCCTCTACATTTTCTTCTTTTAAAATGTTCTGTCCTTCCTCTGGATGAGTATCAGGATATTTTTCATAGTCTATATCATGTAATAGACCTACTATAGACCACTTTTCTACATCTTCATTATATTTTCTTGCAAGTCCTCTCATTGATCCTTCCACTGCAAAGGAATGTTTAAATAAACTTTCACTACTCATATATTTTTTTAAAATTTCAAACGCTTCTTCTCTTTTCATCTCTTTGCCTCCCTAAAAAATTTATCTATATTATAAATAGAATTTCTCTTTTAACTAACTAGTTTATTTCTGCTATTATAAAGGTAAATTAAAGAAACTCCAAATATAGCTGTTTTCTTATAAATATGCTCCTATTTAAATTTACATTTTAATAAAACTACTCTATCATAGTTTTTTATAGCTCTATCTACTTCATCTTTTCTATCAAAAATAAAGCTCATACTACCTGTTTCTTGATTTTGTTCTAATTGTGCGAATAAAATATGTTCTACATCTTTTTCTATTTTTACTTCGTTGTTATAAAATTTCCCAACTTCATTTGACTTATTATTAAAGTCTATATTAGATTTAACTGAATTATTAAAATGATCACCTATGATAGCAATTTTAAATTCCCCTTTATCACTATATTTATCCGAGTATTGGTATAAACTCATAGTTATATACTTTAAAGTATCTTCTTTATTTAAAGTCATACCTACTATGTTATTTTCACCTATAAGCTTTCCTTTTTCATAAATACATAAATTCAACTCTATATTATCATATTCTTTTAAACTTCCAATTATCTTAAAAGCCTTAAAATCAGTATCAATAGTACCTTGTAATAGTTCTTTTTGTTCTTTTGAAAAATCATTAAGAACAATTTTATGTTCTGTTTTTTCACAACCTAATAATAAAATACAACTTATTGTTAAAAAAGTCATAATTAAGATTTTACTAGTTTTACCCATATACTTTACCCCTATAAATTTTATTAATGTACCGTAAAACTTGTTCAACATTTTTAATTACTAAACAACATTAATTTATTTATATTATTCTTTTTTGTAGTTATTAAAGTTCTTATATTAAGGATCTTTTAATATATTATTGTAAAATATGTTAATATAATAATAGTATACTCTTTAATTAGGTAATTCTATGAAAAGATTTATAATATTTAAAATACTTTATCTAATATATGAAAAAAAGTCAAGTAAAAAATTATTTATTAGGAGGTAATGTTATGAAATTTAAAAAGTTAATTCCTATACTTCTAATAGTATTTATTATTCCAATATTCTTAATAGGATGCAGTAAAGCAAATACTGAAGAAAAATTAACAGAAGATTTTCTTCATGCTTTATATGACATAGAAGATTACACTAAAGTTAATCTTAATGAAGTTATTGACAGATTTCCTAATGATCAATATACCCTTAGATATAAAGAATTATTATCAGATGATGCCTTTAAAGCAATTACATCTGATAGACTTAATTATGCGTATATAAGCCACTTAGTTGCCAATAAAACTAATTCTAAGTTCATAGAATTGAAAGAGTTTAAAGAAAGTGATACAGATAAAGTTTATAATTTTAAGGCTATAATAAATTTAAATAATGTAGAAAAAAATACTAAAGATGACGTAGAACTTATAGGACAAGTTACTATAGATAAAGTTGATGACAAACTGATAATATCCCAAGTTAACAAATTAACTGATGTAGATTTATATTCAAAACTACCAATTCGTCCTTAATTTTAGAATAAAATAATTAGTTATATATTTATAAATCAACTGATTATTTTATCTTTTATATTTAAAACCTATTAAAAGAGATGCTATAATGCAATATGCTCCGCTTTAATAAAAATATCTATTTATTAGAATGGAGTATATTCGTCACTTTTTTTTAACTTACATGACATCAATTCTACTTTCAACTAATAATTTATACTGAATTTATAAATTACTTACCTTATGATTATTTTATCATATAATTCGACTAATTCATTCATGGCATTGATGATTGATAGAAGCAATGGTTTCTTTAAAATAAAAAAAGAATTTATTGCAACTTACATTTATGAATCGACAATAAGTTCTCTCTAAATATACTGTTTTATTTGAGTTAGCAGCCAAAAAAGTATAGGCACTTCCTATTCTTATTATCAGCTTTTTGCTATTAATCTAAAAATTTCCTTAATTCTTCTGCGATTTCTTTAGATTGCGTGTGGTGAAGATAGTGTGTTCCTGGCAATTCAACCACCTTACTCTTAGATGAGTTTTCAATTTGCTGTTCATGAAGCTCAAGCCATCCTTCTATAGACGTTTCGCTTGCTTCAGCTACGAATAGTAATAAAGGGACTTCCTTTGGAAACGACAGACTTTTTGCCGAATCAAAACTCTGTCCTAGTGACTTTAGTTCATTTCGCACGGTCTTATTTCCCATATTTTTCATGGTAATCATGCGCAATTGATCAGAAGACTCTTCATTCATATTTTCACCCATGAAGCTTTCAGGATTCAATTTTACTATTAATCTGAAGATTCCTGATTTTTGCACGAAGTTGATTAATCTATCATCAAAACCTGGCCAAGGTTGGTTCGGAACACTTGAATCAATCCCAACAAAAGCTTTGACACCCTCAGGAAAAGTATTGACATAGTTCAACCCATAAATGCCTGCAATTGAGTGACCCATCAAAATAAAGGAGTCTATATTTAATTGTTTAACAACATCATGAATCTCCTCAACCATATTTTCTGCTGTTCGCTCACGTTCCGTTTGCCCGCTTAATCCATAGCCAAAGGGTTCGATAACAACCACACGATAATCACTTTTAAGTTCATCAATTAGCGGCTTGAAATCAATACTTGGACTTGCCGTGCCATAGCCTGTTAAAAGAACAATTGTTTCTTCGCCCTTACCTTCAATAAATACGTTCATCGTGCTATCGAAAACCTCTAATTTCTGTCCATAATCTACAATTTTCTTAGCCTCACTTTGTAAACTTAAACGGTGAGCTGTAAAGATTCCTCCCAATGCTAAGGCTATTATCAGTATAAGTGCAAGAGCACTTATCTTTAGGATATGCAGAACTTGTTTAATACCACTTTTTTTATTTTCCTTCATTTTCTGCCTCCGTTTTCTTTATTTCACTAATAATTTTTTCTATAATTTCATCGCTTAGTACGTCAACTCCTATACCATCGAACACATATTTCGCTGCATAAACTTTATCCCAAAAAGTATCTATAGTGTTGGGAAATAAAGATACCATAAACCAAGTATTTAATAATAGGACAATAATCTCTGAAATCTGCTTTGGGAACTTCACATCAAGTGATCCATCCCTATTTCCTTCGTCTATGTATAATTCAACTTGGGGTGATAGGACCTCGTTGCTATTAATCATACGCATCATGAAAAATTTTGGATTATTAAATAAAGGAAATGTCATCCCAAATGAAGCTCTAACATCTTTATTAATTAGCGTTTCCACTAGTAAATGTTGAATTTTTTCTAAGCCATTTAGATCCTGGCGCTTACTAATTGCCTCTATATACTCTGAGCCTGGAACAAGTCGCTTTACAACTGCATCAATAATCTCTTCTTTTGATCTAAAGTGGTGGTAAATCGCTCCACGCGACAAGCCATCTAATTCGTTGACAATATCTTGGATAGTCGTTTTCTCATAACCTTTTTCTACAAACAGCCGCGTCGATGCATCTAAAATATCTCTAATTGTGTCTTCAGTACTATACCTTTTACTCATTACTCAGCTCTCCTTCTAACAAACATTTAGTCGGTATGTTCTAGACTACATTCCATTTTAATTTATGTAAACAAACTTAATCACTTATCATAAATTTCTAGTTTCTTCTGGGTTAAAAGATAATTTCTTTAATGGTTCTATTCTCTAACCCTGTTTTTAGTGCTGTCTTCTAACACATTCTTTAATCCTCCTTTAATCTTTTTCTAAAAAACATTCATTCGGTATGTTTTATATTACACTCTATTTTACTTTATATCAACAAATTAAATCACTTGTTGTAAAGTTTCTTGTCGCTTAAAAGATAATTGCTTAATAGTTCTATTCTCTAATCGGCATTCATAGTTATATCTGTAATTTTATCGGCACAGTTATTGAACTAATGGAATCATAACCTATGCTAAAGAAGATTTAAAAGAGTTCTTGACACATCTTTAGCTTTCTAAAAATGATAAGATTAAGACTTTCTTTCGAGCAGCCGCCTTTACCGGTATGAGAAAGTCAGAGATTCTAAGCTTGTGATAGAAGGATGTTTATTCTGAATATAAGGGTGTTGAGGCCTACTGGAATTTAAAACATCCAGTGAAGAGTAATTCATTTTTACCAACAATCAGAATAATTTATACTACCCATAAGTTCTTAATCACTGGATTATACTGAATTTATGACAAAACCACTCATTGAACCAAGAGGAAGAAGTACGGCTTAAAAATGAAGCTGAGAATTTAAAAGTATTAATAAATAACACTGAAAATAATACTATTAGCAGGAGCCACAAATGATTTACATACTGGTGAGAAGTTCGTCAGTTATATCAAGTTTTAATTTTTACAAGGCACATCCCTTTCATTTCAAAACAAAAAATCCCACAAACACCGCTCATCACAGCATTTGTAGATTTTAATTTTTCTACCCCACAGACCCTTCCATTCTACACTATTAATTTATTTTATCATTAACTCAAAGTTTTGATTGATAATTACATAGAGTTCTACAGTATATAATGTGAAACTTACAATATATTTATTATATATTACATATAATTAAAAGATATGTTAATATAAAACTAATCTTATTTAAATAATTAAAGGATGTGGAGGTATTTTCAATGTTTAAAGAGATGATAAAGATTAACAAAGCAATGGATGATAAAGATATATTTGCACTATTAGAAAGAGGACAAGAAGGCACTTTGGGTACTATAGGTGAAAATGGTTATCCTTACTGTACAACTTTAAATTATGTATACTACAATGATGCTATTTATTTTCATTGTGCTCCTGTAGGACACAAACTTGATAATATAAATTTTAATAATAAAGTATGTTTTTCAATTGTTGATAATATTGAAGTTTTATCTAAAACATTTAATACTAAATTTGAAAATGTAATAATCTTTGGAAAGGCTGAAAATATTGAAGCAGAAAAGGAAAAAAAGGCTGTGTTACTGAAATTCATTGAAAAATATTCTTCTGATTTTATGGAAGAAGGAAAAAACTATATAGATAAAGCTTTTTCTAAAGCTAACATTATAAAAATTAGTATAGATCATATAACAGGAAAGTGTAAAAAGTAAGCTATTTTTAAAGGCAAATGTAGATTTCTAATCTGAATATTTAATCTATTCAGACTAGAAATCTCTTTAATAGAAACTATTAGCAAATTGTATAAATTCAAGCTTTATTTTAATCTTTTATAAGATATTGAAGACATCAATGTTTATTTAATAGTCTAAAAGAATATTATTTTCTTTTACATAACTTATTCTAAATATCTTTTAGGTAAAGCTATTTTTTTAAGCCTAACTATAATAAAAAATATTATTCTATCTATAAAAATAATTGTAAGGATAAATAAAAAGCTTATAGTATATTTTTCATAAAAATAAGCAGCAGCAATACAATATATTGCAGTTATAAACTTCCATAAGAATTGAATTCTTAAAAAGCTCTTCATATCTTTAATGTGATACCAATTATTCCTGTTATCTACTCTTTCATTATTTATAAAACCATAAATTATTAAAAACATGGCATAAATAATACAAATTATAGATAGTACATTCATAAAATACGCCTCCGAAATTATTGATTCTATGATTATTATATGTAGATGCTAAATAAGCTTCTACTTTAATAAATTCTTACTCCCCTTATTTTTCTTAAACCATTCTGTTGCAAAATCTACTGCTGTTTTTTGATGAAATAATCTACTCTCAGCTTGTCCTACCAATCCTCTACTCACATTATGTCTTTTCTCAAATTCTAAGCCTATAGAATTAAAATCTTCACTATCTAAATCAATATCCCTAAAAGTCTTCCAAACTCTCTTACCATTTTCTAAGATAGGTGCAGCTAATTCTGTATACATTCTTACATTAGATTTATATTCACTTAAATGAAAAGAGGTATTATTCTCATAAGGTACTCCTAGCAGTAGTACATATCCATTTA
Source organism: Clostridium sp. Marseille-QA1073 (assembly GCF_054863625.1). NCBI lineage: Bacteria > Bacillati > Bacillota > Clostridia > Eubacteriales > Clostridiaceae > Clostridium > Clostridium sp. Marseille-QA1073. The sequence goes on along the minus strand of NZ_JBSVQM010000008.1, from coordinate 114,305 downwards.
TATTATAAACTTTTCCTAGAGGTGATGTCTCTCCTAGTGAATCCTCCAAATTATGAACCCCTATAATATCTTCTGAATCCTTACCCCAGGCAGTAAAAGAAGCCTGTGGATGATCACTTCTTAACACATTAGGAAAATTTCTAAAAACTTCTGCAATTCTTCCCATTCCTCTTGTAGGGGTTATATGTTTATCAAAAGCAGGCATAGTTTCTCTAATTATTTCATACCATTGTTCGGGTACAGGAGGATTTCCCCAATAACAAGGTTCTGAGTAATCTCCCGTTTGAGCCGGCATAATAATATTACCTTCCTCTGTAATTATATCCATAAGTGATTTTATTACTGATACATCCCCTCCACAAACCCAGCCCATAGAACTTAAAGAGGAATGTACAATAATAGTCATTCCTTTTTTAAGTCCCAACGCAGTTAAATCTTTTTTTAGGCTTTCTATAGTGTTTATAGTATTGGTATTTTCTATTATAATTCCCTCTCTCATTTCTTCTACCTTCCCTTATTTGAAATCCTCTGGAAAATCTACAGTAAAATCAAAAACTGTACCACAATTAGTACAAACACTAGCATACAGTTTTGATCCTAATGCAAAAATTTTATCCATAGGTTCTAATAATATGGTCTTACTTGCAGCTCTTTTGATTTCAGTAGAATTACATTTAGGACACTTTAATTCTTCCACGACATATTCCCCCTTTAATCCATTACCTACTTATTCTTTTAATATTCATTAAATCCTTTTAATATAACAGTATATTTATTAACGTATTGAGTAGGTTCTTATGAATAGAAAAAATAATACTTATAGCTTTATATAAGTATCCAATCTAAAAACTTAAAATGCATCCTGGAAAATAAATTTCCTATAAAAATAATTTAATCTCTTAAAAATTAAGAATTAATAGTTAAGAATGAAGAATTCAGTCCGAAATTGGCCCTTAGTGAATTTCTTAAAATAAAATTTAGTTTAAAAACTCTAAAGACTTTGGCAGTGGAGTTTTAACTATAATTCTTCATCTCTTATTTTTAATTTTTAATTTATAAATAAGAATTTTTCTTATAAAAACGAAAATGGTGTACAAGTTAAATTTCATTAAGGAAACCTATATTTTCTTACCCAATTTATTATTAATCTTTTAATATTTAATTTTTATGCAATGATTCTTAATGCGTATTTAGTGTGTTTTCAAATTTTTTAAAAAGGTATTCTAACTATATATATTCAATTGCTCATGATAGTATCCAGCATTTGTATAATAATAGCTTCTAATAATTTAAAGAAAATACTTTTCAAATAATATAATTCAAATAAACTCTCTAGATATAAAAATAGATATTTAAATATGCTAATTATTTAATAATAAAAAACCAGAGGTCACTCTCTGGTTCTACTTAACTTAATTAACATATACTAATTTTATATATTATAATAACTTTTATTTTAATTAAAATGCATATATACAAAACAATCTATGTCATAGCAATCTATTTTATTTTTGTTGTAAAAAACTATCTATTAGTTCGATATCTCTTAAGTCTTTTTCTCTTCCCAGTTTTATCTTCTGCTTTCTTATGCTTTCTAAGCTTCCTACAGGAAGATCATTAATTAACTCTACGTTATCTACCTTCCACTCCTCAAAGATCTCTAATTCTTCATTTACCCTTATTACTCTTGAACTGTCTTTTAAAACTATTGGCTTATATCCATTTTTAATTAAACTTTCAAATAAAAACTTACTACAGCCTAAGTCAATATCTCTAGTTTCATTTTTCACTCCATGTATAACTAGTGAAGCACCTGCTAAAACCCAGTAATGGTCCTTAGGAAAATTTAATTCTTCTAATATTTCCATAATATTTTCTCTTTTTAACATATAGCCTCCTTATATATAGATTTATTATCTTTAAATTCAATCTATGCATTCATGTAATTGTATTACTAAATTAATTAAGTTTACATTAATATAAAATTGACTATTGACAATTCTCAATTATTGTCAATTCTCAGCAGAGCATGAGAATTCTTAAATTAATTATTTTATAAAACTAATTGAATTCATTGCTTTTCAACTAAATTTTTAAAAAAGTTAAGGCATAAATATCAGTTATATATTAACTTTTCAAGTAATACATCTATATATACTATAATTATATATAATTATGACAAAATTTTAAAATTTTTATTAAGAATAACTGTTATATACTAGTTAATAATTATTAAGTCGTCCTATTATATAAAGTATCCTGTATATAAATATAAAGCATAAGACCAAGATATCGGCCTTATGCTTTGTATTTATCTAACGTCTTTTTTGTAGCTTCTAGTAGACTACTAAGTTCGAATACTTCACCTTCTTCTAAAAGCCTGTTTAATTGTTCTGTATATCTTGAAGCCTCTAAAAGCTTTCCTAAAGATGAAAGTGTTAAGATATTTTCAACTATATCCGTAACTAGACTAGATTTAACCTCAAATAATTTCTGAGCATCTTTAATTTCATCTTTTATCTCAAGCATTTGCTCATCTAATTGAAAGGCTGCATCTGCTGCAGTTTTTAACTTCATTCTTACATCTTTAGGTATATCGTGTTTATATTTATAATTTAAAGAATGTTCTACTGTAGCCCAGAAATTCATAGCTAAAGTTCTAATTTGAAACTCTGCTAAAATTTCTGTTTGCCCATCAGCCATATTTACTGGATATTTTATAATCATATGATAACTTCTATAACCACTTGCCTTAACATTCGTTACATAATCCTTCTCATAGATTATTTGCATATCCTTCCTTTGTCTAATTAAATTAACAACCTTTTCTATATCATCAACAAACTGGCACATAATTCTCACACCAGCTATATCTTCCATTTCATATTCTATTCTATCTAATGGTATATTAAATTTATTTGCTTTTTCTAAAATGCTAGATACTTCCTTAACTCTTGCAGTTACAAATTCTATTGGAGAATATTCATTTTTTCTTCTAAGTTCTCTTCTAATACTTTTAAATTTAACTTTAAGTTCTTCTACTGCCTGTTCATAAGGAATTAAAAATTTTTTCCATTCTCTTATTGCCATATGTAAGTCACCCTTCACAAATATTAAATTGTTACGAAATATATATTATATTATATATATAATATAATGTTATTATAGAAAAATATCAATGATTTAGATATAATATTGTATTTATTGTTTATTTAGCGGTTTATGGAGGATTTTATTATGAAAAATATTTTTTCTGGACTAGAAGATCTAGGATTTGAAGAGATAGACAATCTTCAAATATATAAGGTGGAAAAAAGCACAAACAAAAAAGAAGAAGTTAAAAATGATTTATATGAATCTTTACTTTATCATAAGACTATAGATTGTCCTGTATGTAATTATAGATTTAAACAACTTGCACTTAAAAGTACTTCTTATAGAATGATTTCAAAAGACTCGGATTTTTTTATAAGATATGATCTTATAAATCCTTATTTTTATGATGTTTATATTTGTGAAAGCTGCGGGTATTCAGCTTTAAAATCTGACTTCTATAAAATAATGACTGTTCAAAAAGATTTAATACTTAAAAATGTAACTTCAAAATTTAAACCAAGAACTTATCCTGATAAATATACATTAGAAATTGCTATAGAAAGATATAAAATGGCACTATTAAATGCAGTTTTTATGAATGCTAAACCTAGTCAAAAGGCTATGATTTGCTTGAAATTATCATGGATGTATCGATTAGGTAATTCAGATTATCATAGCGAAATGGAACGGACCTTTTTAAGTTTCGCATTAGAAGGGTTTAACGATGCCTATTATAATGAAACCTTACCTTTATACGGTATGGATAAATTTGTTATGATATATTTAATAGGCGAACTAAATAGAAGACTGTTGAATTATAATACAGCTCTTATATGGTTCAGCCAAGTATTAACTGCTCCTAATGTAAAACAAAGCTTAAAAGAGTTAGTTAGAACTCAAAGAGATCTAATTAGGGAAGCAGAACTTATTAAAGCCAAGCTTGAAAAAACTAGTGATATCATTGATGATAATTTTAACTTTGATGGTAAAGATGAAAAAGCTCCTATTCAAGAAGTAAATAATAAAGAAGATAAATCTAAAGGAATCTTTTCAAAAATCTTTAATTCTAAAAATCGTGATTAGTTAATCACCACTTTTAAAATTAAAGATGTGAATGAAAAATTGATGTTATTATTCATAATTTTTCATTCACAATCTATATATTTATAACCTGCACGTTATAAATATATAGATTTTTATGGTAATATTAATTTTGGTGAAAAGTCTATATGATCACAAGAAGTTAATACATACTCTATACCATTTTTAATCCCTTCAAAGGCATATTTCAAAGCAACACCATGAATATGCCCATAAATAACCTTCTCTACCTCATATTCATTTAATATTTCGGTAAATCCATTTTCCTCTTCAATACTATTTACTGGTGGGTAATGAAGCATAACTATAAGCTTTTTATAACCAGCCTTTTTAGCACTATCTAAAGATAATCTAAGCCTTATAAGTTCTCTTTCATAAATTTTTTTGTCATGAGCAGTAAATTTAGAGCTTATTGGAGTAATCCACCCTCTACTGCCACAGATTCCATAATTCTCATAAGTAAAAAAATTATTTTGTATAAAATCCATATTATCATAAAGAGAATTAAGCTTTGTTATACTAGTCCACCAATAATCATGGTTTCCTCTCACTAATATTTTTCTTCCTGGAAGCTTATTTATAAAATCTAAATCTTCCTTACCTTCTTCCATCTTCATAGACCAGGAAATGTCTCCTGCAATTAAGACTGTATCCTCTATTTTAATGGTTTCCAGCCAATTATTTTTTATTTTTTCATCATGTTTATACCACTTATCTCCAAAAATATCCATAGGCTTATCTCCAGTAGATGCTAAATGGAAATCAGATATAGCATATAATGCCAATATTTATCACCTGCTCTTCATCCTATTGTCAATATCCATAACATATGCAATGACCTTTGCTACCACATCATAAAGCTCTAAAGGGATCTCATCTCCTACGTCTACATTAGTAAGAAGATTTGCCAACTCTTCATTTTCAACTATAGGAACTTCATTTTCCTCTGCTTTTTCTAGAATTTTATCTGCAATATGCCCCATACCTGCTGCAGTAACCTTAGGTGCAGTAGCTCCATAATCATACTTTACTGCAGCAGCTTTTTTTACATTTTTCATTTTACCACACCTTTATAAGATAGTTAATTAATACGTATAACTAAAATATCTTAAAAATTAATATATAGCTAATATAACTATGCCATTAAGAGTTTAAATTCACAATTCACAATTATAGTTGAAATTAATTCATAAAGAATTAATTTCTTTAATAGATTTTTACTAGCAATGCAATTGCTAGCTTTTTTTACCTCTGTGGAACAGTAGTGAAGCTCTTTAGGGTTCCCCTGAGGTGCAGTATAGTTTGAAACAACACTAATAAATTTAGCTAATACTATAGAGATACTACAGTTGCTAGTTTTTTATAGGAAGTTACTTTGTAACTTCAAATAGAATTAATTTTAAATTTCTCAGCTTTTGCTGAGAAATTTCCACAATTGTGAATTGTGAATTGTGCATTGTGAATTAAATGGTTCTAATTATAATACTAAAAAATTCCATTTTTTTATATACATTAATCTTAATATTGATATCTATCCATATTAGTTATACTCTTACATTAATTATACTTAAATCATTATCATCAAAAAATTCTCTACAATTTGATAATGTAAATTTTTCTATTTTTTCTTTTATGTTAACATTAAAAACATATGAATTACAACCTAAATCTTCAATAAGCTTATATCTATAAACCTCTAATACATTCATAAAAGCCTTTTGTGAATGTATATCTATATTTATATAGTCGTTATTTACATTAATAAAAGCATCTACTACTTCCATATTTAAAGTTCTTATGCTTGTAGCAATTTTAATATTTCTAGAATCTATCTTTTTACCTTTACCTCTTTCATCTTTAATTACAAGCTTACAGTCATAATCTTGCTCTTTAACATTCATAGGTACATTTAAATAATAGTAATCATTACTTAAAGTGTTAAAAACTTTAAAATCATGCATTTTACTTTCAATAAGTTGCATTACTTTGTTAAATGTAGATGGATTATCTTCATTACTCTTTATAAGTTGCATAATTCCATCTTTCATCATAGATACTTTTTCTTTTATTTCACTTTTAACTATATCAGAAGTAAGAATTTTAAATTTTAAGTCTATATCTTTTTCAATAACTTTACCTTCTTTTATATCTTTAGATAAGTTATTATCTTTATTAACTTTATCCTCTACTATTTTATCTTCTTTTGAATCAATAATCTCCCTTTCTACTAAATTACTATTAATACTTTCACCTTCGTTTTTAACTAAAAGATTTTTTTCATTAACAACAACTTTAGTATTTATTTCTTTATTTGATACTTCTTCCCCTTGTAAAGCAATGTCTTTTACAGTATTATCAAAACTCTCATTTTTTATTACCTTGTTTTCCTTATCTAAGGATGTTAGTGATTTATCCTCAATAGCTCTCTCCTTAGAAATTTTATTATCTATAATCATATCTTTATTCTCAATATCTAATGCTTCTAATACTTCTTGAATATTTTTAACTACTACCAAGTCTTCTTTATTAATATTATTAAAACTTTTTATATTTTCTTCTGTAATTGGTATGTTCTCTTCCTTCATCATTAGTAACGAATTTAAATCTAAAGTCTTTAGAGAAGAAAAAAAGTTCTTTAAAGTATTTTTAACCATAGCTCCCTTTTCACTATTAGGCTCTATATTTTTTGCTATCAAATACTTTTCTATAAAATTATCTTCTTCTCCAGATTCTATATTTATTTTATTAGTGAAGTCAACTATGGTTTTAACCTCATCAAAATTTTCTTGAGTTAACGGAATATTAAATTTAAGCATTTCCTTTAATATATACTCATCACCCTTTGAAATTTTTAATCCTAAGTTTTTTATTACCTCTTCTAATATACTTTTGCTTTCTAAAGGTATTAACGCTTCTAGAGGTTTACTATCCCCACCTAATACTAAAGTTAATTTTCCTTCACTAAAATCATCTACTACAAATTTTAATAAATAATTTTCTAACAGGGTATCCTCAATAAAACCATCTATTTTAGCAGGAAATTGTCTTCCATCCAAAAGTCTTATTACAATTTCACCACTTTCTTTATTGATATTTAATATCCTTGCACTAAAGCTATCTCCCTTTCTGAAAGTAGTTTTATTAAAATCTTGCTGAGTAGCCTGATTTTGAACCATATTGATTTTCCAAATACCAGACATAATATCTCTCCTTAAAGGTATCTATATTTACTTTAATTATCGTAAAGAATTTATATTTATTGATAACATAAAGAAAAGCTTTTATAATATTTCTATTTCTATGTCCTCTATATTAGCCTCACAATTTTTTTCTATGTAATCTATAACCTTTTGTAATACACTGTCACCATGGCTGCTGCTACTGCTCACAACTGCAATTCCAATTACTATAGTTTGATGTATATCTTGATTTTCTACCTCTGCAATAGACACATTAAACTTATGTTTTACCTTATCTATTATACTTTTAACAATCATTCGTTTTTCTTTTAATGAATGTACCCAAGGTGCATTTAATTTTATTTTCGCTATAGCTATAATCATAATAATACCTCCTATAAATAAATTTTGTTAAATTATTTAAAATAGCATTTAAAGATAAAATAAATATTTTCTTTAAGATATTACTAACGATGATATTATTAGTTAAATCTAAAGAAGAAATATAATATCATATTCACTAGCTATTCCTTTAAAATACCTAAATATATTATTTATGTTCTAATAATTACTATTCCTTTTTATTATAATATATAAAAAGGTCTCCTGATTTTCATCAGTGAGACCTTATCCAATTCTTTTTATTTATTTTGCTTGCTCTAAAGCTTTATTTACAGCTTCTACAACTCCATTACTTGATCCTGTTGCTCCTGAAACTGCTTCTATTTTCTCAGTTGTTTGCTTTTCTTTAATTGTTTTGATTGTCTCTTCTATAGCTTTATCTCCAAGACCTTCAGTTTCTTTTTGTTCAACAACTTTAATATCTTCTATTTTTCCATCCTTAACTTCTACAGATACCTCTATATCACCTTTAAATCCTTTTCCAACACCTTTATAGCTTCCGTCTTTGTAAGCTGCTTCTTTACTTCCACATCCTACTAATATCCCCATTGTTAATATTGATGATAATAATACGCTTGCTACTTTTTTCATTTTAAATTCCTCCTTAGTGATATTAAATGTTCAATGCAAATAATTACCAATATCACATATTAAAATTATTCTTTGATAATTTCTCTCAATAAATATACCATAATTTTTCTACATTGTATACAGTTTGTTTTTAACTCATTTTACTCATAGTTTTCCATAATGTTCCATTATAAAATTAATACATATCTAAAATAGTTGTTACTTAATTTAATATTTAAATCTGTAATTCATAGTTTATACTTATAAATACTTCTAATATAAAAAGACAAACTTATAAAGAATTTATTTTGCTAATAATTGTGTACTATTATAATGTTAAAATTGAAATATTCAAAAGAATAGTTATATTTGTCTACAATTTAAGTATTGATTTAAATATATTTTATAGTATTATTTTAAATTTTTTGCTGCAGTTTGTCCTGCTCTTCTTCCATAAACTATTATATCTGCTAGTGCATTTCCACCAAGTCTATTTCCGCCATGAACTCCTCCTGTAACCTCTCCTGCTGCATAAAATCCTGGTATAATTTGTCCGTCTTCTCCGATTACCTCTCCATCAGTGTTGATTTTAACTCCACCCATAGTATGATGAACTGCTGGTGTAACTTCAATCGCGTAGAATTTTGGACTTTCTAAGCTAATTGCCATATCAGTTCTTTGGAATTCTGTATCATTATTAGCTTTTTGTGCTTTGTTATATGTTTCAACAGTTGTAGTTAAATTAGTTTTATCAATATCTAATTTTTCAGCTAATTCTTCTATAGAATTTGCCTCAGTAACTAAATCCATACTAAAATATTCTTCTATAGCTTTTAATCCTTTTCTCAATTCTTCATCAAAAAATAAGTAGCCAACCTTATCTTTTTGATCTAATATGGCTTTTGAAACAACATCTCTAGTTAATAATTCATTAATAAACCTTTTACCATCTTTGTTTATAAGTATTGCACCATTACCTCTTACCGCTTCAGTAATCATGATGCCTTTTCCCGGAACTACCGTTGGGTGAGTTTGTATTTCACTCATATCTACAAAAGCAGCACCTACTTTTTTAGCTAGTACAATTCCATCTCCAGTAGCCCCTGGATGATTTGTTGTATCAAACCCTTCTAACTCAGCTTTATTTTCTACAACCATTTCTTTATTAGCTGAAAATCCTCCAGCAGTTAATATAACACTTTTAGTATTTATTGTGTATTCTTTACCTTCTTTATTTGTAGCTTTAACAGCTGAAATCTTTCCTTCTTTATCTTTAACTATTTCAACAGCCTCATTCATCGTTCTAATATCAATTTTTTTATCTTCTGAAACCTTTTTTAAGGTTGAAATTATATTAGGTCCTACTGCTGATCCTCCTGCTGGTCTATGGATCCTTCTAACTGAGGCTCCTCCTGCTGCTCCCACATCTGATAAATCAGCACCTAAACTTTCTAACCATTCAACAGTATCTTTTGCTTCTTCAGTTAATACTTTAACTAATTCTTCATTATTCTTATCATATCCACCTTTCATAGTATCTTTAAAGAATAATTCAGCACTATCTTTAATTCCAGCTTCTTCTTGAGCTTTTGTTCCAGCAGCATTCAATCCACCTGTCGCACGAGTTGTATTTCCTCCAACCATAGGCATCTTTTCTAAAACAACAATTTTAGCTCCACTTTCCTGCGCCTCAACAGCTGCTGCAAGACCTGCCCCACCTGCCCCTATAATAACAATATCTGCACTTTCCGTTTTACTTCCACAACCAACTAATAACGGAATAGCAATTATAGCTGTCATTGCTAAAGCTATTATCTTCTTTTTCATTTTTCTTCCCCCTAACAGAAATTATCTATGGCTAGAGTATATTTGTTAAATAATAAACAATCAATATTTTGTTCTTATTATTTATTTTGTTCTTTTTGGTCTAAAATCTTATATACATGACAAGGTCTACCTATTTTCCCATATTCTAATTGAATATAAAGCCTCCCCTCTTTTAACATATATTCAAGATACCTTCTAACTGTAACTCTTGCCATACCTATATTTTCAGAAAGTTCTTCTGCTGTAAAGCAGCAATGTGCATCATTGTTAATATAATTCCAAATCTGATTATAAGTATGAATATTCAGTCCTTTTATTAACTCTATTTCACTCTCATTCTCAGACATATTTTTATAATTATCTTCATTATTTAGAACGTATTGATCAATAGTTTTTTGTTCTATAGAAACTAGTTTATTAAAGGTTTCAATACGTTTTTTATAATTATATAATGCCTCCTTAAATCTATCAAAAGTAAAAGGCTTTATTAAATAATCTATTGTTCCATATCTAAAAGCTTCTTGTACAGCTTCACAACTTCTATCAGCAGTAATCAATATTACATCACAGCAAATACCATCATTTCTTATCCATCTAATAAAATCTAATCCATTTTCATTTGGAAGAAATATATCTAAAAGTACTAATTGTGTTTTTTTACTTTCTATAATTCTTTTTGCTTCTTCTAAATTCCCCACTGCTCCACATAGTTTAAATCCTTGTAGTTTATTTAAAAACATTGAGTTTATCTCTCTTACCATTGGATCATCCTCTACAACTAAAACATCAATCATTTTAAATATCCTCCTCTATTTGGAAATCGTTACATACCAAGTAGTCTTTTCATCAGTAGTAAAGCATATATTACCATTTATCTCTTTTATTATTTTCAATATGTTATAAAGTCCATGTCCCCTATCACCAAGTTTTGTTGTAAAACCCTGATTAAATATTTTATCTTCTATATCTTTTGGTATCTTATCTCCATTATTACTTATTTCTATTTGAATCTCTTTGTCACTTTCCATTATAAACACTGTTATTTTAGCATTTTCTTTGCCTATAACCGCATCAATAGAATTTTCAATCAAATTTCCTAATATAATTGCAAACTCATCTATTGTTATGCCCTTAGGAATTTCTTTCAGTTCACAGCTCTGATCAATCTCAAAATCTATCCTTGCTTCAGATGCTTTATTATATTTTGCTAATATTAATCCGGCTATAACAGGTTCTTTAATTCTGTTATTTAATAAGTCTAAAATATGACTTCTCGCTTGTGCAGTATTATGTATAAACTCTAAAGCTTTCTCATATTCCTCTAGTTGAATAAGTCCTGAAATTGTATGGAGTTTATTCATAAATTCATGATTTTGTGCTCTTAAAGACCACATAAATCTTTTAATTCCTGTAAGTTCTTCGGCCATAAGTTTAACCTTTGTAAAGTCTTGAAAAGTCACAATAGAACCTATAATATTACTTCCATTATTAGTGATAGGATAATAATTACTAATAACTGTTTTTCCTAAAGGAAGTTTTTCTTCTACATTTGTAATAGGTACTCCATCTTTTAATACTATTTTTAATTTACTAAAATGTTCAATTTCTTTTAAAGTTCTTCCTACATATTTTTCCTCTGCCAGAAATTCTCTAGCATTTTTATTTACTACTGTTATTATCCCTTCTTTATTTGAAGCTATTATTCCCTCATTCATACTTTCTAAAATAGCTTCTCTTTCGCTAAGTACCCAAGCTATTTCATCAGGTTCAAGTCCAAAAATAGACTTTTTAATATTATGAAAAATTACAATAGCTCCTACAATTCCTATTATAAGACCTATAATTACATAGGGAAGAAAATTTATCATTAAATCTGTGTATTCGTCATTAAAACTCCCTAAAAATAATCCTACACAAACAGCACCAACTTGCTTTCCATCTCTATATATAGGTGTGAAAGCCTTAATAGATCTATCTATATCTTCAATTATGTCTGTAGTAATATAACTTCGACCTTTTGATAATACAATATTTTCTTTCTCATTAATAAAAATTTTCCCTAAGCTTTCTGTAAGATAGTGAGAATATGCAATACCTTTCATATCCATCACTACAATAAATTGACCTCTTGTTTTAAGTCTCAAAGCTTCTATTCTAGGCTGTATTTTATAAATTCCTTTTTCCATTCCTACATTATCTATAACTACTTCCATAGCTGCAACCGAGGTAGCCATATTCATAACAGCCTTGCCTTTTTCTTCTTTTAATATCATCTTGGAATAATTCATAAAAAAATAAGTTACAATAATTAAGGTAAAACATATAATACTAGTTACTAAAATTATCATTTTATTTTGAAGTTTCATCAAAATCACCTTTATTTAAAACATCCGTATACATATATTTTTAAAAATGCCATTAAAATACATGAGTAAAAAAAAAACTGCTAACATTGTAGCAGTTTTTCTTTTATTTAACTTCCAACTTATAGAATTTTTTCTTTCCTCTTTTTATTAATGCATATCCATCTTTTATAAAATCTATAGAGAATTTAGCATTAACATCATCTATCTTAGTTTCATTTATAGTTAATCCACCTTGTTGTATAAGTCTTCTTCCTTCTGCTTTAGATGGCACTATTTCTGTCTGAACCAATATATCTAATATATTACCTTCTAACATATCGTTGCCTATAGTTACTGTAGGTACATTAGACATATCAACTCCGCCACCAAATAAGCTTTCTGCAGCAGCCTTAGCTTTTTCTGCCTCTTCTTCTCCATGTACAAGCTTTGTAACTTCATAAGCAAGTACTGTTTTAGCTTTATTTATTTCGGATCCTTCTAATGCAGAAAGTCTTTTTACCTCATCCATAGGTACAAAAGTTAATAGTGATAAACATTTCTCAACATCTGCATCATCAATATTTCTCCAGTATTGATAAAAATCAAAAGGAGAAGTTTTTTCTGGATCTAACCATACAGCACCATTTGCAGTTTTACCCATTTTATTTCCTTCACTGTTAGTTAATAGTGAGCAAGTCATACCATATGCTGCTTTACCTTCTTTTCTTCTTATAAGCTCCATCCCTGCTAAAATATTGGACCATTGATCATCTCCACCTAACTGCATAGTACAATTGTACTTTTGATTTAATACTAAGAAATCATATCCTTGCATTAACATATAGTTAAATTCTAAGAAAGATAATCCTTTTTCCATTCTTTGTTTAAAGCATTCTGCAGTAAGCATTCTATTAACAGAAAAATGAACTCCTACATCTCTTAAAAATTCAACATAGTTAAGGTCTAATAACCAATTAGCATTATTTTCAAGTATAGCTTTATCATCACTAAAATCTATTAATCTTGATAATTGTTTTTTAATACCTCTAATATTTTCATCTATATCTTCTCTTGTAAGCATTTTTCTCATATCAGTTCTTCCTGATGGATCTCCTATCATTGCAGTACCACCACCAACTAATGCTATTGGTCTATGACCTGCTTGTTGCATATGGGACATAAACATCATAGCTATAAAATGTCCAACGTGAAGACTATTTGCTGTTGGGTCAAATCCTATATAAAAAGTAACTTTCTCTTTTCCTAATATTTCTCTCATTTCTTCTTCGTGTGTTAACTGTTTTAAAAATCCACGTTCTTTTAAAACGTCATATACATTTGTATTACTCATTTTTATTCCTCCTTTTGTAGTACGATATTAGTTTTAATAATAAAAATTAACTATATATATTTTTGAATTCAAAATTTAAAATTACCATTGAAATTTTTATAAAAATATTTTTTAAAGCTTTTATATTTTTTTAAATAAAATAAAAGTCCCTAGTTAAAAAACTAGGGACGAAATTTTCCGTGGTACCACCCAAATTGATTTTGTAAAAAAATCCACTCATATCTTGTAACGTAAGAAATGCCGTATCAGCCTACTATTTAAATTTAAGTTCAGCCTAAAGCTCAAGAATGTATTTCATTATGTTCCTCAACTGATTTACACCAACCATCAGCTCTCTTTATGATTTCCATAACTACTTATTTCTATCATCGCCTTTAAATATAAAATTTATTATTACTATAATACTATTATTCTTTAGTAAATACAAGTATAAATTATATAAAATAACTGGGTTTAACTAATATATCTCTTTATCTCATCTGGTAACTGTCTAGGATCTCCACTAATATTTATGAAAAACTCAACGTTAAACTCTTGAGTCAAATATTCAATTTTATAAAATAATTTTTTCATTTCTTCTAAAGATGAAATTACTCCATTCATAACTCCGTCTATCATAATAGCTTCAATGTCATAATCCTGTGCTATCATTCCACATAAAAAACCATAGAAATCTTTTGCATTATCTACTTTAAAGTCCTCTGCGCATATAAATCTTATCTTCCTATCTAGTTCAAAAACCATTCTTCTGTCATCATCAACATAAACTAAGTTACCCTTTGCCTTCAAAACCTTGTCATTTGCTAAGCTAACAAGAGCCTTTGTTTTTCCTGAGCCTTTTTTGTTACAGAATACATGAATCATTTTTAACGCCCCCAGACTTATTTTATTATTTAATTATTACTATGAGTTACTATGTTTGAGTTATATTCATTATATATTATTCAGAATATTTTTACAATAAACTATTAGGAAATTTTTCAATTAATGTAAAATCCATTTATAAATTCCTCACTTCTATAATAGCTAAATTTTATATAATTATTCATTTTAAACTATATTTTATAAAATAATTTCTAGTCTTTGAAATATTTTTTTTATTATTTTTGTGATTCTTTTTAATTTTTTGAATTTTTAGCCATATACTATTTTTTACCAATAATTTAAAAGTTTCATATGCCATGTAATCCTCTTCATAACTAGCTTTTATATTATTTTATGCAGATAACAATTTAAATTTACTCATATACATAAATTGTTACTTTCATAAAAAAATTTCCACTTATTTTAAAAAACTCTATTGTATTATATAATAATTATGCTATAATAATATTAGGGTTTTATTCAACTCTAATAGATTGAACAAGGTTAATTAGAACAAGGCAATTATCCCCTCCTTTAATCGAGGAAAAGAAAGTGATAGTATCCATTGTTTAATTAGTCCTTAGATTAAAAGGAGGTCATTAATAATGGCAGATAAAAATATTACTTGTAAAGATTGTGGAAAAGAATTTGTATTCACTGAGGGAGAGCAAGCTTTCTATAAAGAAAAAGGATTCGAAAATGATCCAGTAAGATGCCCTGAGTGCAGAAAAGCTAGAAAAAATTCTAGAAATAATTACAGCAAATAATAACTAGATTACTAAGAGAGCAATTGCTCTCTTTTTTAATTTTAGAATTATATTGAATAATATTCTTAACATATAAAGGTTGTATATAAAAAATAGAGGGTATGATTCCCTCTATACTATTAAAACTTTATGTGTTTTTTTAATTGTGTTGCTAGCGGTAACGCTATAACCATACCAGCTGCAACTTGCAATGCATTACTTGGAATAGCCACTATTGCATTAGGTAAATCGTATATTATCCAGCCTGCAAAAAAATACCCTATTATCATAACAACTCCTGAAATTACAAAAGCAAAAAAGTTGTTCATAAAATTTTTCCCCTCATAACCATTTCTATAAGCTAAAGTACCTGCAATATAAGCCATTAAGCCTTTTATTATAAAAGTGAATGGAGCCCAAATAATATATGGTGAAAGTACATCAAATAAAGTCATTCCTATTGCTCCTGCCACAGCCCCTTTTTTCTTGCCTAACAATACTGCTGCAACAAAAATTGCACTATCACCTAAGTGAAGTACACCTTCTCCAGAAATAAATGGTACATGTATTATACTAGTTGCAATATAAATTATTGCAGCCATTATAGCAACTTGTACTAATGATAATGCTGTATTACTATTTACACCACTCTTAGTAGTTACCTTGTTATTTCCCATACTAAACACTCCTCCATAAAGTTTTCCCATATTAATTATACATATAAACGAAAAAATTACAATGTTTTGTTAATAATATTTTAAAAGTTTTGTATATTTTATTCTACTTTGGCGGAAACTAATTTTAATTGCAAATTTATAAGTAAATAGTTCTATTAAGAATATTCAAAAATTCTTTGAAGAAAGGTAGGTGAAAACCGTTATTGTTACTTATAAAAATTTATTATAAAACCGTTTATCTTTTCATCTATTGAATATGTGACGCTATATTAGTAACTATAAAATTACAACTATACTTTCAGTTATGCTTAATAAATTTTAAGAAGATAAGATGCTCAATAAATTAATCATTAAAATAAAGTATTTCTGAGTATTACAAGTTACATAAAAATTTAATATCTTCTATTCAATATATAAAATGAAAATAGTGCTTTTTAAAGATGAACAAATTAAGAATAAAATCAAGAATAAAGTTTTATAATATTTTTATTAAATTTTATAAGTTTTACATAACGGATGATAGCTAAATGACATATTTACGGTGGTTTGGCGGTTTTATGTTACTACTATTATTAATATGTCTCTTCTTTTTAATTGGTGGAAATTTAATAAATGTGCTATTAATAATCAGCTTATTTACCATAATTCAAGATATATTTCATAAATATTTACGTCCATAAAATATCTCTAAAAGCTGCATTTAAAACGGCTTTTAACCTTTAAATACCTTTTTCTAATTTATCTATAATTAGTTTTTAAAAACAAGAAAGCGTGAATTCATCACGCTTTCTTTGTTAAGTATTTCAAAATACCTTAATCATTATTTTTAGCTATATCTGATAATACTAGACCATCATTATGTTCTAATGCCCAACTTATTCCCCAATCATTTTGGAAAATCAATAAATCTCTATCTTTAAAGTCTTTTACAACTTTAGTATCACTAGTAATATTTAATTTCTCTGCTGGTATATCAGATTTTTCAATCCACCTTATATTTCTAAAGGAAAGCATATCCATTTTAATATCAACATTATACTCATTTTTAAGTCTAAATTCTAAAACTTCAAACTGAAGTACTCCTACAACTCCTACAATAATTTGTTCTGTACCTATATGAAGTTCTTTAAATACTTGAATAGCACCCTCTTGAGAAATTTGAGTTATTCCTTTTATAAATTGTTTTCTTTTCATTGTATCTACTGTTCTAACTCTAGCAAAATGTTCTGGTGCAAAAGTTGGTATTCCTTCAAATTTAAACTTATTGCTTGGAGAACATAATGTGTCACCTATACTAAAAATACCTGGATCAAATACTCCTATTATATCTCCAGCATAAGCATTTTCTACTATCTCCCTATCCTGTGCTAAGAATTGCTGAGGTTGTGAAAGTTTAACTTTGCTATTTCCTTGAATGTGAAAAACTTCCATACCCTTTTCAAATTTCCCTGAACAAATTCTCATAAATGCTATTCTATCTCTATGAGCTTTATTCATATTAGCTTGTATCTTAAATACAAAGGCAGAAAAATCTTCTGAAAATACATCTATTTTACCTTTATCTGATACTCTAGGTAATGGTACTGTAGTTAAATTTAAGAAGTGTCCTAAAAATGGTTCCACTCCGAAATTTGTTAATGCACTCCCAAAAAATACAGGAGTTAATTCTCCTCTTTTAACTTTTTCATAATCAAAGTCGTCTCCTGCTACATCCAAAAGCTCTATATCTTCTAATAGTTTTTCATATAATGAATCTCCAAGAACTTCTTTTACTGTCTCTTCATCTTCCATAGAAATTATATTTGTTTCAACTTCAGTTTGTCCATGGTTCCCTGCATTAAATATTTCTATTTCTTTTTTCTCTCTATCATAAACCCCTTTAAAGTGCATTCCTGTACCTATTGGCCAATTTATTGGGTAAGATTTAATTCCAAGCTCATTTTCAAGTTCTTCCATTAGTTCAAAAGGATCTCTTGTTTCTCTATCCATTTTATTTATAAAAGTAAATATAGGAATTTCTCTTATACTACAAACGTGAAATAACTTTCTTGTTTGTTCCTCAACCCCTTTAGCCCCGTCAAGTACCATAACCGCACTGTCCGCTGCCATAAGAGTTCTATATGTATCTTCACTAAAATCTTGATGGCCTGGAGTATCTAATATATTTATACAAAATCCATTATAATTAAACTCCATTACTGAAGAAGTAACGGAAATACCTCTCTTTTTTTCTATTTCCATCCAATCTGAAACAGCATGTTTAGCTGTTTTTCTAGCTTTAACAGACCCTGCAAGTCTAATAGCTCCTCCATATAAAAGTAGTTTTTCTGTAAGTGTAGTCTTACCAGCGTCAGGGTGAGAAATTATAGCAAAGGTTCTTCTTTTTTCAATTTCTTTTATGTAATCGCTCAAAAGTACCGCTCCTTTATTTAAATATATTAACTATTTTATCCTAAATCTTCATAAAATATATAAATTTAAAGTTTTATAAATGTCCATATATCTATTATTGTAAAGAAAAATTTAATTGTAATAAATATTTTAAAACTAAATTACAATTTATTATATATTATCCTACATTTAATTTTTATTAAAATTAACTAGATCAATAAATTTTTATGAGATTTAAGCTATGTTCTGTAAATAAACCTACCTTATATAATATCATATTGATATATATAAAACAATTTTAAAAAATATTTTTATCTAAAACAATAAAATATTATGTTAATTATAACTCTTATAATTTCTTGCAACCTAAAAAGCATTTAGTGACTAAAACATAGTCTCTAAATGCTTTCTCCAGCAACTTCTAAATTTATATCTTTTATTCCAATTATGTCTAATATTTGTTTCGCTCTTTCTCTAGTATTTCCCGTTAATTTAATATATGGTACAGATTCTACATCTAAAAATTGTTTAATAGCTTCATCTACTTTGCTGGCAGTTTCTTCATCTTGCCATCTAACTCCATCTTTAGAATATCCAAATTCTCTTCCTACATAAAATATATAATCGTATTTGGAAATATCTCTAATTGCAAGACCATAAAGATCCTTTAATATCTCTATTTCTTTTACAGTGCGTTTTTTGTCACCTAGCATAAACCTTGCATATATGTATGGAACAAAAGTAGCATAATCAGTAATAACATAATCAAAAATTTCTAACTCTTCTTCTAACTTAGCTTGGCCTAAATATATACCATATTGTTCAGAGATAGTTTCAATCATACCTTTTTCTCTTAAATACTCTGTACTATATTCTGCTGCACATCCTACATCCAATCCTAATATTTTCATATCAACATATAATTGTTGTATAAGTGTAGTCTTCCCACATCTTGGTCCACCCAAAACTGCTATTCTAGTAGTCATTGCCTATGACCTCCAAATATTTTAATTGCATAGTAAATTATAACAATTTACTATGCAATTTTCAACATTTTACTTAAATATGAAATAAAACTTCTTAAATAAACTTAATTATCTTGGTATAAGCCCAATCTTTTTCTGCATTTTTCTTAATGTCTTTGTAGCTACATAATTTGCTTTTTCTGAACCCTTTTTATAAATTTCTTCAAGATAATCTTTGTTCTCTAAAAGTTCTTTAACCTTTTTTTGAACTGGCTCAAGTTCAGAAATTATTGCTTCTCCTACATCCTTTTTAAATTCTGCATATCCTAGTCCTTCATATTTCTTCTCTATTTCTTCCATTGTCATTCCTGTTATAGTACTTAGTATAGTCATTAAATTTTTAACGCCTAATTGGCCATCATTATATTTAACTATTCCTAAACTATCTGTAACAGCTCTAGAAATTTTCTTTCTTATAACCTCAGGTGGATCCATAATTAATATGCATCCATTCGGGTTATCTTCAGATTTGGACATTTTCTTCTCTGGATTTTGTAAATCCATTATTTTAGCTCCAGTTTTACCCACATAAGCCTCAGGTATTACAAAAGTAGGACTGTATAGCCTATTAAACCTTTCAGCTAAATCTCTAGCAAGCTCTAAATGTTGTACTTGATCGACTCCTACAGGTACCACATCTGTTTGATATAAAAGTATATCTGCTGCCATAAGTACTGGATAGTTAAATAATCCAGCACCTATACTTTCTCCACTATTCTTAGATTTATCTTTATATTGAGTCATTCTACTAAGCTCTCCCATATAACTATTACAAGTTAAAAGCCAAGATGCCTCACAATGAGCTGGCACATGTGACTGAATAAATAGTGTATTAGTATCTGGATTTATACCTGCCGCTATATAGATTGCTAAAATTTCTAAGGTTCTTCTTCTAAGCTCTGCTGGACTTTGTGATACAGTAATTGCATGTAAATTAACTACACAAAAATAACATTCATATTCTTCTTGAAGTTTAGTCCAATTCTTAATAGCTCCTAAATAGTTACCTAATGTTAAATCTCCTGAAGGTTTTATTCCACTAAATATAACCTTTTTTTTATCTTCCACAAAACTTCCTCCTTTATCTTTTAAAATTATTCCCTAAATTAAATAAAAAAGCCCTATGGAAAAATTCCATAGGGCGCTATCATACGCGGTGCCACCTAAATTTAAAACTAATTAATTTAGTCTTCTTTATCAGATACATTATAATATCTTACCTCTATAACGGGAGGTTCACGTCAAAGACTACTTTAAGTTCATCTTGAATCTCAAAGACCCATTCAGCTTAAGCATAATTATGATAATTCCACCATCTATCACTCTCTTTAAATCTGTTTTTAAGCTTACTTACTTCTTTTCAACGATTTTATTAATTTTCTTTTATATATAATATGACATTAAGCAGATAATGTCAATAGTTTTTATGATTTCCATAATCCGTGTAAATTACAATATTCTCTTGCGTATAGAACTTTATTAAGAGTTGTGTTAAAAACAGCTTCTGGTTTTTCGTCAACGCTTAAATATTTTCTATAAACTCTATCTTCTGTATGAAGTTCTATCCACTCAATATGATGTTCTGGTGTCATTGGATGCTCTACTGAACCTATTTTAACAACAACTTTTCCATCCACTTCTTCTAATACAGGAACATGTTTTTCATTAGCTGCATCAGTAGTATTTTCTTTTTTAAGAGTCATAGGTTTACCACAGCAAACTAAATTGCCTCCAGCAGCGTGTATAACCTCTATCATATTTCCACAAATATCACATTTATAAACTTGTCTTAATTCTGTCATATTAATTCCTCCTTAATTCAATAAAAATTGTAAGTATATAAAGAAATAACTATTCAAAGATGCCAAGTATATTTTGCGTTATACAAATACACATATTCCAGTAGTATTTAGATTACTATTCATCCTAAATGCATAATATACCACAAAATAAATATGCATACTGATCAGTTATTTTTATATGGCAAAATAATAGTACTTACTATATTACAATTTGTATTAAAGCTATATTTATAATAATCATCATAAATATGGATAAAATTGTAACTAACCTAATTTTACTATCATTACTATCTTATTCTACAAAAAGAAATATTCTCCTTTTAATTCTATAATTTGTCCAAAATATATTTAGTATTATTTTTTATATTGTAGGCAAAATAACTGTAAGAGTCTGAAGCAAAATGACTAGCTAAAGATAAAAGTATTATTTTATATCCAGCTAAAAACTAACTTACATCTATAAATCTATCTATGTGATAGGGTACAACGGAAAATAAATTAGTGTAGTGGCTAGTTGTTTTTTAAAGATGTCTAAACTAAACCATATTTATATAAGGGAGTGATTTTTATGGCAAAGAAGGAAAAAAGCTCTTATGGACCAAATGAACGTGAATTTTTAGAAGCACCATTAAAAGAAGTTAAGGCTTATTCATTAAAAGATTATACAAATCTTCCTGATAACGTAAGAGATAATGTTGTATCAAATAATATCTCCAATCAAGAATTTGATTATACTTATAATAGTGGTTCAGACATACCTGGTTTTAAATCCGAAAAAACTTCAAAAGAAAAATAATTTATTTTAAACGTCTTAACCTAGCTTTTAAAGCTAGGTATTTTTATATGGTGAAAAATTCAAAAAATTGTTATAATCGAAATATAAGAAAATTAAGAAGGTATACCATAAAATTTAAAATATTTAGTTTTAGGAGGAAAGTACATGATAAAATCTATTTATCCAACAATTTTTGTAAAAGATATGGAAATATCTACGAACTTCTATAAAAAACTTTTAAACCTTAAAGAAAAAAGAAATTTTACTCCTCAACCTAATGTACACATAATAATATTAGGTGATGAAAACAACAACCTTATTGAATTTATAAAAAATAATAATATAAACTCTGAAAGCTCATCTAAATCTAATATGTCTGTAATAGTTCACGTTGAAAATATAGATAAAATGTTAGACATTATTAAAAGTGAAAATATTGAAATCTTACAGGGACCTGTAACCACAGATTTAGGCGCTAAAATCATATTTGTAAAAGATATGGATGGAATCACCGTTGAACTTATAGAAGAAGATTTTGACTAAAAAAACGTGGTTAATCACCACGTTTTTAGTTTATAGTTTACATTTAAATGCTAACTTATTATTTTTCAAAAAAGATATATTAATTATAAGTTACTTCTATATTGTATTGCCCTTCATCAAAGTAAGGAATAAAATTATCTTCAATTTTTTTATCATTAAGATAAATACTCTTTTTCTCACCTTTTTTAATCCTAATATTATAAATGGCTTTATTAAACCTATATTGTATTTCATATTGCTGCCAAGGTAAAGAGCTACAAGGACTTATGGTAAACCCTTTCCCATCTTTAAGAGAAAACCCTAAAATTCCCTCAATAGCTACTTTATACATCCATGATGAAGTTCCTGTGTACCAACTCCAACCACCTCTACCTACATGAGGCTCAACAGAATAAACATCTGCCGTCATTACGTAAGGCTCTGTTTTATAAATTTCTGTGGATAAATAATCACTACTATGATTTATAGGATTAATCATGTTAAAGAGTTTTACTGCAATATCACATTTACCCATTTTAGCAAAAGCCAGTATTGCCCAAGTAGCAGCATGAGTATATTGACCTCCATTCTCCCTAACTCCTGGTATATATCCTTTAATATATCCTGGCTCAAGTTTTGATTTGTTAAAAGGAGGAGTTAATAATAGTATCATTCCCTTATCTTCTCTTACTAAATATTTATAAAGATTATTCATAGCTTCTTCTGATCTTTCTTTATCTCCAGCCCCAGAAATAACAGACCAGGATTGACTTAATGAATCTATCCTACATTCTTCATTATAAGATGATCCCAATGGAGTACCATCATCAAAGTAAGCCCTTCTATACCATTGTCCATCCCATCCATTTTCTTCTACAGATTTTTTTATAAACTTTTGTATTTCATCATATTTTTTATAAGATTTATCATCATCTTTAAAGCTACAAATATTTTTAAAGCTGTTTAAGATACTATATAAAAACCATGCAAGCCAAACACTTTCTCCTTTTCCTTTATTCCCTACAGTGCTCATTCCATCATTCCAGTCACCACTACCCATTAATGGTATATTATGTTCTCCAAATTTTAATGATCTTTCTATAGCCCTTAAGCAATGTTTATATAAACTTTCTTTTAACTCCGATCTAGGTGAAATTCTATATCTTTCATCTTCACCTTCTCTAAGTTCTTCATCTTTTAAATAATATATTTCTTCATCTAAAATACTATAATCTCCTGTTTTATCAATATAATCACTAACTACATAAGGAAGCCATAATAAATCATCACTAAACCTAGTTCTAATTCCACTATCTATAATTGGATGCCACCAGTGTTGTACATCTCCTTCTTCAAATTGTCTCGAAGCAGCATAAAGGATTTGATTTTTAGTAATTTTGTGATCTAAATAGCATGTTGCCATAACATCTTGAAGCTGATCTCTAAAACCAAATGCTCCTCCAGATTGATAAAATGCAGTTCTAGCCCATAGTCTACAACATATAGTTTGATACATAAGCCATCCATTTAGCATTATATCAAAGCTTTTATCTGGAGTATTAACCTGAAGTGTATTTAAACGTATATTCCAATAATCTTTTACTTCTTTTAAGGAAGCATTTACATCTTCTATACTTCTATACCTTTCTATGGTTTTCTCTAAAACTTCTCTACTCTCTTCAGCTCCAAAAATAATCACAACTTCTTTTTCTTCATTTTCTTTAAGTTTAATAGTGGTCATTGATGCCAAACAAGGATCTAATCCTCCTCCATAGGTACCTCTTAGCTCCTTACATTTCATAGCTCTAGGATTTGAAGTTTTACCTTCTTCTCCTAAAAACTCAACCTTATCTCCACTAAAAGATATCTGTTCTTCTCCGTTAATAGTTAAATAGCATATAGTATCTTTAAATGGTGTATTATAAGGATTCTTACTAGATATATATGACTTCTCATTATCTATTTCAGTAAAGATTTTTTTGTAGGTATTTTCTCTAACAACACCCATAGTTAATTCTGCATAATATCCTATACGTAATTCTCGTTCATAATTTTCATTGTTCTTAAGTTTTAACTTTATTAGCTTTACATTTTTATCTATAGGTACAAACATTGTAGTTTCGGAGGTTATTCCAAAGTTATAATGAACAAACTTAGAGTAACCAAAGCCATGTTCAATTATATAAGTTTTATTATCTCTTATAGGTTTTGGTGTTGGACTCCAAACTTCCTCTCCATCACTAATATATATACATTCACTGCAATAATCTACAATATAATCATTGTTCCATATGGTTAACTTATTTTCCCTACTATTTTTAAACCAGGTATAAGATGTTCCACTTTCAGACACTAAGAATCCAAAATTAGGATTACTTATTACATTTATCCAAGGTGTAGGAGTATTTTGTTTATCTTTAAGTATAATAGTATAATTTTTCCCATTATCTCCAAAGCCACCATATTGATTAAAATACTCTAGTTGTGGAATTTTAATATCTATCTCTTCCTTATAGTTATATCTTTTCTTATCTTTTTTTGTATCATCCTCTAAAAAGACTATTTTATTTTCCTTTTCCATATAACTTATTTGTGAAGCTAAGGTTCCTTTATCTCCATGAATAACTACAGAAGATATTGCTTTAAACAAGTTTATATCTTCTTCAGGTATAGTTGATGAAAGTAAAAATACTCCACCTTTTTTATTTTCTAGGTACTTCAAGCTACTTGAAGATATTAAATCCCTTATGCTTTTTTGAAGAGGAAGTTTATAACTTATAGGTTCTAGATTTAATATTACTAAATCAAAAAATATATGCTTTCTTCTTAGATAGTTATGAGCATCGATAACTTGCCTTACAATATCTATGTGCTTTTCTTGCTCTACCACTACTAAAACCATAGGTATATCACCAGATATTCCGTATCCCCATAAATCTTTTTGCCCTTTATTGAGCTTTATAATATGTTCTTCTCTTTCTCTATAGCTAGAATTTAAAAATAATATTTTTGATGCTAATTGCTGATATAAATTTCCTTGAGTGGATTTTATATTTAAGTTTTTCATTTCTTTTTGACAATATTCAAAACTTAGACTATATAACTTATTTATTGATTCTACTTCATTATATTTCCTTGAAACTTCTATCAGCTCTTCTTTATCATAACTAAAAGAAGTTAAAAAATGAACTTTGCAACTACTTTTAGGTTTTAATTTAATTCTCTTTCTTAAGCTTATAATAGGGTCTAGCACAGCACCTACAGTATTAGTTAACATTATATTATTTTTTATAGCTTGAGGAGCATTCTTATCGTTACCTCTTCCTATAAATTTTGCTCTTGAAGTTTCATATTCTAAAGCACCTATTACCTCACCTTCCACTACTACATATTGCATCATATAAGGAGTTTCTTCATTTTTATGTCTAGGATTTCTATTAGCTATTATTAATTCATCTTCTCCTATAAATTCTGTTTTTATAAACAAATTTCCAAAGGCAGGATGAACTAAATCTCCATCATATTCTTGAAGTACAACCTCGCAATAGCTCGTAACCTCTAATATTTTCTCTTCTTCACTATTGTTTTTCAATTCTAAAGTTCTGAGCTCTAGGTTTTCATCTTTAGATAACACTATAGAAGTTTTAGTCAACAATTCACTATCATTTCTTATATACTCAATTTTATCTAAATAAAAATTAGCAGTATATTTTTCTCTATGTTCCCTGCAAGGTTCATAAGTTGAAGAAAAATATTCTCCATTATTAATATCTTTCACATAGAAGAACATACCCGTATTATTATTTGTATTTTTTTCTCTATATCTATAAAGTAGCAATTTATCTATCTTTGAATATCCACTACCGCTATTTGTTAGCATTATACTATAATTATTATTAGATAAAAGCCCAACTATAGGATACTTACTAACTGGAGACTCAATTTTTCTAGGTATAATCTTTTGTACATCATGCATGCTTTTTTGAATTGCATATTTCTTTTCTCTATCATAGATTACTCTTTTAGAAATCTTTTCTTGCAGTAATAGCTCTGTAGCTCGAATCATTGCCATTGAATGAAAGTATTTTTGGAGTATATTATTATTTAATATATTATCTATAGCCATTATACTCATACCTAGATGGTGTATCATATAACATTTTACAACTTGCTTATTCACCTCTTTTGAAACCCTATCTGGAGTATAATCTATAGCCTCATAAAAACCATATACTCCTTCTGCTCCCTCTTTAATAAGTTTGCTTATGTTTTTAAAGCCCTTTTCTTCATTTTCCATAAGTGACATTATAGTTGAGTAAGGTGACACAACTAATTCATTTTCAAGACCTCTTTGTAACCCTAATGTTGGCACTCCAAAGGCCTTATATTGATAATTTAAATCCATGTCAAAGTTATAATAAGCACTTTCTGATATACCAAATGGAACTTTTTTATTTTTTCCATATTCTATTTGTGAATTTAAAGAAAACTCATAACTTTCATCTAGTAGAGTATTAGGATAATTTTTCATTATAAGTCTAGGCATATAATATTCAAACATAGTACCACTCCAAGATACTAATCCTTTTCCTACACCATCAGTGGTCATAGATCTTCCAAGTTTAAACCAATGACTTGTTGGTACTTCATTTTTAGCAATAGCTATAAAACTTGCCTGTCTTGCCTCTGAAGCTAAAAGATCATAATGACTCTTTCCTCTACTATTACTTTCTAAATCATAGCCAATGGAAAATAATTCTCTATCCTTATCGAAGAGTATAGAAAAATCCATTTCATAAGCCATATTTAATACTTTTTCTTTTACTTCATCTATAGAATTTATTAATGTATTTATTTTATCTATACTATTTTTTAAAAAAGACTTTCCTTCACTTGATTTTATTTTTTTCATTAATATATTAATCTTATTTTCATACTCTTTTAATGTATTATAGGTAGCAATATTATCTATTTCATTTAGAATATCATCATCATAACACTCTAAATGAGTAATCCAAGGGAATATATTATCTATTTCTTTGATATAACCTTGTAAGTCCTCTATAAGTTTGTTAGTCCAATAAGTTAATTTCAAATCTTGAATTTCTAATATTTCCTTTACCCTTAGCAATAAATTACAACAATTGTGCCTAAAAGAAATTAAATCATTAGTATTGTTATCAAATTCATCTTGAAGCATTAAATATATATATTGTTTAGATGGAAGACTTTCAATTTCTTCTGCTGCTAAACTAATTGTATCTTGAATTCCTTTAGTGATAGAAGTAATAAAAGGCTTTTCCTCATAGACATTTAAAGCTTCGTAGGTAGTAAACAAATAACTTGCTAAATTTCCACTATCTACTGTGGAAATATATCTTGGATATAATGGCTCTTTAGTCTCACTATTATACCAATTTAGAAAATGCCCTCTATGTTTTTCTAATTCTTCCATACTATTTATAGAATTCTCTATTCTTTCTACAGCTTTTGCAATGCTGATATAACCTAAATCTACAGCAGTTATATTGGAAATAATACTCATTCCCATATTAGTAGGAGAAGTTCTTAAAGCTGCACCTTTATATGGCTCTTCTTGGTAGTTATCTACTCCTAAATAATTACACTCTTCAGTTATAAAATCTTCAAAATATGCCCAAGTTTTTCTGGCTATCCTTCTTATTGTGACCTCTTCATTTTCTTCCATGGTATATATCTCTTTTTCATTCTCAATACTAATTAACCATGCTATCATAGGACTTAAAAACCATAAAATACAACTTGGTAATAAAGACAATCCTACATTTATGTTGTTATAAAAAGCTGCAGCCAGTATAACTAAAGAAATTGCACTACCATACCACATAGAGTATATATATGCTTTTAAACTTTTTCCTGAAGTTCTCTCTACATCTGCCGCTGTTTGCCATTGTAATAGATTTTTCTTAGATATAGCCATTCTATAAATAGTTCTAATTATAGCATCTAACATTAAATATCCTTGATAAGGTAAAAACACATATATAAAAAATACTTGTTTAAATACCATTTTTCCATCTTGTATTCTTCCACTTAAGCTAATACCTTTTAGTGGTGATACAACATATTCAGTAACATCAAATAGTATAGGAGTAATGAGAGAGATAAATGCAACCATATACCATTTATCAGTTCCATCAGGCAATAGTTTTATTAAAGTAAAAAATAGTAGTATTATCATAGAAGGCGAAATTAGACTTCTCCTAAGGTTATCAAAGATTTTCCATTTAGATAATCTATTTATTGGACTTTTCTTGAATAGCCAAGGAATAAGCTGCCAATCTCCTCTAACCCATCTATGAAGTCTTTTTGAGCTCGAATTATAATAAGCGGGATAATCATCTATTAATTCCACATCTGTTATGAGACCAGCTCTAACATAGGAACCTTCCAATAAATCGTGACTTAATACTCTATTTTCAGGTATTTCATTTTTTAACATATATTCAAATACATCCAAATCATAAATACCTTTACCAGTAAAAATACCTTCTCCAAAAAGATCTTGGTATACATCTGATACTGCCATAGTATAGATATCTATCCCTGTTTCTCCAGAAAATATATTGGAAAAATAAGTCTTATTCGAACTTAAAAGACTTATACTAATTCTAGGCTGCATTAACCCATAACCTCTTAATACAGTCTTCTTTTCTTTAGCTACATAGGCAACATTAAGAGGATGTGCCATTGCACCTATAAGTTTTTTAGCTGCTTCTCTAGGAAGCACTGTATCAGCATCTAAAGTTATTACATATTTTATCTTTCCTAACTCCTCAATGCTACTACTAAAAATATTATAAGTTGTATTTTCTTCCCCTCTTAACAAAGCATTAAACTCTGCTAATTTCCCTCTTTTTCTTTCATAACCTATATAAAGATTTTCTCCCTCATTATATACTCTATGTCTACATAAAAAGAAAAACCTATCATCTTTATTTTTACAGTACTTTTCATTTAACTCTCTTATATAATTAATGGTATCTTCACTAATTTTTTTGTCATCTTCTAATACTTCTCTATCACTATCTCTGAAATCTCCTAATAATACGAAAAACAGATTTTCATCTTTATTAGCTAGATAATACACTTCTAAATTATCCACTAATTCTTTAGCTCTTTTACTATCATTTATAATAGTTGGTACTACTACTGCAGTCTTACACTCATCTGGTATATTGTTAAATTCAATTCTAGGCATTATGGTTGGAATGCATAAGTGAGTAATACTCCAATTCAATATAGAAATTACAACATCACTAAGAGGTATTGCTGTTATCAATACCGCTAATATATATTTCCATAGCCTAAAATTGTAATCATTTATATAGCTCCAATATACAAAGGTTGTAGATAAAATAATAGTTAATAAAATAATAGTTGTTACATAAAATGTAACTGCTTTCCCTTTTATATAGTTTTTCAATCTTTCAAAACCTTTATAATTAATGTTTAACTTTTTATTTAATTTTTTCTTCCATCATCAAATAAATAGTACCCAATATGATTTTTATAAGGTTTCTCTGTGTTTTCATTTGAACATTCTAAAGCCTTTTTTGCAATATAAGATTCTGGAATATTACTCTGCTTTGATATTTTTTCTACTACATGCCTGTAATAATCCTTAGATTGAAAATCCATATTATTGTAAACTTCTAATTTATCTTCTTTTAATATTTGCTCAACTATAGATATTTCTTCAAAAAGTCTTTTATAATTTAAACTTTCCACATCTCTTAAAGACGTAATACTATTACCTAATATAGTTTCAAATTTACTTTCTCTCTTATAAGAAGTAGCTATTACTGTGTCTATATTAATTTCTTTAAGTTCTAATTTATCCTCTATTACTTTATTTATTTTATTATTTTCAATTCCATTATCTCTTAAAAGTTTTAATAAATGATCTGCAAAAGTAGTAGTTATTTTTTGCTTTTTTAGTGTTTCGTAAAAATTATCTTTTAAAGTTCCATCTAATTGACTGTTAATTATATCTTGTGCCAAAATTTCTGCTCTCTTTTTTTCTCCCACTGTAAAAGAAATTTCTTCACAAGTTTTTCCTATATTTTGGATTAAAGCAGCTCTAATCATAATTGGTAATGCCCATAGTTCACCCATGGTCAATATAGTTTCTTTTTGATAACTGTTAATGAACTCTTTAATTATATTTTCATTTAAGTTTCCTTCACTATTACTTACAAGTTCTACCGCAATTTGATAAACTCTAGGATATCCCTTAAATATACCTCTTTTAGCTACAGGTAAATGTTTGTAATATTTATGTGGCATATTAAGTTTTATATCATGATATTCTTTCTCTAGAATATACATATTATCTAATATCCATTCTCCACCTTGTATAATATCGCAATTTTTTTTATACTCCTCATTTATTTCATCATGACAAGCAATGATCTTTTTATAGCACTTCTGAATATTATAAATTAGAGATTTTTTACAGCTCTTATTAGTTATATCACTGTATTTTTGTGAAAGTTCCATAGCTAAGCTATTTAAATCCTCTTTATTATTTTCACCTATCTTAATATAATCCAATAAATCATCACTACATTTTCTTAATGTAGCAACTTTCAATGCTACTAAGAAAACTATCGATAATATAACTATGTACTCCATAAAAATCCTCACTTTCAATATATATTGTCACCTGTATATTATTTCCTAGGTAATCATAATTTATTACTGTATATTAAGTTTTCTGGAATAAAGTTTGTTAAAAATTAGTTTTTAAAAAATTCTTTTTTATGAATTAAAAAATTAAGAGCTAAAGATGAAAAATTATGGTTAAGACTGCATCGCCAAGGACTTTGAAGTTTTTTAAATAAATTTTATTTTAAGAAATTCACCTTTAGTAAATTTTTTCATAAATTCTTCATTCTTAATTATTAATCCTTAACTTCTAATAATTTAAGCTATTTTTATAGAAAATTTATTTTCTAGAGTATATTTTAAGTTTTCACATTGTATCCCTATAGTGTACAATGTAATTAATGTTGAATTAGAAGATTGAATTATAATATAGTTCTTTATTGTAGGGAGGATTTAATTTGAAAAACTTAATTATTATAATACTGATTGCTGCAGGAATTTTACAGCTTTTACTGGCCTTATTCATGCCTTGGAAAAAGATCCTTGCAATGTATGAAGAAAATGGGAAAGTTATATCAAATAAAAAAAGGTTCATATTCTGCCAAAGATTTTTATATTTACTCATTGGTGGATATATGGTTTTAGTTGCTTTTCTTATAAATAAAAACATAATAAAATCAACAGGTGAAATATTAATTATGGGGGTATCCCTAATGATATTAACCTTTTTACCAACACTTAACAAATATAAATACTTTAAATAAAAGTTACATTTTAAAATAACACTAAATTTTAGCAGAAATAATAGGATTATATCAAAGGGTATAGTCCTATTATTTCTGTTTAAATAAAGGTATAGTTATATATTAATTTTAAGGTAGTTTAACTATAGATATGTTTTGCTTTACTTCATTAAAATTAATGAGTTATAATAATTAAAAATAAAAAGTTTAGGAGTGGGATTATTTGTAATTTAGTTAAACTCTCAAGAAAAGATTTAAAAAAGGCCTCAAAGATTTTTGCAAGGGAATTCTTAGATGATCCTCTATATGAACACATACTTCCTCATACTTCTAATAGGCTAGATGCATTGAACATATTCTTTGAGAATTATATTGAATTGCTTTACGATTATAGTAGTTTATATAGCACCTCTGAAGATATGGAAGCCATTGCTCTTATATTTCATTCAGAAAAATTCACCTCATCATTTCAATATATCTCTAAAGTTTTTATAGCTACATTAAAATCTTTTAAGATATGTAAATATGTAACTGTAAAAACATTTATAAAAGGATTTTTTACTCTACAAAAAATGAGTTCTGCTTGGATAAAAGATATAATAAAAAATGAATATATTCATCTAGATCTTATTGTTGTTCAAAAAAATTTTAGAGGTAAAAAATATATGAGCACGATTATGAATGAGATTTTAAAAGAAGCTGATGAAAGAAAAGTCTGTTGTACTTTAGAAACTCAAAATGTAAAAAATGTAAATTTATATACTCATTTTGGCTTTAAACTTGTAAAGAATATAAACTTGACCAATAGTGATGTAATTCAATATTGCATGATATATAAAAAGTCGTGATAAATCACGACTTTGCGAATAATGCTTATATAAATTTTCTTAATTCTTCCTTCATTTTTTCATTAACAAAGGCTGCATTAACACTATTATAATAAAGTTCTTTATAATTTTCATAGTTTAAACTAAATTCTTTAAATATAGCATCATATTCATTGTTTAAGGTTGTATCTGACACAGTTCTATTATCAGTATTAACTGTCACTTTTATTCCATCAGTGTAAAAATTAAAGATAGGATGATCTCCGTAAGAATTTACCGCCTTAGTTTGAATATTACTGGTTGGACACATTTCAAGTGTGATTCCATTATTCTTTACAATATCATAAGCTTCAGAACAATCTTTTATAAAAACTCCATGACCTATTCTTTCAGCTTTAAGCATTTTTGCGGCATCTAACACATTTTTTCCAATTCCTGTTTCACCAGCATGAATAGTAACTCTATATCCATATTCTCTTGCTAATGCAATAGGCTCTATGTATCTTTTAGAAAATTCTGCTTCTTCATTACCACATAAATCTATAGCTACTACACCTTTTTCTAGGAACTTTCTTCCCGCTTCAACCACATCATAAACAGTATTTACAGGAGCATTCCTTAGACAAGATAGTATTAAATTACCTTTGATATCATAATCATTTTCTCCATCTTTAATTCCTTCCAGTACACTTGATATTATTTCTTCAATAGTTAATCCTTTTTTAGTATGAAGTAGTGGTGCAAATCTAATTTCAATATATTTTGTATTTTCTTTCGATGCATCTTCCATAAGTTCATAAGCAACTCTTCTTAAACTTTCCTTAGACTGCATAATATCTATAGGTAATGCAAACCTTTCTAAGTATTCAGAAAGTGAGGTACATTCTAAAGGTGCAATCATCATATTTCTAATAATATTAATGTCTGAACTAGGAATATTTATATTCTCTTTCTGTGCTATATCAACAATTGTTTCAGGTCTAACACTACCATCTAAGTGGCAATGTAGTTCGATTTTAGGTAACTTTATCAATTCCATATTACTCCCCTTTTCTATAATAAATGTTAAAGAATAAAAAATCCTGATTACGAAGAAAATACCCATAAGGTATCTTCTTCGTAATCAGGAATTTTGGATTCCTGGTAGAGACCCCCAAACCATATTATTGGGGTTATACGAAGATATTATAAATATTTTATATTATTAAAGCATATTATAAAATATTTATATAAAATTTATATTATTATATCATAATAAAAGTTATAGTCAAGAGTTATACAATTGAGAATTGACGATTGACAATGGACAATTAAGGATACTTTTCCTTGCAGAAGAAGTTTTGAATGATTTTTTTGAAGTGACAAAGACACTTATGCAATTTATAATTCTTTAATTTAAAAATAGACCAGTATACTGGTCTATTTTATTAATTGAAAATTATAGATTGTAAAATTCTATAAAAGATTTCATTACATAAGTATGGTCTTCTACTCCAGCTAGTTCTCTTATTGAGTGCATAGCTAAAGTAGGATTTCCTATATCTACTGAGCGAATGTTAATGTGTGTTGAGTTTATAGGTCCTATAGTACTACCACCTCTTAAGTCTGAACGATTGACAAACTTTTGTACAGGTACTGCCGCACTTTTACAAATCTCCTCATAAACTGCATCAGAATCACTATCAGTAGTATATGCTTGATTTGCATTTATTTTTATAACTGGACCTTTATTCATAAGTGGTCTGTTTGTTGGATCATGTTTATCTGGTGCAGCAGGATGAACGGCATGAGCATTGTCTGCAGAAATTATGAAAGATTTAGCTAATGCTCTAAAGAATTCTTCTCTACCTTTCCCTTGAGATAGTACTATTCTTTCTAATATATTAGATAGCATGTCAGAATCCGCACCTTGTTTAGTTGAACTTCCCACTTCTTCATTATCATAACAAACCATAACATTAGTTCCTTTAGTAATATCAGCTTTTATTAATGCCTCAATTCCTGCATGAACCATTTGAAGGTCATCTAATCTTCCACTAGATATAAATTCATTATTTAGTCCTATTATGCTTCCTTTTTCATATTCATAAAGATATAAGTCAAAGTCAATAATCTCTTCCTTAGATACTTTTAATTCCTCAGCCAATGCATTTAATAAATAATTGCCATTTTCTAAACTTTCATTTACTAATGATAAAACTGGCAATGTATCCTTTTGAGCATTTATATCAAAACCTTTATTTACCTCTCTATTCATATGTATAGCTATATTAGGTATAATTAATAATGGTTTATTTATATTGATAAGTGTTGTTTTTGGATAAAGTATACTTTCACCTTTTAAAACCACTCTTCCTGCTATAGCTAAAGGTCTATCAAACCAAGTACTTAATATAGGGCCACCATAAACTTCTGTATTTAGTCTTACATAAGAGTTTTCTACGGTCATTTCAGCATTTGGTTTTACTCTAAATCCTGGTGAATCTGTATGAGCACCTACTAGTTTAAATCCCTGTTCTTCTATTTCTCCATTACCTACAACAAAAGCAACTAATGCTGAATTATTTTTAGTTGTATAGTATTTTCCACCTTTTTCTAGATTCCATTTATCTTCTTCTTTAACTTCTCTAAATCCAGCTTTATTTAATCTTTCCTTAATTGATTTAACTGCATGAAAAGCAGTTGGACTTTCATATAAAAAATCAATAAGGTCTCTTGCAAACTCTAATTGTTGTGACATTTTATACACCTCCGAAAATATCTATTACCTTTAGTATAACAAATTTCTCCATAATATTTCTATGAATTTTTGAAATAATAAGATATAGCATAAATTATTGAAAGTACTCTTTAAATTATAATCTATATAGAAAACCCTTTAAACAAATTTTAAATTCAATTTTATCTTTTACAGTTAATTGTATTGTTAAAACATATTTATTATATTATGGTATAATTTAGTCATAATAAATATGCTTCATTGAGGTGATTAGATGATTTCTAAATTAATTGTAAGAAAATTCATAAAGGATTATGATAATGTAAAAAACAAAGATGTAAGGGAAAAATATGGATATCTAGGTGGAATTATAGGTATATTGATAAATCTATTATTATTCGGAATAAAAGTTACAATAGGTATTTTTAGTAATAGTATTGCTGTAATAGCTGATGCCTTTAACAATCTATCAGATGTTGGTTCATCAGTAATAACTATTTTTGGATTTAAGCTTGCTAGTAAACCTGCAGATAGAGAGCATCCTTTTGGACATGGACGTATTGAATATATTTCTGGGCTTATTGTAGCATTTATTGTAATGATTGTAGGATTTCAATTTATTTTAAGTTCAATAGAAAGAATTAAAAACCCAACACCAGTAAATTTTTCTCTAATACCATTCTTATTAATTTTAGTATCTATTTTATTTAAAATATGGCTTAGTAGCTTTTATAGATATGTTGGAAAAACTATCAATTCTTCTGCACTTAAAGCTTCATCTGTAGATGCTTTAAGTGATGTTATATCTTCAAGCACTGTAGCATTATCTTTCGTACTCTCTAATTTTTTTTCATTTCCACTAGATGGATACATGGGAATTGTAGTATCATTGATAATCCTTTATGCAGGTTATAATTTAGTAAAAGATACTCTAAATCCATTATTAGGTATGGCACCAGATAAAGAATTAGTAGAAAGTATTCAAAAATCAGTATTAAGTTATGACAATATATGTGGTGTACATGATTTAATGATTCATAATTACGGACCTGGAAGAATAATAGCTTCAATACATGCTGAAGTACCTTGTAATATTTCTATAGTAAAAATTCATGAAATTATAGATAAAGCAGAAAAAGAAGTTTCTAAAGAACTTGATATTTATTTAGTTATTCACATGGATCCTATTAATACAAATAGTGAAGATGTTTTAAATGATAAAAATATACTAAATGAAGTTTTAGAAGAATTTCCTATAATAAAATCTATACATGACTTTAGAGTTGTAGGAGAAGGTGAGATTAAAAACTTAATTTTTGATGCAGTTATAGATGTAAGCCATCATCTATCAAAAGATGAAGAGCATAAGCTGATTAAAGATATAGATAATTCAATTAAAAAAATTCACTCCAAATATAATGTTATTATAACTATAGATAAAGATTATCTTGGAGTGGAATAAGAAAAGACTATAGTACTTCATTAAAATTTATATTAATTACAAACCCCATGTACAAAATTTGTACATGGGATTATTTTATAAATTAAATATATATCTTTTTATAATCTTACTAATCTATATTAATTTCTCAAATTTCAATTTTATATTACATCATAATAAATTTTTAAAATAATATTTTTATCTTTAACAAAGAATATATATTATTATATAAAATTTAATATCTTATATAAGTTGCAATAAAGTTAAGGTTTAATACAAACATAAATGTATTTGCTATCAGGATTTAATATGAAAATTTAAAATATATTATGGAAAATAAATTTTCTATAAAAATAGCTTAGCTCCTTAAAAATTAAAGATTAATAATTAAAGATGAAGGATTTAGGAAAAAATTCACTCTTAGTGAATTTCTAAAATAAAATTTATTCTAAAACACTTCAAAGGCTTTGACGGCGAACTTTTAACCATAATACTTCATTTTTCATTTATATTGAAAACTTGATTTATATTTTCTAAAATCATCATATAAAATCCATTGATTTGCTAATATTGCACATAAATGTTAACCATTTCTTCGGTTTATAGTATAATATAGGTTGCATACATTTAAAAGTATTACATGTTAACTTTTTGCAAATAAATGAATATCATATACTGATATGAAATTATGGAGTGTGATCTTATATGTTAAAAAAGCAAAGGCACTATTTTTTAGGTGGGAATACATCTAAAGGATTTTATTCACTTTACAGATATATTCTTTCTCAAGATGAAGCTAGAAGAATTATATGTATAAAGGGTGGTCCTGGTACTGGAAAATCTTCATTAATGAAAAAAGTTGGCAATTTATTTTTAGAAAAGGGATATACTGTAGAATATCATCATTGTTCCTCTGACAGCAATTCTCTAGATGGAGTTGTAGTTAAAGGACTTAATGTTGCACTGTTAGATGCAACATCACCTCATGTGGTTGATCCAATAAATCCTGGTGCAGTAGATGAAATATTAAACATGGGTGAATGTTGGAGAGAAGATGATTTTAAAGATTCTAAAGATTTAATTATTGATAGTAATAAAAAAATAGGTAAAACTTTCAAAAGAGCTTACAGGTTTTTAGCTGCTGCAAAAGATATTTATGAAGACTGGTATACTTTCAATAATGATGCTTTGAACATGAACAAAATAAATGTATTTAAAGAGGAATTAAAAAATACCATATTTAAAAAAGATATCTCTAAATTAGGCTATGACAGACATTTATTCGCTACTGCCTTTACTCCAGCTGGAGTCATAAGCTTTATAACAAATTTAATTGAAGACTATGAAAATATATATATTTTAAAAGGTCCTCCTGGTACAGGAAAGACTGATGTTCTTCAGTACTTATATGAAGAAGGTGTTAGAAGAGGATATTATGTAGAAGTACTTCATACTCCACTAATGCCAGATAAGATTGAACATGTTTTAATCCCTGAATTAAATACAGCTATTATTACTTCAAATGAAATTAAT
Organism: Clostridium sp. Marseille-QA1073; assembly: GCF_054863625.1. Lineage (NCBI taxonomy): Bacteria > Bacillati > Bacillota > Clostridia > Eubacteriales > Clostridiaceae > Clostridium > Clostridium sp. Marseille-QA1073. Next base: position 75,720 of record NZ_JBSVQM010000008.1, on the reverse strand, counting down.
AAACTTACTTTTGATGGAAGAATATTCGACATGAGTAGTTTCCTTAATTCATCTTCTATAGAAAAAAATAAGGATGAAATCGAACAGGTAAAAAACACCTTTTATATACTATTAAATAAAGCTTTATCTTGTATAGAAAATGCTAAGGCATTACATGATGAACTTGAAAAATTATATATACCAAATATGGATTTTGAAAAAGTCAATGCTGTAACAAATGAAGTTATAAATAAATTATTAAAATATGAAGAAGAATATTTAAAAGAAAACAATACTAAATAAATTTATATATTAGATGTAAAATTATTTAAATATACTTAGTTTTAAGAGAACCGCACTTCCAAATTTAATGGTTGTGCGGTTATTTTAAATTTAAACCTTATTTTGTTTTAATAGTTAAAATATATACTATATTTCCATCTATATAGATATACCAGTTCCAAATTTAATCTATGAATTCATATAAAATTGTGCTATTAAATTATTTAAGTTTACATTAATATAAAATTAAGAATTAACGATTGGCAATGAACAATTATTGATACTTCTTTTATAAGAAAAGTTTTAAATTCATTCTTTTTAAAAAATTAATTTATAAAAATTAATTTTCACCTTAATTGTCAATTGTCCATTTTCAATTCTCAATTGAATAAAGTTTAGCTATAAATTAATTTTTAAGGTAGTTTATCTATATATCTATTACCGTTTTATAAAAAATTTAATTTCTTCTTTTTTAACTGCTTCCTAGTACATATACTAAAAAGCCATAGATTCCAATACCCAAAAGTACTGAAATTAATACGGATAGTACATTAGCTATATAATCACTACTTACTATTTTGTTAAATATATTTAATAAATTGATTTGGAAAATATAACAGCCTATTCCCATAATTAAAGATGAAATTACTACCTTTAAACTAAAATTATATAATCTTAATTTTATATTTAACTTCTTATTTATATAATATTGATTTAAAATAACTGGAATTAAAAAACCCATACCTATTCCCACTATTGCACCTTTGATATTTATAGAAGGCACTCCTACTAAAACATAGTTTACCACTATTCTAAATACATCTCCTATAAATATGTGTAAAAACAATCTATATGTTTTGGACATACTTTGAAGTATAGTAACTTGAATTTGCATTATAGACCATAATAATATAATAATGGCACCATATTTCATAAGAATATACCCTTCTGACGCAGTAGGATATAGCATTTTATATATAGGAGAACTTAAAACTGTAAGTCCTGCAAATGCTGGTATTGAAATTAATATACAAAGTTTAAATCCATAGGATATTTTATTTTGTAAATTTATATCATCCTTTAATGCTAAAGAAGAAGTTATAGATGGAAGTAATGCTGTAGATAATGAAGAGATTACAGTCATAGGTACATTAATTAAAGTATTAAAATTCCCTAATATACCAGAAAGTTTCTTTGCTTTAGATTCACCAAATCCAATATACAATAGCCTCCCCTGTATCTGCGCCGAATCCACCACACTGACAAATTGCTGTAATCCCAAAATTAAGACTATAGGAATAGCATATTTCAATATTTCCTTTACTATATGTGGTAAAAAGCTATAGCTATATTTCTCTTTTTCTGATTTTATAAAAAGAATCCTTAAATAAATTAATGCTATTAGAGCTCCCATAAAAGATCCTATAGTAGTCCCTGCACATCCTTTTACTATACCACCTTCAATCCATTTTGAAGCAAAATATAAACTCACTGGTACATTTATAATTTGCTCAACTATTTCTGAAATAGCTGTAGGAATCATGTTTCTCTTTCCTTGAAAGTATCCCCTATAAGCCGCTAGTATGCCTGATATCAAAACTGTAGGCGAAAGCATCTTTATTGTTAAATATGCCTCAGGATAATTCAATAAGTTTGCTAAAGGCTTTGAAAAGAAAAACATAATTAATCCTATTCCAATACCGAATATATAAATAATTATTTTTGCGTTTTCAAAACACTGCCTAGAAGATTTTTCATTATCTATAGATGTATAATGAGATACTACCTTAGATATTGCTACAGATACACCTAAATTAATAGTGTATATAAAAGCAAAAACCATATAGGCAATATTATAGACACTATAACCTTCTGTGGTAATAATTATGTTTAGTATAGGTACATTCAATAATCCGATCAATTTTACAATTAATGAAGATATAGATAATACTAAAAAACCTTTGCCTGTAGATTGTGCCTTCATAACCAATCCTCTCTTTATATCAAATATTTTAAATTCATAATAATCATTCTATATTAAATAGTATTATTTAACAACTTTCTTAAATAAAATGTTCTAAAATCATATTTTAAATAAATCTCTATTATTAGTGTTGATAATAGAAAAACATGGTTTCTAAACCATGTTTTAAAAATATAAAAGTATCTTTAATTTTTCTTTAATATCCATCTATCTTTAATAGCTTCCTCTAAAAATTCTCTTTTTCCCATATATTCTCTTAATACATCTCTTAAGTATTCTTTATTATATATTTCATTTCTATTATTTTTTAGTGATTCATATCCTGTTCCTCTTTGAAGATAATCTGATGTTGCCACTCTATACCATTTATCATCTTGAAGTTTTTCTCCACTAATAAAAATATCCTTTACCTTTCTACCATCATGCTCTATTAATGCTTTAGAAACATGAATTCTGCCTAAATATTTTCCTCTAAAACCTGGTCCACTTCCATCCATAAAACAAATATCGCTATCTAAGGAACACTGGAAAGCTTCTCTTAAATATTTTCCTTGTATTTCAAAGTAAGTTGGATTTAAAGGTGATGTACATATCTCAAAAATCTTTTTATTTGAAATTTCACCCTTTCTAATCCCTCCATTAATTACTCCGCTATTTATAATGCCTATATCACAGTTAAATACATGAGCTAAGGCATCTGCAAGTAAGTTTGTAATAGGATTTTCTTCTGCCACATCATGCCATAAATCAATAGGAATGCTATATAATGGCTTCATTAAATTATCTAATGCTTTTTCTTTATTTTCTTTTAATATGTTTATTACATTTTTGCATAAATCGCAAGTATTTACATTTATATTTTTACCTTCTAATAATTCTACACTATTTTTATAAATCTTAATTTTTAATAACCCTAAATTCTCTCCGTAACATCCAGAGGTATGTATAATAGTATTATTAATTATTTCTGGTTTGTCCATTAATATGTGAAAATGACCTCCTATTATTACATTAACCTCATCTATCTTTTCTGCAATTTCTCTATCCTTATCCATTCCCAAATGAGATAAGACTAGACATAAATCATAGTCTCCACTATGTAATCTTATTTCTTCCTTTATACACTCTATGGGATCTTTGGTTTCTATACCACTTAATGTATTAAATACTCCTAAGTCAGGAGATGCCCCTATAATTAAAATTCTTACACCATTTTTATTTATTATTGTACTCTTTTTAACTCCTTTAATATTCTCAAATCCTAGTTTATAAAGATTACAGCCTAAAAATGGAACCTTTGATGCAGTTGCCATACTCGTTAGTATATCAAGTCCATTAAAAGTCTCATTATTTCCTATAGATATTGCATCATATCCACTATACTCTAATAAATCTACTGCAGCAATTCCATCGGTTCCCTGTAACTCCATTCTTTTAAAGTCAGCAAAATCTCCTCCATCAAGAATTATAGTATTTTCATCTTTTAATTCTTCTATTTTAGATACTATTTTAGAAAAGTTCTCATAATTACTGTGAATATCATTGGTATGAAGTATAGTTAATTCCATTCTCCCAACCTCCATAATATGTTGAACTTTCAACATTTAATCAACTTTATTTTATATATTCTCTAGTAAATATATAGCTTTGTTATTGACTTTTTAATGCCATAGTTACTCTCTCATTAGCTCCTTCAATTATTTCTTCAGGATATCCTATAAATTTTAAGAGCTTAATTGCATTTCTTGTTGGAGATACTCCTTTTTTCATTAAATAATCAAATTTTAATCCTTCTTTTTCATCTACTAATTCTGAGAAATAGTAGCATTCATACTTATCTTTAGCAACCTCTGTAAGTTCTAAATCATGAGTTGCTATAAGTGCTAAAGCGTTTCTATCCATAATATATTTAATAATTTCTGTTGATGATGCAACCCTTTCAATAGGATTTGTGCCTCTAAATATCTCATCTATCATACAAAATGTAGTTATATTTCCTTCTAAAGAATTTAAAATTCTAAGTAATGCTTCCGCCTCTCCTAAATAATAACTTTTACCACTATTTACATCATCCGTAATACTAAGAGAAGTTAATAATTTAAAATAGCTTCCTTTATATTCTTTAGCGCATACAGTATATATTGTTTGAGCTAATAATATGTTAATTCCTATAGTTCTTAAAAATGTAGATTTACCAGACATATTTGATCCGGTAAGTATAATACCTTTTTTATCAAGGGTTACGCTATTTGCTATTGGTTCATCAATAAGAGGATGGACTCCCTCAACTATTGATATATATTGATCATTGTCTACAAAATTTGGTTTACAATATCCCTTTACTCTTTCCCTATATGCCGCTACAGCAATTAAAGCATCTAGTTCACCTAAAGTACTATATACTTCTATTAAATGCTCCCTATTTTTTTGTATTATTTCAATTATGCTATAATAGGCTCTAATTTTCGTTAAGAATATGCTATTTACATAATCCATTAAAATATCTACACCTTCAGCGGAAGATAAGAATATAGCTTTTTTATCTATTGTATTGCAATATTTTAAATTATCATTTATATTTTTAATTTTATCCTCTAACTGTTGATTTTTAATTTTACATAAATTTTTACTTATAGATATTAAGTTTCCTAGATAAGCGATAGAATCTACTTCATCCACTATTTCGCTAGTGGATTTATGATGGATAAAAGTATTAACAGTAAATGATATAATCATATATAAAATAGCTTTACTGCCTACAATAAAATAACTCGCTCCTGCCACTATTGGTATTAGAGCTAAAAAACTATAAACATATTTCTTCATTTTATCTACTTTAGTTGTACTATTAAATAAATTTATTATATCTCCATTTCCCTGTTTTCCTAAATTAGTCAAATTAACTTGAATTTCTTCTCTTATCTTATTATCATTTTGAAATAATTCTATAATCTCATCTCTATTTTTAAGTTCTTCCCTTTTTAATTTAGGAGTTCTTAAAATATGATAAAGCATGTGCTGTCCTGCTGTTGTAATTGTACTATCAATCTTTTTATAAACATCATTTAAGTCTAAATCATTAGCAGTTTGATCATCAATAGTATACCCTATCTTTTTACCATAAAAATCAATGCTTATATCTTTAAAAAACTTAACAATTTTATTAAAATCTCTTTTAGTTTCTACTTCATTAGGCCAGTTTTCTTTTAAATAAAGTATTTTTTTATATCTCTTTTCTTTGCTATAAAAGTAAATAGCAATTATTGCTAATAATATGCATAGTGGAATTCCTATTTGATAATATAGTACGCCTTTTTCTCTTCCCAGTATTAATGTTCCTAGTATACCTCCGCCCATTAATCCTAGAAAAAACATAAAGGCAGCTTTACACATAAGTATTTTTTGTTTCATCTTTCTATCTCCCTTGTCTGTTATAAAATCCTATAAATATGGTATCACATTTTTAAACTATAGGAATTTTTTATAAATTTGCCGATTATATGACAAAATAATATCGTATTATAGTAAACTTTTATGTAATCTATTGCTGTTTTTCTTAAATAAACTTTATAATTTGCCTATCTTTACTTAAAATACTTTAGTAGAATTTATTTTTATAATAATATATATGACTTTTATAATAAATTAAAATGTTATATACTATTTAGTTGTATAAAAATTATGAAAGGATGACTTAATTTATGGATTTTAAAAATGAAAACTCTTTAATATATAAAATAACTACTTTGGGATTTCCTTTTATAGCTATTGTGGTTAGTATTTTTTCTATATTTTATGAGAATCTCAATGAAGAGCAAAAAATTATATCAATTTTAGTTGCTAACGGATTTTTAATAGTAGGTTTTATATTTATTGGAATAAAGACTATATATGCTAGAAATAAGAAAAAAGAGGGAAGGTTATTTTTCTTTACTGCTGGTATACTCACTTTATTCTGGATTGAAAGGTTAATTGCTATAATAAGATAAAAAAATCGTGATTGAATCACGATTTTTTTATTCATTAATTGTGAATTTTCCATTCTCAATTCTCTATTGATTAAACTGTTACCCATAGGTGAAAAACTAGCAATTGCATTGCTAATAAAAAATAGTTAAAGAAATTAATTCAATCAAAACTAATTTCCTCTGCATTGTAAATTATGAACTTTGAATTGTGCATTGATTTAAGCTATAAACTATTTACTTATTACATATAGTTGATGTAGTGCTCTTGTCGCCATTACATACATCAATTTGTTAGCATTACTATATCCTTCTTCTATAAAATTATTTTCTTTAACTATTATTACTCCATCAAACTCTAGTCCTTTTGCAAAATAAGAAGGTATTACTACAACACCATGAGAGTATTGTATATAATCTTTATCTATTAATTTAAAATTCAACTTATGTTTTAATCCTTCATTTAGTTCACGTGCCTCTTCATTGTTGTAAGTAATAATAGCAATATTTTCTAATTTTTCACTTCTCATATTATCAACTATTTCAACTATTTTATCATTTAACTCATCGCTATTTTCTAAATTTATTTCTTTAACTTCTTTACCACTTCTAACTAATGGTACTATGTTACTATTAGTTAAAAAATTATTAGCATATTCCATTATTTCTCTAGTAGAACGATAACTCTTATGAAGGTCAAAATGTTCTACATCGAAATCTTCAATATAATCTTCCATATTTGATATGGCCACTTTACCTTGAATAGGAAGTATTCTTTGATTGCTGTCTCCTACAATAGTAAAAGATTTACATCTAGTTAATTCTTTAATTGCAATAATTTGTAGAAGTGAATAATCTTGAGCTTCATCAATTACTATATGCTTAATTTCTTCTTTTAATTTTAGCCCTTCCAATTTAACCTTTAAATAAAGTATTGCACCTAAGTCACCTTCATGTAGCTCTTTATTATTATTAATTTCATTATATAACTTGAGAATATCTGGTGAGTTTAAATAAGTTAAATTCTTTTTTAGGCTCATTAAATCTTGGATAAGCTCTCTTATTCTAAGCTTTCTTTGAAAATCTAAGTTATTTATATTAAGTAGTAATTCATCTTTAGGAATAGCCTCTTTTTCTTCTTTATATTTCTTTTCAATTTCTCTAAACTCTTCATCTCTGACATCTTTTAGTTTAGAGTATATAATTCTTTTTATTTTCTTACTACGTCTAAATAAAGGTAAACTACTAAAGTAGACATTAAACATCTTTTCCATTTCATCTTTAGGTATAACTATCTTATCTCTAAAGATAATGTCCTTATATTCAAAGTAACCTTTATTAAGATTTTCTATATAATTGTCTAGATAATTTTTATAGTCTAAAGAGGCTTTATAAGCTATATCCTTACCAAATTCTTCATCACCTTTTAATATTTTTTCCATGACTTCTTTTAATGTTAATACTTCTTCAATATCTAAAAGGTCTAATGCAAAATCTAAAAAAGTATTTTGTTTTGCTCCACTTTCTCCAAGACTAGGTAATACCTCAGAAATATAATCCATAAATATACTATTAGGTCCTAGAATTAGTACCTTATCTTCTAAAAGATTTCTATAATTATATAAAAGATATGCCACTCTATGAAGAGCTATAGTGGTTTTTCCACTTCCTGCTACTCCATCAACCACAACTACTTTATTTTTTTCTTCTCTTATAATATCATCCTGTTCTTTCTGTATGGTCATAATTATATCTTTTAGTTTTTCAGAAGAATTTTTACTTAATACCATTTGAAGTATTTCATCATTAATATTTATATCTGAGTCAAACATTCCTTCTAAAATACTCTTTTTAATTATAAACTGCCTTCTTGCTAATATATTTACTTTTACTCTTCCCATAGGTGCTTCATAATGTGCTTCATTTAGGGTTCCATTATAAAAAAGTGATGCTATAGGTGCTCTCCAATCTATAATAAGAGGTTCAAAGCTGTCCTCTGGTGTCACTCCAAAACGTCCTATATAAATTTTTTCAACACCAAAATCTTCTTCTCTAAAATCTATCCTTCCAAAATAAGGAGAACTTTTAAGTATGTTAAATTCTTTGAGCTTTCTATCTATAGTTTTAAATGCCTCTTCTTTAACAAATCTTTCATGATCAAAGTATTCTATTATTTTATCCTCATCATCTTTATATTCATCAAGAATCCCTTTTCTATAGTCTAATATATATTTAGTAACCTCTTTACGTTTTTCTAAGTTCTGTAATATCTCTTGATTCAATACTTCTATAACTTCTTTTAACTTTTCTTCTTCCAATGAAAATTCCAATTCTTTTCTAAGTTTTTCTTCTATTTCTTTCTTGTGCAAAATATCATTTCCTTTCTTAATAAAGTAATATAAGATTTTAACATTACTATAATTGTGTAAGATTAAATTCTCATTATATGTAAAATTAAATAATATTAGATATCTAAAATAAAATAGCAGTTCAAAGATGTGAATTATATTTTGCATTAAGCAGATAGATAATTTCTATGATAGCCCAAATTATGACAAACAGTATGATAAAGAAATTGATGATTAACTAACTATTTTTTGAATGTACTTTATTAGTGTTTAAAAAATATAAAGGTTTATATTAAATAGTATTAACATAAACCTTCGTATATAAATCTAGTGAATTATCTTTATTTTACTCTACCAAATTACATAAAATATTTCTAGTACTGCTCTATTATATTATAAAATAAATTCTCCATGTAAATTTTAATGTAACAATGTAACTATGTATTTATTAAAAATATTTTATATAAATAAAGACTAAATCTCAATATTACATTATACCTTTATATTTAAGTTAAGCAAGTTAATATATTTAATACTATAATAAAAGCTAATGCGAACGTACTCATAATAATAATTACTGAACATAAATTTATCGTTACCTTAGCTAATTTATTATTAACTCTTTTTGCAGTAGAAGCATATTTAATGGATATAATGGAACTAACTATACTTATGAAAATAAATCCTAAGGCTATTAATGTAGAATTAACTATAGGTGTAAATAACACCATTATTATAATTATTAATGATATTATTGGCAATATAACCATTTGTTTTCTCCTATTTTACATAAAATTTATTAATTATAATATTATATATTTATTTTTAGCTTAGGTTATGTTCTTTTCATATTATAATTTAAGCTATTATTCTCCTTATTATCAACTAATAAATAGTTGTTATAATATATATTTACATACATTAATATCTTTAATATTTCTTAAATTTTATATCTTTTTTAAAGTAGGCTTTTGCAATATTTCTCTAGTTCCCTTCATAATTTTATTTATATTTATTAATAATAATTTATTATTATCCAAGTTTTCTAAGCTTAATCTGTTAATAAATTATACACTCTTGCCTTTTTAATTTTTCAACAATCTTTATAATGTTAATATTGCTAAAATTTTATAGATAAAGTTAGTCATAAATTTTATTTATACTTTTAATATCCTTAATATGAATGTTAATAATCCTACAATAATTGCTTTTTCCTACATTTTTTTCACCTAAACCTATGTATTTAATAAAAAATTTTAAGCATCTTAAAAAGTAATTAATTAGTTGTTAATATATCTTATTTTAGACACCTTATATGATTTTAAATATAATTATATCACACTAAATAGATATTTAATTAATTAAAACATAATAATTAAAAGTTATAAAAATTTGGTGAAATACTTAACAAATTAACTTTTAATAAACTAATTAACAATATGTACATATTATACCACTTTATTCCTTGCATATCTATAAAATATTTATAAGACATTTAAAAGAAAATAACTAGTCAAAAACAATTCGTATATTTTACATTAGATAAGTCAATAGGTTTCCATGAAAGCTAAACTACCATGAAGTTTAAAAGACATAATCTAATGAAAAACAGACTATCATTCTGACTAGTTAATTTTTGAACATGTCTTATTAATTGCAACTATATTAACTATTTCGCCAGCTCATATAGTGAATGTGCATATATTTTCGTTATATTTATTAAATCTTCTACTTCTATATATTCATTAGGTTGATGTATTGTATCTGGTTCTCCTGGAAATATTGGTCCAAAAGCAACTGTATTTGGCATTTCTTTAGCATAAGTACCTCCACCTATTGAAATTAATTCTGCCTCTTTGCCAGTTTGCTCACTATAAACTTTGGCCAAAGTTTGAATTAGTGGATGATCTGGTGAAAAGTATAGTGGTGCTTGATGAGAAAAGTTTTCTATAGTTATTCCAGTTCCCTCCAGCGTTTTATTTAATGGTTTCATCATATCATCTAATGTTTTTGTTACAGGATATCTTAAATTTAAAGTGATTACTCCTCTATCTTTATTTATAGATATCTTACCTACGTTAAAAGATAGTTTTCCAGAATCTTTATCTTCAAGATATATACCAAAACCTTCTCCATTAAGATCCATTCCTATTTTTTCTCCTAAGAATTTAACGTAATTAGATAATTCGTCATTTCCTAAGTCCAATGATGATAAGAATGTTATAAGCTGCATTATAGCATTTTTTCCTAGTTCAGGAGTACTTCCATGTCCTGAAATTCCTATAGATTTAATTTTAACTTCAGAACCATTTACTTCTGAGGTCATATCATATTTATTATCTAAAACGAATTTTTTTAATTTCTCAACAACTTCTGCAGTATTTTTACATATTAATAATGCTTCTGCATAATCTGGTACCATGTTAGCAGCGTTTCCACCTATTATATTTTCTATAACTATGTCTCCAATAGGGGCTGATGTAAAATTTTTAACTAAATCAAATATAGTTATTCCTTTTTCTCCATTTATTATTGGGAAATCTGCATCTGGAGTAAATGCTGCTACCGGTGCTGATTCTTTTTGTAAATAGTAAGGTATATCTTCTCCACCAGTTTCCTCATTGGTTCCAAATATTATTCTTATTTTTTTAGATAATGGAAGTCCTGCATCTTTTATAGCTTTTAGACCATAAAGGCATGCAATGATAGGCCCTTTATCATCTGTTGTACCTCTTCCATACATCTTACCATCATGAATTTCTGCTCCATATGGAGGATATATCCATCCATCTCCTTCTGGTACTAAATCTATGTGACCTAATGCAGCAATATATTCTTCTCCTTCTCCATATTCTGCATAGCCTGCATAGCCATCAACATTTACTGTCTTAAATCCTAATTTTTTAGAAATTTCAAGAGCACATTGAAGTGCCTTATCTACTTCTTCTCCAAAAGGCATCCCAGGTTTTGCTTCTCCTTCAAGACTTTTTATTTTAACTATTTCTTTTACTGAATTTATTATATCATTGCTCATTTCGTCAATTCTTTTATTAATTTCCATAACTACTCATTCCCTTCATAAAAATTATATATTAATATCTTCCATTAAATTATTTTCTCTTATTTATGAATTTCTATTAATTATTTATTAACTAATTATATAAATATAGTGTTATTATGACATATTTTAGAAATAAACTCAACAAGGATATTTTTTATTTTATCAATATTTAAACTATTTTAAATTTATATTCAAATAGTAACTTTTTATTTTTATAGAGAATTTATATTGATTTCTAAAATTAATATATAGTTTTCATAAATTTAATAAAACACTAGTAACTTAAGCTACTAGTGTTTTTTACTATTGTAGTTTTCCAAATCTAGAAAATGGCTTTATTATAAATCTTGCTTTTCCCATTATATCATCGTATGATATGTACGGATTTTCCCAATATCTTGCATCAAATGAATTTGCTCTATTATCCCCTATAAATACATAGGAATTTTCAGGTACCTGTAATGTAACTTCTTTATCACTATTATATATTACATATGGTTCATCTAATTTTTCGCCATTTATATATACCGTTCCATCACTTTTTACATTTATAGTCTCCCCTGGAAGCCCGATTAACCTTTTTATCAAATCCTCACCTAACTCTTTAGAATGAAAAACTAAAATATCCCCTCTTTTCAGAGATTTTTCACTATAATTCCTAGTTACAAAAATTTTATCTCCTGGCTGTATTGTAGGATACATAGACTCTGTAGGAACACTAACATTAAAAAAAATAAATTTATTAACTAAAAGTGCTAATCCTACAGCACATAGTATAGGTATACCCCATTCCTTAACAAACTTTTTAAATAAATTCAAATCTATCAACTCCTAAATTTTGCCTAATTCCTTATTACACAGATAATATTATATCATAGAATTTTTCATTATTCAGTATTTTATACATCTTCAAAAATAATCATTTAAAAATTCTTATCTAAATAATACAAATTCTACATTTATTTTTAACTTTTCCTATCCTCTACTATAGGAATACAATAGGAAAATTTACCATATACTCTAGAAAATAAATTTTCTATAAAAATAGATTAACCCCTTAGAAATTAAGGATTAATAATTAAAAATGAAAAATTTACGATGAAATTCACTGTTAGTGAATTTCTAAAATAAAATTTATTTTAAAAAACTCCAAAGGCTTTGACTGTGGAGTTTTAACCATAATTCTTCATTTTTCATTTTTAATTCATTGTAAAAATTTTATTATAAAATCTAAAATCATATATAAGCTAAATTTTCATTAAGGAACCCTATACTTATTAACTGTCTCTTAAACAAAAATAACCATATATCCTTTTATTTTAAGGACAATATGGTTACCTTTTGTTATATTTACAACTTTCCTATATCATTTCTATAATATATTCCATTGAAATTTATATTTTTTATATCCTTATAAGCTTTTTCTCTTGCTTCTTCTATATTTTCTCCTAAAGCTGTAATTCCTAAAACTCTTCCACCTGAAGTTAAAAGTTGGCTATCTGTTCTTGTTGCTCCTGCTAAGAAGACTTTACTATCTATATTACCTAATCCTGTTATTTCAAATCCGCTTTTATATTCTAATGGGTATCCATCTGATGAAGCTATCACACAACATGCATGAGCTTTTTTAAATAGTACCTTATTTCTATTTAATTTTTTATCTAATGCTTCCATCATAAGGTGTACTAAATCACTTTCCATTAGTGGAAGTACAACCTGAGTTTCAGGATCGCCCATCCTTACGTTATACTCTAATAAATAAATGCCTTTTTTGGTAATCATTAATCCAAAAAATATTATTCCTACATAATCCATATTTTCTGATTTTATTCCTTTTAATGTAGGAGACATGATATTTTCATAAAACTCTTTTAAAACTTCTTCATTACAGTGAGGATTAGGTGCTAAAGTGCCCATTCCCCCTGTATTAGGTCCTTTATTTTCATCATATATAGCTTTATGATCTTTTGAAGATATAAAAGGTATAATAGTTTCTCCGTCAGTTATAGATAGTATTGATGCCTCCACACCTTCTAAAAATTCCTCTATAATTATAGATTTCCCTGCTCCAGAAAATATATCCTTCTCCATAAATTCTTTTATTGTATTATTGGCTTCTTCCCTATTATTAGCTATAACAACACCTTTTCCTGCCGCTAATCCATCTGCTTTAATAACTACAGGAAAATTGCAGTATTCTATATACTTTAAAGCTTCTATTACATTATTAAAGCTTTCATATTCTGCTGTTTTTACCCTGTATTTTTTCATAAAAGCTTTAGAAAAGCTCTTACTGCCTTCTAACTTTGCTCCTTCTTTACTTGGTCCAAAAATCTTTAAATCATGAACTTTAAAGATATCTACAATTCCATTACAAAGAGGTGTCTCTGGACCAACTACAGTTAGATCTATCTTGTTCTCATATGCGAAAGTTAAATATTCATTAATGTTTTTTAAATTTACATTTTCACATTTATTTTCAAAAGCTGTACCGCCATTACCTGGTGCACAATAAATCTTTTTAACTAAACTGCTTTGTGACATTTTCCATGCTAATGCATGCTCTCTTCCACCATTACCAATTAATAATATCTTCATAGTTATACCACCTTTTATTCAATTGAAAATTGATGATTGACAATGGACAATTTTTAATGTTTAAAGTGCCTTAATCCAGTAAATACCATAGCTATTCCTTGTTCATCACAAGCTTTTATTGATTCTTCATCTCTCACAGAGCCACCAGGTTGGATTATAGCTTTAATTCCGCATTTTGCAGCTTCATCTACGCAATCTCTAAATGGGAAGAATGCATCTGAAGCTAATACAAATCCGCCTTTTCCTCTTTCTAATGCCTGTGTAGTAGCCCAAATTCTATTCACTTGCCCACCTGCTATACCTGTAGCTTTTCCTTCTTTAACTACTACAATAGCATTAGATTTAACATATTTAGCTACCTTCATGCCTATAATTAAATCTTTCATTTCTTCTTCACTAGGTAACTTTTTAGTTACAACCTTTATTTCATCTATTAATTTATTATCAACACTTTGTACTAATACTCCTCCATCAACAGTTACCATTTCTCTATTGTTCATTGGTTTTGAATTACATTTTATTATTCTCAAGTTTTTCTTTCTTTTTAATATGCCTAAAGCTTCCTCTGTAAAGCTTGGAGCAATTACTATTTCTAAAAAGGTTTTTACCATCTCTTCTGCTGTATCCTTATCTACAGTATTATTTATTGCTACTATTCCACCAAAAATTGATATAGGATCACATTCGTGTGCTTTAATGTACGCCTCTTTAACAGTTTCTCCAATTGCTACTCCGCAAGGACTATTATGTTTCAATCCACAACAAGCTATTTCTTCAAATTCATTAACTACTTTCCATGCAATGTCCATATCTTTAATATTATTATAGGAAAGTTCCTTACCATTTAACTCTATTATATTATTCATCATTCCGCTACCATCTGAATTTTTATAAACTGCTGCACTTTGGTGTGGATTTTCCCCATATCTTAAAGTTTTACTTTTTATATAGGAAGCAGAAAGATATTCTTCATATGTTTCATCATTTTCTAGTAAAAATTTTGAAATAGCTGCATCATAAGCAGAGGTTAAATTAAAAACTTTAGCTGCAAATTTTTTACGAGTAGCATAATCTACCTCTCCACGTTCATCTATTTGCTTCATAATTTCACCGTAATCATTTATATCACTTACAACAAGTACATCCTTGAAATTTTTAGCTGCACTTCTTATCATGCTTGGTCCACCAATATCTATAAATTCAACTTTTTCTTCAAAAGTTAAATCTTCTTTGACCTTTTCAAAGAATGGATATAGATTAACACAAACTAAATCTATTGTGTTAATTTGTCTTTCCTTTATAGTTTTCATATGACTTTCATTATCTCTAAGTGCTAATATACCACCATGAATAGCTGGATGAAGTGTTTTAACTCTACCATCTAGCATTTCTTCTGACTTTGTAACTTCTGATACCTCTATTACATCAATACCATTTTCTTTTAAATATTTATAAGTACCACCACTAGATATTATTTCTACATCCTTGCTTACCAAAAATTTAGCAAAATCTAATACATTGGTTTTATCAAAAACACTTATTAATGCTCTTTTTATCATATCAACTACTCCTTTATGTAAACTAATCTTCCTTTAATCTTAATCTTATCTTCGCTTATAAGCTTTATAGCTTCTGGTAATGCTTTATGTTCTTCTATCAAAACTCTCTTTTGTAACCCTTCAGGGGAATCTTCTCCATATACATTTACTGTTTTTTGAAGTATTATAGCCCCTGTATCTGTTCCTTCATCTACAAAATGAACAGTACACCCACTAACCTTAACTCCATAATTAATAGCTGCTTCATGAACTTTTATACCATACATGCCATTTCCACAAAAATTAGGTATTAATGAAGGATGGATATTTATTATCTTATTTTTGAAGCTCTCAATAAAGCTTTCATTTAGTATGGAGGTAAAACCAGCTAAAACTATTAAATTAACTTTATCCTTTAACACCTTTAGAATCTCATCACTTAAAGCTTTACTATATTTTTTTCTATCAAAAACCATAGTTTTTATATTATTTTCTTTTGCCCTCTTTATCCCATAGGCATTTTCTCTATCACTAATAACATATTCAATAGTACAGTTTTTTAAATATCCAGAGTTTATATTGTCAATTATACTTTGAAGATTTGAACCACCACCTGATATTAAAACTGCTATTTTAAGCACACTCCTTCACCTCCAGCAGTTACAGTACCAATTTTATATGCCTTTTCTCCCATTTCTTCTAATACCTTTATTATATTTTCACTGTCTCTTTCA
The DNA here is from genome assembly GCF_054863625.1 of Clostridium sp. Marseille-QA1073. Classification (NCBI taxonomy): domain Bacteria; kingdom Bacillati; phylum Bacillota; class Clostridia; order Eubacteriales; family Clostridiaceae; genus Clostridium; species Clostridium sp. Marseille-QA1073. The sequence goes on along the minus strand of NZ_JBSVQM010000008.1, from coordinate 59,231 downwards.
TTTACACATAAAACCATTCCAATTCCCATATTGTAAGTATTAAACATATGAGACTCCTCTACGCCTTTTTTCATTAAATACTTAAAAATTTTAGGAATTTCAAAGGAACTTTTATCAATAATAGCAGTAAAGTTTCCTTTAAACATTCTTGGAATATTTTCATAAAAGCCACCACCGGTTATATGTGCCATTCCTTTTATATTAAATTTATCTATTAAATTAAGCACAGATTTAACATATATTTTAGTAGGCTCAAGTAAAATCTCTCCTATTGTTTTCTCATCTAAAACTTCATCATAATTTTCAACTAATTTTCTAACTAATGAATATCCATTACTATGGACTCCCGAAGAAGCAATACCTATTAGCGCATCCCCTTCTTCTATAGTGCTTCCATCTATTATATTTTTCTTATCTACTATTCCTACTGCAAAGCCTGCCACATCATAATCCCCATCTTTATACATACCAGGCATCTCTGCTGTTTCTCCACCAATTAATGCTGCATTACTTTCAATACAGCCTTTAGAAACTCCTTTCACTATATCTGCTGCTATATTAGAATCTAATTTCCCGCAAGCTATATAGTCAAGGAAAAATAATGGTTTTGCACCATGACACAAAATATCATTAACACACATTGCTACACAATCAATTCCAATAGTATCAAATTTATTTAATTTTATTGCAATTTCAAGTTTAGTTCCTACACCATCAGTACCAGAAACCAACACAGGATTTTCATAACCGCTTCCTATTTCAAACATTCCTGCAAAACTTCCAAGTCCATTTAAAACTCCACTAGTAAAAGTTTTTAAAGTGTAATTTTTCATAAGCTGTACTGCTTTATATCCTTCTTCAATGTTAACTCCAGCATCCTTGTATGTTATCATTATTTTACCCTTCTTTCCAAAATATTTTTTAAAGAAGAAAGCTTAATCCTTATGGCTTAATTCAATAAAATGCTAGTTAAATATAATAACTCCCCAATTTACACTTAAAATTACATACATAATAATCAAATATTATTGATTATTATAAGCCTTTAGTTACAAAATTTTATAATTACTAAAGCCTCTTTAAGTTTTTAATCTTCACTTGATTTAATTGGAGCGGAAATTGGATATTCTCCGTCAAAACATCCTAAACAAAAGCCTTCACCTTCTCCTAAACATTCTAAAAGGCCTTTTTGAGTTAAATAACCTAAAGTATCTGCACCTATTATTTGTCTTATTTCTTCTACTTTCATATTAGCTCCTATAAGACCTTTTCTATAAGGAGTATCTATTCCAAAATAGCAAGGAAATTTAACTACAGGTGAACAAACTCTAAAGTGTACTTCTTTTGCTCCAGCTTTTCTTAGAAGTTCAACTAACCTTTTACTTGTAGTGCCTCTAACTATTGAATCATCTATTAAAACTACTTTTTTGCCCTCTACATTTTCTTTTAATACGTTTAACTTAACATTAACAGCATTTTCTCTTTCTTCTTGGCAAGGAGTAATGAAGGTTCTTCCTATATACTTATTTTTTATCAGCCCTATTTCATAAGGTATTCCTGAAGCTTTTGCATATCCCATAGCTGCTGATACCCCCGAATCTGGAACTGCAACTACTATATCTGCCTCTACTGGATACTCTTCATAAAGCTTCTTACCTGCTTTAACTCTAGATGAATGTACACTTATGCCATCAATTATTGTATCTGGCCTTGCAAAATATATATATTCAAAGGAACAAATTGCTTTTTTACTCTTTTCCGCAAAATTAATACTTTTTATTCCTTCATTATTTATAACTACAATTTCTCCTGGCTCAATATCTCTAATATATTCTGCTCCTGTAGCATCTAATGCACAACTTTCTGAAGCTATAACATAACTCTCTCCAATTTTTCCAAGGCATAATGGTCTAATACCATGTGGATCTCTAACACCTATCAATTCATTTTCTGTTAAAATTACAATGCCAAAAGATCCTTTTATTGCTTGCACTGTATCTACTACTGCATTTAAAATACCCTTTTTAGCTCCTCTAGCTATAAGATTTAAAATAACTTCTGAATCTATAGAAGTTTGAAAAATACATCCTGAATCTTCAAGTAATTCTCTTATAATATCCGCATTTATTAAGTTTCCATTATGAGCTATGGCAATATTCCCCAACTTAAACTCCCCAAGTACAGGTTGTGCATTTTTTACAGAACTATCTCCAGCAGTAGAATATCTAACATGTCCAACTGCTGAATATCCTGTAAGGTGATTTAGTATTTCATTATTAAATACTTCTGAAACTAAACCCATATTTTTATGACACTTCATCTTCTTACCATTATAAGTAACTATGCCTGCACTTTCTTGTCCTCTATGTTGAAGAGCATATAACCCATAATAAGTTCTTCTTGCCACATCTAAATTATCACCTAAACTAAAAATTCCATATACGCCACATTCATCATGAAATTTATCTGGATCGTAGTTATTATAAACATATCCGTCTTTTAAAGGTAATTTCATTATCTCTATATCCTCCATCTTCATAGCCTTATGATTATCTCTCAAGTCTTATAACTATTTCATCATTCTATTTAACACTTCAGTGTATCCTTCAACCAGATCCCCAATGTCTCTTCTAAATCTATCTTTATCAAGTTTTTCTCCTGTAGTCATATCCCAAAGTCTACAAGTATCAGGTGAAATCTCATCTGCTAATAGAATTTCTCCGTTTAATCTACCAAATTCTAATTTAAAATCTATTAATTTTATATTTTGAGCTTTAAAGAATTCTGTTAAAAGTTCATTTACTTCTGCAGCTACTCCATAAATATAATATAATTCATCAAAAGTCGTAATCTCCATAGCTACTGCATGATAATCATTCATTAATGGGTCCCCTAGATCATCGTTTTTATAACTTAATTCAAATACTGTAGTTTTAAGCTCTGTTCCTTCCTCTAATCCATATCTTTTAGCCATACTACCTGCCGCCACATTTCTTACTATAACTTCAAGAGGTATTATTTCTACCTTTTTACAAATTTGTTCTCTATCACTTACTTTTTTGATAAAATGAGTTTTTACATCTTTTTCATTTAGCATTTCAAATAATAATGAAGTGATACTGTTATTTAATATTCCCTTTGAAGCTATGGAAGCTTTTTTCTCTCCATTAAAAGCTGTTGCATCATCCTTGTAGTAAACTAAAACTTCATCTGAGTTATCTGTTGAAAATATCTTTTTAGCTTTTCCTTCATACATTAATACTTTATTTTCCATTATAATTCAACTCCTTCTCCATTTTCTTTTATAAAGTTTTCTTTCATAACCTTTCTATACTCTACTAATTTTTCTTTAATATCTGGATATTTATTTGCTAATATTTGTACCGCTAACATTCCTGCATTATAGCTATTATTAATTCCAACTGTTGCTACTGGTATTGATTTTGGCATTTGAACTATAGAGTATAATGCATCTAATCCCTCAATAGCTCCCTTTATAGGAACTCCTATTACAGGAATTAAAGTTTTTGATGCTATAACTCCCGGAAGATGGGCAGCAAGCCCTGCCCCTGCAATTATGCATTCACATCCTTTGTTTTCAAGTTCAGCAAGTACTTCTCCTAATCTTTCTGGTACTCTATGAGCAGATAAAATATGTGCTTCAAATTCTATATCAAACTCCCTCAAACATTTTGCTGCATTTCTCATTACCTCTGTATCTGATTTACTACCAAAAATTATTGCTACTCTCATAAGAACCTCCAAAATATTTTTTTTTAAATATATAAATCTTCACTCTCAATTTTTAGGCTAAGAATGTTGAAATAACCAGGAAATATTCTTGAATTTTCATATCATCTTTGTCTAATTACTTCATTTTAAACCTCTTATTTAAAATAATTAACTCCACTTTCAAATATTTTTTGCTCATGATTTCCTATAACATTTTTAATTACGTTCTTCCCTACTCTTTCGCTATGCCCCATTTTCCCCAAAACTCTTCCATCCGGGCTTGTTATTCCTTCTATAGCATAACAAGAACCATTAGGATTAAATTTTATATCATAGGTTGGATTACCTTCAAAATCTACATATTGAGTGGCAACTTGATTATTCTCAAATAACTTCTTAATATTTTCCTCATCTGCATAAAATCTTCCCTCACCATGAGAAACCGGTATAGTATGAATTTCTCCTACCTTCATTGAATTGAACCATGGTGAAGAATTTGAAACTACTTTAGTATTAACCATACAGGATATATGCCTTCCTATAGCATTATAAGTTAGAGTTGGACTATCCTCCTTAATATCTATAATTTCTCCATAAGTAACTAGCCCTAACTTTATAAGTGCTTGGAAGCCATTACATATGCCTAATATCAATCCATCTCTGTTTTTAAGTAAATTCATAATTTCATATTTAATCTTTTCATTCCTAAAAATTGTAGCTATAAATTTTCCAGATCCATCCGGCTCATCACCAGCACTAAATCCTCCTGGAAGCATAACTATTTGTGATTTAGAAATTTGATTTGCTAATTCATCAATAGAATTTTCGATATGTCTTGAACTTAAATTATTAAATACTAAGGTATTTACTGATGCACCTGCCTTTACAAATGCTCTTTCACAATCATATTCACAGTTTGTACCTGGAAATATTGGTATTAACACCTTAGGTTTTGATACCTTTATTAATGGAGATTTAATTGAATCATTTATTTTTGAACTATATTTTTTTATTTTCTCACTTGCAAATCTATTATCTGAATAATCTGTTGGGAATATCTCTTCCAATCTATCCTCAAAATCATTTTGAAGTTCCTTTAATGAAATTGTTTCTCCATTAATATTAATTTCATATTTTTCTATAGTACTTCCTAAAAGAATATATTCCACATCATTTAATTCTTCCTCAATATTTATGTGATTTTCTAATTCTAAAACAATGCTACCGTATCTTGGCTCACTCAATTCCCCTAAAGAAATGTTATTATTAAAGTTAAATCCAATTTTATTTCCAAAACACATTTTACTTATAGCTTCAACTACTCCACCTGACTTTACAGTATGTGATGCAAGTACTTTTCCTCTATTTATTAAAGAATGAATTAGCTCATAATTTTTCTTTAAATTATCGAAATCTATAACTTCTCTTTTATCTCTTCTTGAATTTATGACCACCACTTTACTATTTAAAGCTTTAAATTCTTGTGAAATCACTTTATTTACATCCACAGCTGAAACCCCAAAGGATATTAATGTAGGTGGTACATTAAAATCTTTAAAAGTACCAGACATACTATCTTTTCCACCTATAGCTGGTATTTGAAGTTGATCTTCAGCATACAGTGCACCTAATAATGCAGAAAAAGGTTTACCCCATTTTCTTTTATCTGTACCTAGCTTTTCAAAATATTCTTGAAGAGATAATCTAATATTCTTATAATCTCCTCCTAATGCAACAATTTTTGTAACACTTTCTACTACAGCATATAACCCTCCATGGAAAGGGCTCCATTCTGATATATATGGATTAAAGCCATGTGCCATTATGGTTCCTGTTGTAGTTTCTCCATTTAAAACAGGAATTTTCCCAACCATACCTTCACTTGGAGTACTTTGACTTTTTCCTCCAAAAGGCATAAATACTGTGTTTCCCCCTATTGAACTATCAAACATTTCTACAAGTCCTTTTTGGGAGCATATATTTAAATCCTTTAATGTACTTTTAAAACATTCTCTTACAGACTCACTTTTAAACTTACTTTTACTAAAATAATTTTCATCTTTCAAAGGCTCTTTCACTTCAATGTTTATATAACTCTTAGCACCATTAGTATCTAAAAACTTTCTTGAAAGACTTACTATCTCCTTTTCTCTCCAAGTCATAGTAACTCGCTTATCATTAGTAACCCCTGCTACTGCTACTGCTTCTAAGTTTTCTTCTTCTGCAAGTTTAATAAATCTTTCTGAATGATTTTTGTCAACTACTACTGCCATTCTTTCCTGAGACTCTGATATGGCAATTTCTGTTCCATCTAATCCTTCATATTTTTTGGTTACTAAATCCAAATTTATATTTATTCCTTCTGCAAGTTCTCCTATAGCAACAGAAACTCCTCCGGCACCAAAATCATTACATTTTTTAATTAAAGTTGTAACTTCCTTTTTCCTAAATAACCTTTGAATTTTTCTTTCTATTGGAGCATTTCCTTTTTGAACTTCTGCTCCACAACTTTCAAGTGAGTTTTCACTATGTTCTTTAGAGGAACCAGATGCTCCACCTATTCCATCCCTTCCTGTTCTTCCTCCAAGTAAAATTATCACATCGCCACTTTCTGGAGCTTTTCTTATTACATTTTCATAAGGTGCTGCAGCTATTACCGCTCCAACTTCCATTCTTTTAGCTAAATAGCCTTCATGATAGATTTCCGCTACATGACCGGTAGCAAGACCTATTTGATTTCCATAGCTACTATAGCCTTTAGCTGCCTCTTTTGTTATTTTTCTTTGTGGCAATTTTCCTTTTAAAGTCTTTTCAATTGGCGTTCTAGGATCTCCACTTCCAGTAACCCGCATTGCTTGATAAACATAACTTCTACCAGATAACGGATCTCTTATAGCACCACCTAAGCATGTAGATGCGCCACCAAAAGGTTCAATTTCTGTAGGATGATTATGTGTTTCATTTTTAAACATTATTAAATATTTTTCTAATTTTTCATCTACATTTACATCAACCACTATGCTACAAGCATTAATTTCATCAGATATATCTAAATCATCTAATTTACCTGTAGCCCTTAGCTTCTTCATTCCTATAACAGCTATATCCATTAGTGTCATAGGTTTTTCCTTATCTTCATATAACTCTTCTCTATATTTCTTATAAATATCAAAACCTTCTTTTATAGCTTCTGTGTATTTTCCATCTTCAAAACTTATATCCTCTAAAATAGTCTGGAAGGTTGTATGTCTACAGTGATCTGACCAATACGTATCTATTACTTTTATTTCTGTAACTGTAGGATCTCTCTGTTCTTCTTCTCTAAAATATTTTTGAATAAGTTCCAAATCCCCTATATTCATTGCTAGTGAATGATATCCTAAAAATTCATTCAGTTCTTTTTCATCTAAATTAATGAAATTCTTTAGTATTTCTATATCCTTTGGATCTTTACTTTCTACTTCAAGACTTTTACATTCTCCCATAGAAGCTTCTCTTGAATCTACAGTATTTATGTAGTATTTTTTTATTTTTTCAAAATCTTCATCACTAATATTTCCATTTAAAACTATAATCTTTGAGCTTTTAACTTTAGGCATTTCTTTTTGGGTTATTATTTGTATACATTGTGCAGCAGAGTCTGCTCTCTGATCATATTGTCCTGGTACATACTCTACTGAAAATGCCCTTCTACCACCAAATTTTAAATCTCCATCATAAACTTTATCTATATTGGATTCACTTAAAATATTATTTTTTATTTCTTTATATTCACTTTCATTAATTCCTTCTATGTCATATCTGTTGATTACTCTAACGTCCTTTAAGTCATCTATCCTTAAGAGGTGTCTAAAATCCCTTAATAAATTTTCACTCTCCAAGTTAAAATTCGGTTTTTTCTCTACAAACACTGTAAAAATATCTTTTCTCATCTTTTCCCCCTTGAGTAATCCTTTAATATTACGAACTTTATTTTATATTTTATAATTATTGTTCGATAATTATATTATAGTATATTATTATTATTTTTAAAAGTACTTTTTTAAAAATTTTAATAAAAATATTCGTTTAATAACAAACTATAATGTATATTTTTTATTTATTGTATGGTTAACTTCTCATATTATCTCTAAATTGTTTTTATTTAATAATAGACCTTTTAGTATTCCTATAAGTATTTTTATATGTCTTATTTTAGTATAACTCCATTTATATCCTACCGTTAATTTTAAAATAATAAATATAAAGTATTCCTAAATAAACTACATTTCTAATTTAGTGAAATAAGTTTTTGATTAATTAACTTTAAAGTTTTAGAGGAATTTTTATGATTTTATAGAATATTTATAAGAATGTAGAGAGTTTTACAAAAAATAATTATATTTGAGGTCATAATTTGGAGAAAAAATTGCAAGTATAAACTTTTTTAAAAATCATCTATATAAATTTATATGATGATTAATATATGTACCTATGAAAACATAAAGATACTTTGATAGCATTATAATTTTAAGGAGGGATTCCAATGAAAGGAAAAAATTTAGTTATAGCAATGCTAATTATTATCTTAATACCAGTTATCGGTTATGCTATTAACTTAAATGTGAAATATTCAAAGCAACTTTCAGAAGCTAAAGAAGAAAATGTAAAATTGACCACTCAAGTTTCTTCTTTGGATTCAAAAAATGCAACTTTAAATAAAGAAGTATCTTCTTTAAAAGAACAACTTAATAAAGATAATGGTTCAAAACCTAATAAAACTCCAGAAACCTCTAAAGGTACAGACAATCCAAGCACTGGAGATAATACTAATAATCTTTATGCTATATATACTGCTAACATTGATAGTTATGAAAAAGAACTATTATGTTATCTTCCAATAAATAGCGGTACATTAACAGAGAAATTAGATATATTAGCTAAAAATTTATCTAAAATTGAATTTAATTCTTTACCAATAGAAGTAACAAAAATAGAAGACAAAGATGGTAAAAAAATAGCTGTAATAAATCTTAAAGAATCTGAAATAAATGCTGGAATTAATGAAGCTATCGATTTTAAAGGTCCAAGTTGGTCAAAAAATTATTTTCAAGGTTCAGCAGGTGGAACCATTACATCTACTGCTTTAATTGAAAGCTTTCTACAACGTTCATACCCTGGTCAATGGATTGATGGTGTTAGATTCTTATATGAAAATAAAGAAATAAATTTTCAACATGTATCAAAACTATCAGAAATCAATTATAAATAATTAATTATAAAAAGCGTGACTAAATCACGCTTTTTTAGACTTTAAATATAACTGTATAGGTAAACTACCTTAAAAACTAATATATAGATCAATATAGCTATGACACTTAAATATTTCAATTCAAAATTTATAATAATGCACAATTCACAATTATCGTTAGTTATTTATAAGAAATGACTGTGTCACTTTAACAACAAATCAATTGTGGAAATTTCTCAGCTTTTGCGGAGAAATTTCCACAATTGTGAATTTAATAGTTTTAATTATATTTTTAAAAAGTGATTAAAGATATAATTAAAACTATTAAATTGATTAGGAGGCTATTTATGAAAGAACAGGATATTAATATGTTTAATGAGCTATCATCACAATGGAAAGAGAATATCCCAGAAAAGAATTATATTATTGCTAAAGAAGTTATTAAAAATTTAAATATAGTTAAGGGAGAATCTCTTTTGGATGTGGCCTGTGGTACAGGTATTTTATATCCTATATTAAAAAATACCTGTCTTTCAAAATATACAGCTATGGATATAGCTGAAAAAATGGTAAGTGAGTTTTTAAAATTTCACCCTAATACAGATGTAAGATTAATGGATTTTGAAGAGGAAGTAACCTTTAAAGAAGGTTTTGATTACATAATAATTTTCAACTCTATTCCTCATTTTTACGACTTAAATCCTGTATTTAAAAATGCTTATAACAACTTAAATCCTGGTGGAAAATTTATTATTGTTCATTGTAGAACCAGAGAAGAATTAAAAGAACGTCGTAAATTACTTGGCTATACCTCTATTAATGAACCCATTCCTATAGATAGTACTTTAGTAGAACTTTGTAATAGATACGATTTTAAAGAAATGAAAATAAAAGATACAGATTATTTCTATTTTTGTTGCGAAAAATAATCTACTTAAGAAACTATCTATTACCATTTATAATTTTAAAATAGTAAAAAAATTACAAAATATAAGGAGGTAATTATGGAGATAAACTTTTACAGTTTAGACACTGTGGCTAATAAAAGCTTAAAATTTGCAGTAATTGCAGCTGAATATAATAATAAATGGCTATTTGTAAGACATAAAGAAAGAACTACTCTTGAAATTCCTGGTGGCCATAGAGAAGAGGGAGAAGATATAAATAAGACTGCATCTAGGGAGCTTTTTGAAGAAACTGGAGCTAAAGATTTCCATATTGAAGCTATTTGTGATTATTCTGTTACTAGAGATGATATACCTTCTTATGGAAGATTATTCTATGCCCAAGTTTACAAATTAGATGAATTACCACCACTAGAAATCGCTGAAGTAATTTTTAGGGAAAATTTACCAGAAAATTTAACCTATAAGGAAATACAGCCCTACTTATTTAGAAAAGTTAAAGAATTTAAAAATAAATAAAATTAAATATTAAAAAGCAGGAATTACAAATGCTTTTAAGCTAATGAAAACTTTTTTGCTATTTAATTAATATAAAAAGGAAAAGTAACTCCGTTACTTTTCCTAAAACTCATTAGTAAAGTTAATTCTTTATTTTTTATTTATCTTCTATGAAAATATTCTTTCCACTGATTCCTTTGCTCTTTTCATTACTTCATTTTCATCTATAGTTTTCATCTTATAATTTTCCATTACTATTTTCCCGTCTATAATAACAGTTTCTACGTCTGACCCTTGAGCAGAATAAACTAACAATGATATTATGTCATGTCTTGGATATAGATGAGGTTTATTTAAATCAATTAGTATTATATCTGCTTTCTTTCCTACTTCTAAAGATCCTATCTCATCTTCTAAAAATAATGCTTTAGCTCCATTTTTTGTTGCCATTTCTAGTGCCTTTATAGCTGGTATGGAAAGAGGATTTTCATTTATTCCTTTATTTATAAGTGCAGCTGTATGAATTTCTTCAAACATGTTTAAATTATTGTTACTTGAAGAACTATCTGTAGCTAAAGCTACATTCATCCCTCTGTTTAACATTTTTTCTACTGGTGCAAATCCATTAGCTAACTTTAAATTACTACAAGGATTATTTGCTACTGATACTTTATATTTGTTTAAGATTTCTATATCATCATCAGAAATGTGGACACAGTGAGCTGCTACCGTTGGAATTTTAAATAATCCTAAATTCTCTAAATATTTTACTGGTGAAACTCCATGCTCTTCAAAGCTATCTTTTACTTCTTTTCTGCTTTCAGATACATGTATATGAATTGGGAGCTCTAGTTCTTTGGCAAGATCTATTGTTTTTTCTAAATAAGCTTTAGAAGAAGTGTATGGCGAGTGAGGAGCTACCATCATTTTTATTCTTCCATCTCCTCTATTTTCCCAGTTCTTTTTAAACTCTCTAACTTCATCAAATTTATTCTCATCTTTATTAATTTCTCCATTTAAACTCTTTGATAGTACAGCTCTCATACCAGAAATCTCTACGGCCTTTGCAGTTTGTTCTAAGGAAAAATACATGTCTAAGAAGCAAGTAGTACCACTTTTAATCATCTCAACTATACTAAGCATGTCTCCGTTATATATATCTTCCTCTATATACTTTTTCTCTATAGGCCAAATTCTTTCATTTAACCATTCCCAAAGTGGTAGATCATCTGCGTAGCTTCTAATTAAGGACATTCCTATATGGGTATGTGCATTTATAATTCCTGGCATAACGACTTTATTACTGCCATCAATAATTTTCCCAGCTATAAATCCTCTTGGTACTTCCCCTATATATTTAATTCTATTCTTTTCAATAGCTATATCACCTTTATATATTACTTCATTATCATCATTCATAGTTACAATTGTTGCATTTTTAATTAAAATATTCATAATCAACATCCTTTCTGAATAATTACTTTTACACTTAATTAGCAAATACTGCTTAAAAAATTAATCTGTAACTCAATATAGTTATATCCTTAAATATTTTAATTCACAACTTAAAATAATTCACAATTTAGGAACGGATTTAGGCTTTCTAGAGAGTACTGCTCTCCTCTATGGTTTAATTAATTCTAAATTTCTTAGCTTTTGCTGAGAAATATCCATAATTTTGAATTGTGAATTGAAAAAGTTGTTAACACACAGAACTTATATATTTTAACATATGTTACTCTAATAATGGCTTAAATGCAAGAATATTTCAAAGTTAATATACAATAAAATTTAAAAATATTTCTTTTTTCATAAATTTATGGTGACTTTTGTAAAATTATCCATTATAATGTATTTATCTTATATTTTCTTAGAGGTATGTTATGTTTTTTGTGGGAGCTTTATTTATTATTTTATCTATAATAACTTTATTATTAGCAGTATCTAAAGAGAATAAAGCGCTAATAATTACAGCTATAACATTAATATTTATATGCAGTCATATTTCATTATTATATTTTTCAGGTAATAAAAACCAATTAAATTCCATTAATAAAGAAGAGGTAAATATTTCTATGGGACATTTTCCGATCCCCCAATTAAATAGCTTTGGTTATACTATAACTTCTGTCAAATTTAATTGCAAAGATTTTGAATATCCCATGACAGAAGTACATTATAAAAGTCCTGATAATGAACTACAACTTTTTATATCTTTCAAGGATGAAATGGAAAGCACTGGTGAAAGATTAAACTTAAAAGGATTTAAAGAGATATATTTACTTTCAGAAGATATTAATAGTAATAAATCCTATTATACTTTTAATGCCAAGAAATTAATGATGGAAAATTTATATATTTTATAAGTAACAAGAATGATAAAAGTCATATATTAAATATAATAGAAAGTTTAATAATCATTGATAAATATATGAAAAGAAAATTGTAATTAGAAACATTAATTACAATTTTCTTTGACATACTTTTATATTTCCAAAGAATCAACTTTAAAAATAGTTTGTCGTTATTAAGTCTCTAATATATTTATTTGATAAAATATATATTTTAAATTTCCTTACTTCATTGAGGTTAAGTTAAGCTTTAATATATTTTCTTTAAATGGTTTATATATAATTCCCTTTTCTGTAATAATTCCCGTTATATTTTCATTAGGTGTAACATCAAAGGCTGGATTATAAATTTCAATTCCTTCTGCTAATATTCTTTTACCATCTATATGAGTGACTTCTTCACTATTTCTTTCTTCTATTTCTATAAGCTCTCCATGTTCTGTATTAATATCAATAGTTGAGGTTGGTGCTACAATATAAAATGGAATATTATAAATTTTAGCTATTGCTGATAACATAAAAGTTCCTATTTTATTTGCTGTATCTCCATTTAATGCAATTCGATCTGCGCCTACTAATATTAAATCAATTTTTTTGTCTCTTATGAGAGTAGCTGCTGCAGAATCTGGAATTAACTTTGATGGAATTTTTTCTTGAACAAGTTCCCATGCTGTAAGCTTTCCTCCTTGAAATCTTGGCCTAGTCTCATCTGCATATACAAAGATATTTTTTCCACTATAGTGAGCTTCTCTTATTACTCCTAACGCTGTACCATAAGTAGTAGTTCTTCACCATCTGCCATAGTACGTACATTTTCAGCTATTTTTATCTTTGTGTTGTTAGTAGTTGCAGAATTTCTTGTATTTTGTGGCAATAGTAAGCTTCTTTGTTGTTTTATATGACTTTCAGCATTTAGTTTTGTTTCGTGTCTTTTCACCTCATTAATTGTTGTGATTATTGCTGTAAAGTTTGTAATTGCAGATGTGTAGCTTGACAAGCGGTAAATTGCTTTATAACGTGCCTTTACAGCAAAATATAATTGTTGCATTTTGTTGACTTTAATTGAACAGGTTTTTATATAAAATTGTTAGCCTTTAGTTAGTAAGTAAGTTTCTATATCCATAGTGTTTTCGAGTCGAACAAATGTTTCAATTTTCAAATTCAATAATAAATGTTATGTTTGCTTCATAGTACCTTTAAATTTATTTAGTAGGTATTTTTAATATTTTAGTAAGAACAAAAATGTCTTCAAAGTTAATCATATGTTTTATATAATTAACTAAAACTTAAAAATCTATCTTTATAAACTACTTAATAGAATTTCTATTAATATTTTAAATACTATTATTACAGATATATAATATAAAAATTTAGAAGGTACTGAAAATAAATTTTCATGAAAACAACTTAGTATCTCAAAATTAATGATTAATAATAAAGAATTTAGTATGAAATTCACTAAGTGTAAATTTCTTAAAATAAAGTTAATGTTGATTTTTCAAACTATTGAGTCAACTGAGTTTGTAATTTTCTTCTGTTCTAAAATTGTAGTATAAACAGCATGATTAATTTCTGTTAAAATTATAAAATACTAATAAAAAAAACTAGCAATTGTATTGCTAGTTTTTTATTAAGAAGCTATTTAAATTAAAGCTAATTTTACCTATAATTATTAATCATTTTAAATTTTGCTAACCTCAAATTTTTTTATCAAATTATATAGCCAGCTGCAAATATAGCTATAACTAAAGCTATTATTTCCATTATTAATACTACCAGGTTTATAGTAGCAGTTCCAGTAGTAATAGCTATACTTGGAAATATATCACTATTTAATAATGAAGTATCTACATTAAAAATAATATTAGCAAATGTCATTTTATTTTCAGTGAATTTTATTATAACTCCATATATTTTATCAATAACCAAATAAAATATTATTCCAAATCCCCAATGTATAGATTTATTAGCAATTTTCATGGTACATACTGTTATAGATAAAAGTATTCCAGCCAAAAATAATGATATTTGAATTAATATATTTATTAAAAACATCAAACCCATAGGGGTCAATAATAATTTTAATAGAGGTATAATCTGATTAAATCCCATAGTTCTACTAGCAGTACTAGCAATAAAAGTAAGAAATATTAGATTTATTAGCCCTATAATTACTAAGCAAATTGTCCAGTAAATTAAATTAGATAGTGGATAATTTACACCCTTTTGCGGAGTCAACATCAAATTATAATTTTCCATCATCTTTCCATAAGAAATGCAATTTTGAATAAACAGTATCAATGGAATAACACTAGTAGCTATTACTCCTAATATTACTACCATGTCTATTAATCCTGTAATATTATTCACACCAACATCAAAACTACTAGAGCTCATTTGTACTGCATTTACTAAAGAGTCTAGTCTTAAAAGAAATAGTATTTGAAATACTATTGTAGTTACTAAAAATATCATCAAATTTTTAAAATTAGATTTAAATTGATATTTAACTAATTTTAGCATTCACCATATACCTCCTTAAATTTATCATGAATAGAAACCTTTTCTTTAAGTCTTATATCTTCAACATTATCATGTAGAATTATATTTCCTTCTTTAATAAATATAACTTCATCAAATATTCTTTCTACATCTCTAATTAAATGAGTTGAAAATAAAATTGTACTTTCCTCATCATAAAAATTTATAATTGCATCTAAAATTTTATCTCTTCCTACAGGGTCTACTCCGCCTATAGGCTCATCTAATAAATAAAGTTTAGCCTTTCTTGATAAAACTAAGCTTAAATGAAGCTTTTCAGTCATTCCTTTAGATAATGTGCTAACTTTTTGATCAACATTTAAATTCATAAATTCTAACATTTTCAATGCTTTTCCTTCATCAAAATCCTTATAGAAATCTTTATAAAAATTTATGGCATCGCTTATCTTCATCCACTTTTCAAAGAAATGTTTATCTGACATAAATGATACGATTTCTTTTGTCCCTATACCTATTTCTTTATCTGTAACGGTAATATTTCCTGAGTTACATCTTGAAAGTCCAGCGATTAATTTTAATAAAGTAGTTTTACCACTCCCATTACTTCCCAACAATCCTACAATTTTTCCTTTTCCTATATTTAAAGCAACGTTATTTAATGCGATAGTAGAGGAATATTTTTTAGTTACATTATCAATTTTTAATAAATCTCCCATTATATTCACCTCTAAATTAATTTTCTTTTTTAATTTCTTTTAATACAATTTTTAAAATTTCTTCTTCCTCAAAGCCTAAAGACTTCATTCCATTTAAAAAATTAGTAATTATTTCTTTTGACATTTCCTGCTTAACTTCCATAATTTTTTCACTATCCCCCGTTACATATCTTCCCATACCTCTTTTGGTTATCACTATTCCTTCTCTTTCAAGTTCTTGAAAGGTTCTCTGAACAGTATTGGGATTGATTTGAAGCATTTCTGCAAACTCTCTTACAGAAGGAATTTTATCTCCTTCTTTTATTTCACCCCTAATTATCTGCTTTTTTACTATATTCATTATCTGCAAATATATAGGTATGTTGTTATCAAACTCAACTTTCATACGCAACCTCCATATCATATTAGTGTTCTACTTAAATATTACACTAATAGCTTCCTAAAGTCAATACATAAAAATAAACTTCTAGATAAGGTCTCCAAAAGAAAATAATAGAGCAAAGATATTAGTTATTTTCATATCAGAAAAAGCTTCAAATTATACTCATACTCTCTGCAAGAAGGTTCTAGCAATACATTGTGGTGAAAAATATTCTAATATATTGGTATATTTTTTAAAAAGTTGTCTAACATTGATAATGCTGACTTTTATAAATTAAGAAAAATATGGCACTAATTTAATTTATAAAAATACAAACAATATGATTGTGAAGTTAAATATCAATTTTAAATTTTTAAGGGAGAGTAAAATATGTTTAAGAAAAAAGCATTAATTGAAATGGGATCAAGCGATCACTGTTGGCTATCTAGCATACATCATTTTTCATTTGAAGATTATTGTAATCCCTTAAATGATAACTTTGGTGTACTTAGAGTTTTAAATGATGATATTATTAAACCTCGTAGTGGTTTTCATAATCATCCTCATAAAGATATGGAAATTATATCTTATGTTGTTAGAGGTGATCTAACTCATGGCGATAGCATGGGAAATAATAAAGTAGTAAAAAAAGATGGCATACAATATATGAGTGCGGGTACAGGCATAATTCATGAGGAACATAATTTAGCTAATAATGATTTAAGAATTATGCAAATATGGATATATCCTAATAAATTAGGGTGTACTCCAAACTATGGCGACTATATCTTTAATACAGAAGAAAAAAAGAATAAATGGCTCTACATGGTAAGTAGTAAGAAAGGTTTCGCCCCTATTAAAATTAATCAAGATGTTAACATATATAGCTTAGAATTAGATATTAATAAAAAAATTGAATTTAAAATAAATAAAAATCGTCAAGGATATTTAGTACAAATAGAAGGAAACTCCATTATAGAAAATATAGTCTTTGAGCCAAGATATAAAAATACTATAGAACTTAATGAAAAAGAAGCTCTAGAAATATATGAAGAGGAATTTAAAATAAAAGCAACTCAAAACTCTCATTTTATATTAATAGAAATGGAAAAGGCCTAATTTATAAATTTGTGAAATATATTTTTGAGAAATATACAATACAGGCTTTAAATATTAAATTTATTTTCAAATTTAAAAAAGTCGTGATTATAAAACACGACTTTCTTATATTAAACTATTTTTTTAAATTTTCTTTTATTTCTTCTCCTATCAACTCTAGTATTCTATCTAATAATTCCACAATCTCCTCATCATCTTCTGACTTCACACCTGTTTCCAATATTGTCATAGGCGTAGAACTGCAACATTTTCTTGTAAGAAGTATAACTTTTGTATGAACTTGATGATTTACTATATCTTCAAAGGTTAGATCTTCTTTATCTATAGAAGTAATAAGTCCCATTAATCCATTATGTACTTTTACATCTATACCGTTTTTTCTAATTGCTTTTAATTCCGCTTTTACTACTTTCATTTATTTTCCCTCTCCTATTATATATAGATAGACTTTATCAAAAATTATGGATTTTTCAACTAGCAGCACAATTACTAGTGTTTTATTGTAGGTGCGAACAGTGTTCGCCAGTTCTTTTTAATACGTCTTATAATTTAGTATTTATTCAATAATATATGGCGAACATTTTTCGCCGCTACGGCTAATCAACTCTAAATTTCTCAGTTACCACTGAGAAATATCCATAATTGTGAACTGTGAATTGTGAGTTCAATAATCTCAACTATGATATTAATAAATACTAATTATTTTCACATATATATTAATTTTAGAATTGACATATATATAATGTTTTCTTACCTTTTAATAACTTTTATTTAAATAGGTTGCTTTTACTTTTTCCACCTTTTTCTTTTGTAAAAGCAATAAAATTGCAATTCCTATTAAATATATTATTGTTATTACAAGTCCTCCTTCTGGCCCAAAGGCTCCACCATTTACTATAGTATCTGTTTTATTTGTAAAGGTAAAAATACTTCCACCCATATTGCCTCCTCCACTTACTAAAAAACCAAAAACATTTCCTTGAGCCCAGTTCCATGATGAATATAATGCACATACACCCCATAAACTATCCTCATACATAGCATAAAAAGCTGCAAATACTCCAAATAATATTAGATTCACAATAGCTAACGGACTAATTCCACTATTTAATAAATGTAAAAATCCAAATATAGATGAAGATATTAAAATTCCTACAGGAATATTAATTTTCGTCCCTAATACTGGTAAGGCATATCCTCTCATCATTATTTCTTCTGTAGCACCTTGTATTATCCATCCAATAATCATAAATAAAAATCCAAATATCATTGAAATATCATTGAAAATTAAATCTCCCTTTGATACTTCTACTTCGCCTAAGAGCATTAACATTATAGCAGACAGTGCTATCATTAAAAAACCAAATAAAAAACCTCGTATATATTTTTTAAAGGCTCCATCAAGATGGAAACCCATAGTAACAATAGATCTTCTTTCCACAAACTTAACCCATAAAAAATAAATCAAAACAGTACTTCCAAAAGATAATATAAGCTGCAATCCCCCACCAAAGCCACCGCCAATTTTACTAATAAACTCATTAATACTTTCTCCTGGATTATTAATAAGATATATTCTATAAGCTATTCTAATTATTGGTACTGTAATAAAACGAGAAAGAAACATAACAATTATAGGCATAAGTATTACTAGAATTGGATTAGTAATTCTTTCTCCTTCTCTAACTTCTTTAAATAATCTTTGTTCTTTTGAATATAGTTTTATTCCCATAAAATCCCCCTCTAATTTTTTAAAATTAATTGTCTACTATCAATAGTCAATTGATTAAAACACTTTTATCTTTCTTATAAAGTAAATTAAAACATTTTTAATTTTAGTCATGCATCTACATATTTTAATCTTACATAATTATTCCATATGTTTTAAGTTTTTTCCTTCTAATTCTTATTTTTTGTATAAATTTTACATATGCCTATTATTAAATAAATCTAGCTATATAAGAAAATATACATATTCAATATAGAGCTTTGTTTTATGTTAAACTATTTATAAAATCAAAAAAGTAGAAGTTGCTTATCTTCTACTTTTTTAAGATCTATATTTAAAACTATCTAAATATTGATTAAAATTCTTTTTTCTTGTAAATATTTAAAGATATAGCTAAAGATAATAGATATATAAACAATACTATACATATAATAACTATTCCAATTTGAGTATCTGATAATGATAATATCTTTTCTTTTATAGATAATATAAAAGGATTATTAAAGTTAATATTATCATTTATTAATTTAATTATTATAGGAGCAACTAGAAATAACATAAATATCCCCATATTTAAATACCTAAGTTTAGCATAACCATATTTAAAGTATAGTGGAAAATTTATTGCCATGAAAATTGTAAGTGTGGATATAAAGCCAACAATATGCTCTATCTTCATGTTACCTTGCACTTTACTTAATCCTATAGAAGACATTATAAATGCACCACCCATGGTTAATATAATTGCTATTGCACCAAAAATTATCACAGATAGATATTTAGCATATACTATGCTTTCTCTAGATACAGGTAATGAATTTAATAGAAATTCACTATTATTTTTATCATCTTGTCCTAATCCACCTAGTAAATACATATATGAAAGCATCATTGGTATCATAACATATGCGCCTTCACCTAATGTACCAAAGAATAAAACTCCTGCTAATGCATATATTAATATAAATTTTATATTAGTTTTTTGTACTACAAAATCTTTAATCACCAAATTCCACATGGTTTAATTCCCCCTTACATTGTAAACCATAATATCATCTATAGTTGGTCTTTCTATAATAACTTTATTTCCAAAGATTTTTTTTGTTTTTTCTTTATTTGAGGTTAGTGCTTCAAATCCAAATTTATTTTTTTTAACACCAATAAATTCTTTCTCTATGTCTCTATCTAAAAGATCATTATCTCCTTTAACTATTCCATAGCTTTCAATTATACTGTCCTTTTCCTCTGAAAAAACTATCTTTCCATTATTTATAAAAGTTATATAATCTGCTATTTTCTCTAAATCCATAGTTATATGGGAAGAAAAAATAAGAGATTTATTTTCATCTTGGATTATATCTCTAAATATATCTAAAATTTCTGCTCTTACTACTGGATCTAATCCTGAAGTAGGCTCATCCATTATAATAAGCTCTGCATTATGAGATAATGCTAATATAATAGAATATTTCATCCTCATACCTTTAGATAATTCCTTAATTTTTTTATCTCTAGGTAGTGAAAATTCATCCATATATTTTTTATAAAGTTTCTCATCCCATCTCTTATAAAAGGGAGCTATTATTTTTTTCATACTTTCACAAGTTAGCTCCTCGTAAAAGTAGCTATTATCATAAACAAAACCTATTCTTTCCTTAATTTCTTTTTCATCTTTTACAGAATCCAATCCGAAAACCTTAATATATCCACTATCTTTTCTAATCAAATTCATTATAAGCTTTATAGTTGTGCTTTTTCCTGCACCATTAGGACCTATAAAACCCATAACATATCCTCTATCTAAATTAAAGCTCACATTATCAAGTGCAAAATCATTATATTTTTTGGAGATATCTTTAATCTCTAAAATTTTTTCCATATTTATTCCTCCTCGTAAACTAAATCTATCATTTCCTTTAGCTCAACTGCTGAAATATTTAGTGCTTTTCCTTCTTGAACTACTTCTGTTATCTTTTCTTCTAGCTCTTTAAGTCTCTTTTCTCTAATGAATTCACTATTTTGTCCAGATACAAAAGTTCCTTTTCCTCCTACTGTTTCAACAAAGCCTTCTTTTTCTAGTTCTTCATAAGCCCTTTTTGTGGTTATTACACTAATTTGAAGCTCTTTTGCTAAATTTCTTATAGAAGGAAGAACTTCACCTGGCTGTAAAATCCCATTAATTATATGAGCCTTCACTTGGCTCGCTATTTGTTCGTAAATCGGCTGCGATGACGAATTAGATATTATTATATTCATAGGTTCCTCCATTATTAAAGAGTATATAAAGTATATACTGTACATATTCACTATACACAGTATATACTTTTCTAATATGCACTGTCAATATGTTTTTTATAAAAAAACCAATAAAAAAACAGAGTTATTAAACTCTGTTTTAAAATAATTTCTCATAACAAAATATTAAAATTTATATATAATATACATTACCCCTAATAATAAAAGCAATGTAATGAAAATTATAATAAAAATTTTTCCTTTGAATTGTTTATTAGGAGTACGGCCATAAAATCTACCGTTTTGCCCATTAATCAAGCAGTAATAGGTATCATATTTATAAGAATACTTACAAACCCATACTGGAACTAGTACTTCATGGCTAGATGTCTTAATTATTTCATGTGAATTTATATTATTAAATTTCTTTTTCATCTCTTTAGTATTGACTTTAGCAAGCCCACTATTTATAAACATCTCTAATTTTTTTAGTATTGCACCTCTATAGTGTTGAAGGCATTCTTCATAATTTTGAGAAAAACTCTCTTTAGTTCCCTGTTTTTTTTCATATCCACTAATTGACATTCTTGAAAAATCAAAAGGTGCTATTTGATCCATATCATATCTATGAAGTATTTTAGATGCAAACATAGTATAATCTTTTGTTGTGAATTCTTCATTCTTTGAAATTAAAGTACTAACTCCTCTTCTAAGTCCATGTCTTTTTTGCACTTTTATATTATAATCTGCACTAACGTTTAAATCACAAACATAGCAAGGTGCATAATGGGCATTTATCTCCATTAACTTAACATCCTCTTTAAAACCTAAAGGTGTATTTTTTCTACTATTAACCCATTTATAAAATATTTCTTCTATATTTTTTTCTTCTAATATCTCAAAATCAATGATGTATATCTTTTCATCCATATATTTTTACCCCTATAAAATTATCATCTCCCCCAATAATTATCGTTAAAATCTCATATTTCTTTAATGTGCCTTTTCCTTCTTACGATTCTTTATATAAAAAATCCTTCTAGATAGAACCTAGAAGGATTTGTAACTATATTAAATCTTATATTTCTTACTTTGTCATAAATCTATATTTTTGTCCAATAGGATTTTCTTTTCCTTCTGATACTTCTTCCATAAACATATCATAAAGTCTTACCAAAAGCTTATATTCTCCATGAAATGCTCTATAAGCTATTTTTCCTTACCTCACCTACATAATATCATAAACTATATTAGTGCAGCGAACTTCTCCTTTATTTAAGTTCCAATAAATTCTTACATTAGGATTTCTAGTTGAAAATTTCTTTATTAAATTAACTATTTCATATATATATACCTGTTCAATTTCCCCATCAATTTCTTCAATTTTAGAATATTCAAATTGTCTAGTTTCTATATTAAATATATATATGTGATCATAGTTATGAATTTGCTTAACTAAAACTTTTCCATTATTATCTACCAAATACCATGATACTGGAAGATCATCATTTACATACTCTCCTGGAATAGTTTCTATATATATATTTCCACTTTCTAAATTATGTGCGACTCCACATCTATACTGTAATAGGTTCTTATCATATTGATTTTCTACATTACAATCAATCCTTTTTAACACAATACCACGCCTTTTGTTTATATTTATAAAATTAATATTCTATATGTTTATATAGAGTTCTACAATAAAAATTCAACTTATACATGATTTTAATTTCCATAAAAAAATTCTTTTCTATGAATACAAATTAAGAATTAAATATACGAATTATGGCTAAAACTTTAAAGTCTTTGGAGTTTTTTAAAATAAATTTTATTTTAGAAATTCACCTTTAGTGAATTTTTTCCTAGATTCTTCATTCTTAATTATTAATCCTTAATTTCTAAGAATTTAAACTATTTTTATAGAAAATTTATTTACCACAATATATTTTAAGTTTTTATATTGTATCTATATATATTTACCCTACTAAAAACTATTTATACTGATTATTAAAGAAAACAAAGCTTACTAAAAATTTTTCATTAGTAAGCTTTATTCTTATATTTTAATATTTAATTTCACTATCCATATTAAATTCATCTTTTAAAATTCCCATAATTATATAATCAGTGTACTTACCATTAATATAAAAAGCTTGTCTTCTTCCTTCTTCTTTAAAATCACATTTTAAATAGCATTTATATGCTCTAATATTATAATCATGAACAGATAGTTCTAGTTTATTTAAATTCAATCTATTAAAAGCATAATTTTGAAGTAATTTTATAGCCTCATAGCCATAACCTTTACTCAAAAAGTCTGTTCTTCCTATAACTATGCCTATATTTGCTACCCTATTTTTCCAATCTATTTTTAACAAATCTATTTGCCCTATATATTCTTCAGTTTCTTTTAAAGCTATAATAAAATTAGCAGTATTACTAAGAAATATTCTCAAGAATGGAATTTAAATAATTTTCGGTAAAATTTAATGTATCAGGAGACAAAAATATATCTGATAACATATCTGTTATCTCATGATTATTTACCCATTTTCTTATACAAGGTAAATCTTCTCTTTTATATTCCCTAAGGATAATATTCTTTCCATATAATCTTGGCATAAATACTCCCCCTTAAAAGTAAAGTTATAATTTATATCATAGTTTCTATAAAACTATATATTCCTTTGTTTATTTTTATAAATTTACAAAAATAAAAGAACCCTAAAAAGAGTTCTAATTATTTTTTTTGTTTTTTATGTATTCAAGTATATCATTAAACTTTCTAGATGTAACATTAGGATAAGCTTTTAAAAGAGATTTATGCTTAAGCTTTAATCTACTCATAACTTTTTCGCTATACTGCTTAAAATTAGCGTTCCTAAAATCAAGTTTGGAATTGATTTCCTCTTTTCTCTCTCCTATATTGTCTCTCATATCATTAATATTATCAAATAATCCATTTTTCATCTCTATTAGATTTTCCCTAAATTCATCAGCAATATTATTTAGTTCCCTTAATATATTATTAAATTCTATTAAATTGTTAATAGTTAAAGTAAAATCTACTACAAATAGGATTAATATAAATGTATATAATGATTCTGATAAAAATGGAGGTATGGAATAAACTAAAGCTTCTATCCTTGGATGTATTATTCTCATTACAAAAATACTTATAACTCCCCAAAAAAGAGAAAATTTTAAACAAACATATCCTTTTATATTAAATTTCTCATCAGTATAATCCCACCATCTGGCTCCAAATAATTTTTCTAATAAATACCCTGTAACATATTCTATAATACTAGCTAATATAAATCCTCCTAAAAATAAATAAAATGGATTATTTACTACAGGAGTTAGAAACCAAGCCATTAGAGCTCCACAACTTCCGTATATTGGGCATATAGGTCCATGTAAGAATCCCCTGTTTACAAATTTTCTACTTGAATATAAATGATATAATACCTCTAAACACCATCCTAAAAAGCTATAAATTATAAAATAAGAAAAAAGATAATAAAAATTAAAACCTTCCATAAATTACCTCCTAATTTCTTCCTAACTAGCTCCGTTGTATTTTAACATATGTGAACCTCTAATTCAATAATAGTAAAAACAATGGGTATATATAATATTATCATACTTAAATAAATTTATTATTAAATTCTTATCTTCTATATTGAAACTTACTTCAAATAATAATTTTTCTTTTATTTTCGCATTGATAAAAGAAAAAGATGGTCACTAAAAACTAGCACCATCTTCCTTATTATTTAAGTTTTGATTCTATTATTTCTTCTATTTGATCAGCTTCTTTATCTATAATTAATATTACATAATTTCCAATAGATTTTATTTTTCTATTTTTAACAAGTTCATATTGATCTGGTAAGTAACTTGACCATTGTTTATCTAAATCTTCTCCACGTTTTTCAACTGACTTTTTAATATCTTCAACTTTAGAGCTATCTTTAACTTTTATTATAGCTAATTCATTAGACTTAACATTCATCATTGCGGTTTTAATTTCCGCTTCTGCTACATCTTCTGGATTTATATAATAATTTTTCTCTAAGGTCTCATCTTTAGGTAAATTTACTATATTTAAATCAACTTTTTCTTCTATTGCAGCTATTATATCAGCTACAGGAATATCTTTAATTGCACCTTCATTTCCTTTTTTTACACATCCACCAAAAGTAAACATTATCAATAGTGCTGATATTAAGGTAATTAATCTTTTCATATGTTCTCCTCCTTATAAATAAAATTTAGCCATCTTAAAAAATAAGTAATTAAAAATGCAAAATAGATAATCATACTTACTAGTTATTGTTTTAAATATGTCTTATTTATACATCTAAAACATATACGAAGATAAATTTAATAAAGTTCATTTCTATGATATATTTTTTTAATCTTGTAAGAGATAATAGACTTAAATTTATTGACTTTAAATTAACTTATGCTGTTTTCTTTATAGCTTCTTCAGTATCAAGAAATTTATTGGAAGAGATTTTTACTCCTATAGCTCCAAGTGGAGCTGTTATTAATATAGATAAAAACGCTATTGCTAACATAATATCTCCAGATGCTACTCCCGCTGATAAGGGCACTGCTCCAATAGCTGCCTGTACTGTAGCTTTAGGAATATATGCTATTACACAGAATAGCCTTTCCTTTAGATTTAAATTTGTACCAATAGTACAAATAAATACTCCTATACTTCTTCCTAAAAGCCCAAATAATATTATCAGTATACCTAAAAATCCAGCATCTATAGCTATTGATATATTGACCTGAGCTCCTACTAATACAAATAAAAATATTTCTGCAAATATCCACATTTTATTAAATTTATCTGAAAGCGCTTTCCCTATAGCATTATTCTTTTCCGTTATTACAAATCCAATAGTCATAACCCCTAATAAAGTAGCAATCTCTATTTTATCTTTTAATATTCCTTCTAAAGAATTTAATAATATTGCTGAAGCTAATACCAATAAAACCTTTTTAGTATCTCTAATTTTAAAAGTTTTAAATACTTGAAGTAGTATTATTGAAACAATTATACCAAGTAAAATTCCTAATAGTATTGATAGTGGTATTTCTAGTACCTTCAATCCTAAATTCACTTTGTTTCCCCCATGCATACTTAAAAAAGAAGTAAATATAGTTATAGCAAAGACATCATCTATAGATGCTCCTGCTAATATTATTGTTGGTATTCCCTTATTAGTACCAATTTTATTTTCAATAAGTTCTAACATAGATGGTACAATTACTGCTGGTGAAACAGCAGCTATTATAAATCCTAATATCCCTCCTTCTATAAAAGTAAAGCCTAATAATTTTGTACATATGATTGCAATGAATAATCCCTCTATTATCCCAGGAATACAGCTAAATTTTATAGCAGTAATCCCAACCTCCTTAAGCTCTCTTTTATTAATTCCAAGTCCTGCCCTCAGTAATATAATAATAAGTGCAATTTTTCTTATATCAGGAGAAATTGTTAAGATACTATTACTTAATAAATTTAATCCATAAGGTCCAATTATTACTCCCAAAATTAACATTCCTAATAATCCTGGCAATTTGATTTTATTAAAAATACTATTTACTATAAAACCTAATAATAAAATTAGTGCTAGACTCGTAGCCATATAAAACCCTCCTTAAAAATCTTTAAATATCTAAACTTTATAAATTATTATGTAAATAATAGGAATAAAATAAAAAACTCCTACAAGATAGACTTTTGTCATCTTGTAGGAGTCATTAGCATTTCTGCGATTATGGTGAACTCCATCACCTTGTGATATTATTGAATATATGAGATGCATATAAAGTTACATCATTATCAGTATATAATTTAGCAATTTATATGTCAATAATAAAATAATTAAAATTATAAAATATTAATCATATATGTCTGAAAATTCTAAATTTACTCTATCCTCGTGACTATTTATAAAGCTCTTATCAGAATTATCTTCAATAGCGCAAGCTCCACAAGGAATCTCAATAATAAAAGAACTTCCTACATTTACTTCACTTTCAATATGGATTTTTCCCCCATGCATCTCTACTAATGATTTTGTTAATGAAAGTCCTATTCCACTACCTTCTTGATTTCTTGTAAGGAGATTCTCTACTTGTCTAAAACGTTCGAATATTATTTCCTGCTTGTCCTTAGGAATTCCCACTCCTGTATCTCTTACTATAATTTTAACTTTGCCTTTTTCATCACGTATATCTACATAAATAGTTCCACCTTTAGGTGTGAATTTGACAGCATTAGAAAGTAAATTTAATATAATTCTCTCCATTTTATTTGGATCAAAACAAGCTATTTTCTCCTCTATTTCTGTATCAAAAATAAGACTTATATTCTTTCTCTCTATATAATTAGCTACAGACATTGTAATATCTTCTATAAATTCTATTATATTTAGACTTTGACATTGAAGATTAAAATATCCAGCATCTATTTTTGTAATGTCAATTAAATTATTTATAAGCCTTAATAATCTCATACTATTTTGTTTTAGTGCACTCATTCTTTTATATGTAGTTTCATTCTTATATATTATGCTTCCATTTTCTACATACATATCATGAAGTTGAAGTGTACTTAAAATAATATTTAAAGGAGTTCTAAGTTCATGAGATATATTAGCAAAAAACTCTGTTCTTAAATTTTCATATTCTATAGCTTTTTTATATAATTCATTTTTATATTCCATTTTAACAAATAATAAAATTACAATTAAACTCAATATGGCAATGATTAAAATTATCGCTGCCTTAATCTCTGTAGGAATTTGCTTAAATACAGAGGGATGATTCATTATAACTGCATTACTTGGTAATTCTTTAGTTTTTATGGAGCATTTTCTCATAACATCATAATTAAATATATATTTAAAGTCTTTATCCATTACAGGTTTTATTGTTTTTACTTCTTCCCCATTTAGTACTCTATAACATATAGTTCCGGTAGCTTGTCCTATTTTGATTCCCTCTAATATTATTCCTCCCAATACTGCCTCACTAAAATAAGGTTCAACCCACGTATATAATGGTGCTTTTGTATAATTAACTATAATATTAGCGATATTTCTTCTGTTTAATATTTGATTATTTCTATCCTTATAAACTCCATAAATGAAATTTATACTATTTCTCTCACTTCCCTGTAATTTATTAATAACTTGTTCTATATTATCAGTTTGGATTATGTTAAACTTAAAATCCTTGTATTTTTTTCTATATTTTTAACTTCATTTATATAAACTGTAGATGTTTTACTATTATCAAATAAAAAGTTTAATACTTTTGCATCACTATGAAGCTTTAAAGCAAGCTCAACAGTGTTGGTTATCGGCTGTTCTTCTTTTACACCTGTAGAAAAGTTTTTTAATGTATCATTTATTTCTATGTTTAGATTATTAATGCTAGTATACACAACGGGAGTCCCATAAAATATTTCCTCGTAACATTGATTAAAAGCTTCAAAAGCTTCATCATCGCATACAACTATTAAATCATATTTTTGATTTTTAAATTTTATAGCGTAATTTTTTATCATTTGTTCTGTATCAATAGCATTTTGCTTGCTATCCAAATATTCAAAATTATATTCTATTTTTTTAAAACCTTTATCTAATATATTTTTTATTCCTGAAAAAATACTAGCTTCCCAAGGTTCGTCAAAGTGATAGGAGTTAATTATCAATATCTTCTTATTATCAGAATTAGAATCTAATGAATATGCTTTAGTTGAAAAATTTGTACATATTATTAATAAGACTATAAAACATATAACTAATTGTTTTATTTGATTTTTCATACTGCCTCCATATTTTCACTAAGTTTCTTACAATATATTGGTATTATGTATTTTTTATACTGTATCAATTACCATTATACTACAAAACTAATGACATGAAAATGTTAACATACGATTAAATAAATGAAAATATCTGTTTACAATTAAAAAATTTTTTTAATTTACTTTTTTTAATTTTTTTCATGGGTTTTTATGATTATCTTATGTCTAAGTTAGTGTAACTATGTAATTTAATTTTTTATAAGCTAGCTTAAACTTTAATATTTTATTTATTTCAATTTATATATAAATACGTTTTAAGATAAATATTAGGAGGATTATCATGAAAAAACTAGGAAGTACTACAGTTATATTAGGCTTTATAGCCTTTTTCATAATTATGCTATTAATATATTTAGATTTTCAAATTGGGAAATCTCTTATAAATTATTGGCCTATATTATTTATCTGTCTTGGTAGTGAATTGTTATATGAAAGTAAGGATACAGAGGATTTACATAATATAAAATACAATAAAGGTATTTTTTTAATCATACTTTTATTTTTATGTGCTCAAGGCTATTACAATATTCATGACAATGCAGAAAATAATATCTCTGAAAATAAGTATGGTATAACTGTAGATAATATATTTACATATAGTAATACTTTATCAATTTAAAACAATAGAAACTCATAAAATTTTATATAAAATAAATTTTTTAAATTTATCCGTGGGTTTTTCTAAATTATGTTGTCTAAATATATGAAAGGAAATATTAGGAGGAGTGTTATGAAAAAACTTGGAAGCAATACCGTTGCAATAGGATTTATAGCTTTTGGTATAATTATGTTATTAATACAGCTAGACTTTCAGATCGGAAAATCTCTTATAAATTATTGGCCAGTATTATTTATATGCTTTGGCGGTGAATTGCTATATGAAAGCAAAAAAAGAGACAATTTTGGTATGATGAAATACAATAAAGGAATTTTTTTAATTATTCTTTTATTTTTATGTGCTCAAGGATATTATAATATTAAATGGCACGTAGAAGCTAACCTTCCTGAATATAGACATTTTATAAATGCAAATGATATGTTTTTTAATTCTATGGGTATAAAAGCAGATACGGTTATTCAGGGAGAAAATACAAAATTAATATTTAATGCACATAATGCAGATTTGCAAGTAGTAAAAAGTGATGATAAAGTAGTAAAATTTAATGGGCTTATATTTAAAAATTCTCATACTGATGAAGGTGTTACTACTTTAAAATCTCAAGTAGATAAAGGAGTTATTACAATAAATGCTAATACTGATGATATATATAACGTGGTTGGAGTTTTGTATGTGCCTAAGAACCTTGAAATCACTTTTAATGTTGATAGGTTAAAAGTAAATGCAGAGGAAGGTGTAGTAATTAAATAATTTGGAGTGATTAATTTTGGAGGAAAAAGAATTAATAGATAGAATACGAGATGGAGATAAGGACGCATTTGTAGTATTTGTAGACAAATATAAGAAAAAAATTGTTTCCCTATGTTACTCCTATACCTCTGATTACGGTGAAGCCGAAGATTTATCTCAAGAAGTTTTTATAGCATTTTATAAAAATATAAGTAACTTTAGAGGAGATAGCTTGGTATCAACTTATTTATATAGAATAACTATTAATATATGTTTAAACTTTAAAAAGAAAAATAACCTAAAGAGTTTTTTAGGAGGACTTTTTAACGTTCATAAAGAACATAGTTTAAATTTAGACGATAAGACCTATGTAAGACAATGTATTAGAGAACTTCCTGAAGATTTAAAAAACGTTATAGTACTTTATTATTATATTGGTCTTAGTTATAAAGAAATCGGTGACATTTTAGGAATTTCTGAAAGAGCAGTTGAAGGTAGGTTGTATAGAGCCAAGCAAAAACTTAAGGTTAAATTAGAAAAAGGAGAGGTAGTACTATGGAGCAACAAAGGGACTATATGAGTGAATTGTTTAAGCGTTGTGATAATGATTTTACAATAAGCAATAATTATAATAACAACTTATTAAACAAACTTGAAGAAAGCAATAAACCTGTAGAGGTTAAAATAAAAAATAAATTTTTAAATTTCTTTTATAAGAAAAAAGAAGGCTTTAGTCTTATATTTAGTGGAGTTTTAATGCTTTTAATAAACTCTTTAGGTCTATCTTCAAAAGTAGCAGAATTTTTTATGAGACTAAAAATATTATTTTTCTTAGGATAATAAATAATATAGGAGGATTATTATGATATATAAAAGAAGAAGCAATTTCTTAAACTTTATATTTGCATGTATACCTGGTGCAGGATATATGTATAATGGACTTTTAAAAAGAGGATTAGAAGTATTATTAGGATTTGGATTTATAATTTTACTGGGTGATTTTTTACATTTAGGTATTTTAGTACCAGCAGTACTTATCCCCTTTTGGTTTTATACTTTCTTTGATACCTTTAATGTAAAAACAAGATTAGATCATGGTGAATATATTGAAGATAAATTTATACTTTTAGATGATCCTTCAAACTTTAAAATTTCTTTTAACAAATTAAATCTAAAAGTAATAGGAACTATTTTTGTAATTATTGGATTTTTCTCTGTATTTAATTTGATAATAAATGATATTGCTACCTATTTGCATTTAGATATAGATTTATATAGACTTTATTACACAATAAGATCCTATTTTGTACCTATTTTATTTATAGGTTTTGGACTATATCTTTTAAGAAAAAATAAAAGTAGTAAAGATTATAAAAAACTATTAATTAATCCTGAAAATGCAGATGAAGAAAATCGTGGTTAATCACCACGATTTTTTTAATTACTGATTATTTTTAAAATAGAGTTTTTAAAATTTAGCTTTTATTATTTCATCTACAGATATTTTTTCACCTTTTAGTATCTTTGCAAAAATTCCTTCTCTTGGCATTATACAATCACCTATACTATGAAATATATTAAATTTATTAGTAGATATTTAAGTTTCAGATATTATATTTCTATTTAATAATAACGCTATGAGCTTCAAAGAAACTCTCTATACTTTCCTTTGATGCTAATTTATCTTTTAAAACTTCCTTTTCCCATAATAATTTATCCTCAGCATATTTTCTTAAATCTTTTCCATAAAAATCTTCAACTTCTTTTCTTGAAATATTAAATGATAATTGATTTTCTGTATGCAAGCTTAATTCTATATTTTCTACATTTTTAATTAATATAAATAATGTAGTAATGTTATTCAAAAATATTTTTTTAGCATTTTTATCATTGAAGTATTTGTGTAAATCCTCTTCTTTTATATTTGACTGTTCTTTATATTCATAATCTACCTTTATACTGTTATTCGTCAATGAAAATTCCTTTATAAACATATTTCCAGGCAAAATTGAAAGAATTCCTCCTACCTTACTATTATCACCAACATAAGAATCTTTATATTTTAATAATTTCTCTATATCTAACTCATCTACACTATATACGTCTCTTTCATAATTATTATCTTTAATTTCGCTACTTTTACATCCTATCATAAATAGCAGTGTAAAAAGTAAAGTAAAAACTAAAAGAAATTTCTTCATTTTTATATCACCTCATTTATTAATTGTATTTAAAAGAAAATAACAAGCCAAAAATATTAATATATTTTCTATAAGACAAAACATCAGGCTTTAGTAAATCAATCTGCTATAAAATAAGTTAACATATTGGCTTATTATTTTTCTTTATTTTCATCCTCTTTACTTTTACGCCTAAAAGTAAAGATAATTAAACTTTTCTATAACTTAATTTATTTTAGTTCTATATCAAAACCTTCATAAATTTCTATTACTTCGTCAAAATTCAAAGTACATATGTCATATACTTTATTCTTATCTAAAGATTCAGTTTCCCAAATAAAACTATAAGCTTTTCCATCTATCTGCTTAATCTTATCAAATTCTCCCCATATTTCATTTCCTTTATCGTCAATAAAGAATATATTAGAGTATTGGTATAGTGGTGCAGTACCTTCTACTTTATAATGAACTAAGGTTTTTTCTTTTAAAAACTCTATCTTATCTATAGTAAGTTTTCCTATTTTTCCTTGAGACAATTCTATAGGATATTTACTATTAATCTTTTCTGATACTACAGTTCTAGTAGCATCTTCCGAATTTATATATTTATATGGTACCACTTTAAGCTTTTTAGGTATTTTTTTAACTGGATCAAAAATTAACTCTCTTTTAAAATTTTCTCCAGAGCTTGATCCTCCTGCACTCTTACTTTGTATTTGCATATTACTATCATCAAATAAAAACCATTCATTATCTTCCTTTTTATTATCACTTAAATCTTTATAAACTCCAATAATTGATATATTAGTATTCATAGGAGTAAGTGATATTTTCTCTATAACTACATCCTCATTAGGTAAACTTACAGATTTTAGAGGAGTAAATATATTATATTCTTTAGCTATATTTTCTTTTCCAATTCCAGAAACATCAAATTTAAAATCCCAATGTCCTTGTATATTACCTATTCCAGATATTCCTAAGTCTAGTTTAAAACTTTTCGGTATATCTTTATCTTCCATAAAATGAAAACTTTGATAAGCTATATAGGTATTTTCATTAATAAATTCCCCCTTTTGGCTTATACCACTGCCATAATCTCTATCATTTATTTTAAATTTATCTATTCTTATATGAGGATATTCAATATTTTCTTCAAATTTCTTATTGTTTTTTATAGTATAAGCTATTGTTACGCTGCTATTATCAGTAACTATCTCATTGATGGTTACTTCTATTCCTTTGTAAGTTTTAGATATATTTATATCTTCACTATATTTAATATAGTTTTCTCCCATATTAAATACTTGATTTAACTTTTCAAAAACAGAATTCAAAATAGGTATATCCTTTGCCAATGTAGGATTTATTGTAAATAGCCCTATACCCGCTGTTACAACAACACTTGCTGCTACTATACCTTTAATATTCTTCTTCCTTTTTCTTTCTGGTAAATTCTTTAAAGTTCTATCTATAGAATTTATTATATTCTCTGGAAGATTAATAACTTCTTCGTTAATCTCATCTCTTAATAATTTATCAAATAATTTCTCATTCATTACACTATCCCCCTATACTCTAAATGTTCTTGAAGCTTTGATCTAGCTCTAGACAGTCTAGATTTTACTGTCCCCTCAGGTATATCTATTATCTTACTTATATCTTTAACAGATATATCTTCATAATAAAAAAGTATAGTTGGAACTCTCAATTCCTCTGAAAGCTTATTTATAGCTTCTCTAACCTCTAATTTCCCATGATTATCTTCTACCCCATCTTCTTTTAATTTATCAATAGGAACAATTCTTTTTTGAGAATTATAAATCTTCCTACATTCGTTAATTAATATTTTTATAATCCAAGTTTTGAAATATTGATCTTTCTTAAGATTTATTATACTTTCGTAAGCTTTAATTATAGTTTCTTGTATGGCATCTTCACAGTCTTCATCATTAGATAATATTCCCTTAGCTACTCTATAAAGACTTTTTTCACAGCTTTTAATAAGAGATATAAAAGCTTTTTTATCACCTTTTTTAGCCAATTTTACTTCATATTCTAAGGATTTATTTATATTGTCTTTCATTACTAATTCCACCTTGCTTCCTCCCTCCACAACTATTAGATAAACTATATAGGGGATTGGTTCACTGAAATATAAAAAAATTATTATTTATAGTTTTTTCTTATTGTAAAAAATGAGACTGTTTTAGAATTAACTTAAAAAATTAATTCTAAAACAGTCTCTAATTAAATTTTATTATATTGAAGATAAATCTTCCGATTCATCAAATTCTTACTTTTGTTTATATTTCTTAATAGTGAGTCTCTTTCCTTAAAGTATTCATATATACTTTCTATAACAAATAAAATAACAATTGCATTTATACCTGTAACAATAGTAGAAATAGCTCTACTCTTTACTCCATAACATATAGTAAATACAACTATTGAAACAATAATTGCTATTAAAAATTTAAAAGTAGAATCTTTTAGTACATATTGTTTTTTTGTAAAAGTTTTTGAACTGTTATTTAAAAAGATATCTTGAATTAACTCTTGGCTTTGAAGAACATTTTTCTTGCTTCTATCACATTCACCATATTGCTTAATAGAATTTATATCTTCAAAGCGATCTGCCAAAAAATTATAAATTTTAGCAGTTCTTCTTTCTTCTGTTGTAGAGCTGTGGTTTATTAAAGCTTCCTGATAATTATTAAGCTTTACTTCTGCTATATACTTACCAGTTGATAAACTTTTTCTATACATATTATCTAAATATGCCTCATTAAATTTTGAATTTTCATATAAAAACATCAAATTAGTACATCCCTTCAACTCTACATCCTCCTATCTATAAAAGAAATAAAATGACCTATTAAGAATACACTGTAAATAAATAAAATTCAATAGTTTTTTATATATTTATCTATAATATTTTTAAATAGTATTTTTATTGCAATTTCTCTTTAAATAAATAGAATATTTTACAGTTTATTAAAGGTTAGCTTACATTGAAAAATCTGGCCTTCTGACTGTTTTTCAATTCCTTCAATGTAACAAGTATTTTCATCCTCTAAATCATTATACTTATAGAAAAAAATCTTTTCTCCACATTTTGCTTCTTTAATAAAATTTAATTGGAGAGTTTCTATTCTCATATCTTTATATATCTCTAATGGAAAACAATCCTCAACCCATTCTATATACTTGGCATTATTAACATGAAGATTTAAATCTATATCATTGTATCTAACTTTCTTCTTTGCAACTAAAATTTTATCACATTTAGGGAATTTAATCTTTTCTAGTCTCTCATAAGGTTCAAAACGATTTTCTATAGCTGGAATATCTATAGGTAATTTACTTATTCTTTGAGGAAACATAGAATCTTCAGCCACTAATAAGTAAGCTGCATTAATGTCCCCTATATGATTTTCCTCTCCATCATAAATTCTAAAAGAACGAGTGAAAAACATTTTATCCACACCGCTAGGCCATGTCTCCACAATTACTTCATCATTCCAATTAACATATTTCTTCATCTTTATTTTTAATCTTGAAACTACCCAAAACAAGTTATGCTTTTTTAAATCTTCATATCCTACTCCCAAGAGTTCTGCATGTATACTTGAGGTTTCCTGCATATAATTGATTAATGAATGCATTTTTATCTTTGTGCTATAATCTGTTTCATTAAACTTAACCTTATAATTTTCTCTATGTATGTTTTTCATACCCATCACCTCTTGATTTATTCATAATTAAAAATATCATCTATTTTAAAATTACATCTAACATATAAATATTTCTTTAAGAAGAAATGTTAATAAATTATTTGTTATTAATTTTATTTCATTATAATTTTATAATGCTATAGTATATTTCTACAATAACATTATATTTAAATATAAACAATGAAAAATCCTTAAATAGTTATAGCTTTCTACAAAAAATAATTTGATACTCAAAATATTTCCTGTATACTATAAACTATATGTATTTTATACTGTGGAAGATTGGTATTAATGAACAAAGAAAAAAATAAGTACCTTATAGTTATTTCTTTTGATGCTCTATCTGCAAAAGATTATCATATAATTAAAGACTTACCTAACTTTAAAATGCTTTTAGAAGAAGGATCTTACATAAAGGAAGTAGAAACTATCTATCCTTCCTTAACCTATCCTGCACATACTACCATAATAACTGGAAAATATCCTTGTAATCATGGAATAATAAACAATACTTTACTACAACCAGGTAGATATTCTCCTGACTGGTATTGGTATAGAAATTATATTCAGGGAGATACTCTATATGATTTGGCGAAAAAAGAGAGGATGACCACCGCTGCACTTTTATGGCCTGTAACAGGAAAAGCAAATATTGATTATAATCTTCCTGAGATATTTGCCAATAGATGGTATGAAAATCAAATTCTAGTATCTCTTTTAAATGGAAGTCCAATGTTCTTATTAGATATAAATAATAAATTTGGAAAACTTAGAAAAGGACTATCTCAACCTGAATTAGATGATTTTGTATTAGCTTCTTCTAAATATTTAATAGAAAAAAAGAAACCAAATTTACTGCTAATACATTTCACAGATTTAGATACTCAAAGACATTACTATGGATATAATTCTAAAGAAGCAATTGATTCTATAAATCGTCATGAGCATAGATTAAGTGAAATTATAAACTCTTTAAAGAAAGCAGGAATTTATGAAGAAGCTACTATAGTTGTACTTGGTGACCATAGTGCTCTAGATGAAGATAAAATTATAAACATAAATGTAGAATTTAAAAATCAAGGACTTATAAATGTTGATAACACTGGAAAAATATTAAGTTATGATGCTTATCTAAAAAGTTGTGATGGCTCTGCGTATATATATTTAAAAGATAAAAATAACACTTCTATTAAGAAAAAAGTAGAAAAAATACTATTGGATATAAAAAATAATTATGATAATTGTATTGAGGAAATACTTTCTCAGGAAGAAGCAGAGAATTTGGGAGCAGATAGAAATTGTGACTTTATGATAGAAGCCAAAGAAGGTTATTACTTTTTAGAGAAAGTGGATGGAGAAATTGTAGAGACTGTAAATCATTCTTTAAGTTCTAATAGTACACATTATAACATTGCTTCTCATGGATATTCACCTAAAAAGAAAGATTACAGCACCATTTTTATGGCTTATGGAAAAGGAATTAAAAGTAAAGTTATCTTAGAAAAAGGACGTTTAATAGATGAAGGACCTACACTTGCTAAACTTTTAGGACTAGAGCTTATTAATTCAGATGGTGTACCAATTGAAGAAATTTTAGAATAAATACAAATAGAAAAGTGTGGATAAACCACACTTTTTTAACATCTACTTATTGGTCCGTATTTATGTTTATCAAGCCTTAATAATGCTTGTGTTAGTTCTTCTACATGTTCCTTCTCATCCATAATAATCTCGTACATTATACTCCTACCTTCTGGATCTGGAATTTTTCTTAATTGATCTTCATATAAAACTATTCCTTCAAGTTCCCCTTTTATCTCTTCTCTTAATTTATCTAAAATAAATCTTCCATCTTTCTTTCCATTCCATAGTCAATTCTAAGAGGTTCCAAATGCTTATATTTATTTTCATTTAAAATCCGTCTATACATATAATATTGCTCTTCATCTACTTTTCTAAGTAAGTTTAGAAGCTTTCCATAATGTTCTTTCTCTTCTTCTAAGATATGCTCAAGTATATTGTTTAGATCTTTGATGTTACTATAAGCAAGTATCTCGCTATAGTCATTGATAGCTACAAGCTCAGCAATCATAGCCTGCCTAAGTAAATTATCATAGCTATGAACCATTCCTTCAGGTTGCCTTACAGTTGTGTAACTTATAATCTATCCTC
The DNA here is from genome assembly GCF_054863625.1 of Clostridium sp. Marseille-QA1073. Classification (NCBI taxonomy): domain Bacteria; kingdom Bacillati; phylum Bacillota; class Clostridia; order Eubacteriales; family Clostridiaceae; genus Clostridium; species Clostridium sp. Marseille-QA1073. The sequence goes on along the minus strand of NZ_JBSVQM010000008.1, from coordinate 20,510 downwards.
AATATATTGCTTCTAATTTTAACGTATCCATATAATTACAATTTATTACCGCTAAAGGCTAAAATATAAACTGTTGTCTTTTATAAAGAATCTTTATATATGCTATTTAATAAACTCTTATATAGTTTGATAATGCGTCCATAAGCTTTTCTTCATTTCTTAATGTAAGTTTTTTGAGATTAATATTAATCTCATCCTCGCTATCTTCAATCATTATTATCATCATATTATCTTTAATTTTAATTTTTTCAATTTTATCCATCTCTATACTCTTACTAAATATAGTTCCACTATTAACTATTATCTTTTTATTCCTTATACTTACATAGTTTATTCTACTTATATTAAAAAAATAGATAGCAAATATTAATGTTAGTATCACAAAAATAAGTAGCAATAAACTAAAACCTTTAAATACTTCTAATAATGAGTTACAATTAAAAACTAAAAATCCAAATATAAAGCTACTTATGACTGCTAAAAATAAAAAAATAATTGCAGTAATTGAATATGCACTTCTCTTCTTATACTTTAAATTATACTCGTTGATTTTTTCCATATATAATCCCTCCCATTAAATATTATACCATATTGTTCCATAATTTTTAAGTAATTGTACGAATATTTTAACTATTTAAATTATTTTATATATCATATAAATTAAGCTATATTTTAATTTGACGTTGAAAATTGATATATCATTAGAAATAGAGAGTATAAAGGAAATTAAAGATATATCTATAAGTTTTGCAATAAGACTTTTACTAATTTTGCAAACTGTACTATTTACAAAAGCAAGAAAACATAAAAAAATTCACTATATTCAAGGCATTAATGCTATAGATAGTAAATTAAAGAAGTAGACGTATAGAATTAATGTTACAATTAGCATATAGACAAACTATAATTTAATACACACTAAAATATTATGTACTAAATGTAATATAGATTAATATAAGGCTGGCTTATATTATTATATTAACCAAACATTTTCTGTATAAAAATAGTTGCGACAATAATCTGTATTTTATATATACTTTTCCTTGAAAGGAGGTTTTTATATGGATTGGCTAGAAAGAATGAATAGTGCATTGGACTATGTCGAGAGCAATCTAACAAATGAAATTGACATGAATATAGTGTCTCAAATGGCATTATGTTCATCTTATGATTTTCAAAAAATGTTCTCGTTTATAACTGAAATATCACTCGTTGAATATATAAGACGTAGAAGACTAACTCTTGCAGCCTTTGAAATTCAAAACAGTGATATAAAAATAATAGATGTTGCTTTAAAGTATGGTTATGAATCACCAGTTTCATTTACAAGAGCATTTCAGGCGTTGCATGGTATAGCGCCATCATTGGTGCGTGATGGTGGAGTTATACTTAAGGCCTATCCACGAATATCCTTTCAAATTTCTATTAAAGGAGATAGTGAGATGGAATACAGAAGGTTATAGTATCGCTCACATTCCAGAGCAAACCTATGCTATTTTTCCATCTAAAAGATTCCAATGGGATAAAGATTTAATGAAAATTCTAACCACACTGCAAAGAAGATTTTATACCGAATGGCTACCAACTTCAAACTACGAAAAAATTGAAGGTGCTGAATTTGAAATTTATGGTGGAACTCCTGAATATGGTTATGTTGAACTATGGTATTCAGTGGTAAAAAAATAGAATAACTAACTTATACTTTTAAAGTTTTTAATGAACATTTTTTTAAATATGAATCAAGGGAAGTAAACTTACTTCCCTTGATTATTTTTACTTATAACATATTCTTAAATGCTTCTAAAGCATTTGTATGTTCAATTAAAATTTTAATACCTATAAATATTAATATAATTCCACCTAATATCTCTGCTTTACTTTCTAAAACATTACCTAAACTTTTACCAGTTATGACTCCAAAGAAACAGGTTGCAAAAGTAATTATAGAAATCAAAGCAACTGCTAAAACTATATTTACACTTAAAAAAGCAAAGCTAACTCCTATTGCTAAAGCATCTATACTAGTAGCAATGGCAAGCAAAAGCATTACTTTCACAGTTAAGTCGTATTTAAGTTCATCTTCACCATTACCCTTTATGGCTTCATAAATCATTCTACCCCCTATTATAGATAACAATGTAAAAGCTATCCAGTGATCAAATTTTATTATATAGTCTGAAAAATTAACACCTAGTAACCATCCTATAAGTGGCATAAGCCCCTGAAATATACCAAAATAAGCACCTACCCTTATAGCGGTTTTTATTCTATGTCCTTTCTCCTTCATTCCAATGGTTAAAGATACTGCAAAAGCATCCATTGCTAAAGCTAATGACGTTAAAAAAATTGATATAATGCTCATGTTAACCCATTTCTCCTTCTAAAATTTTAATAATAATTTTCTAATAAAAATAAAAGACTTATGTATAGCACAAAAAATATTTTTTGTGCTATACATAAGTCTCACTATTTAATGCAAAGCCAGATGCAAAGCATCAGTATGTTGACCTTGAAACAGATTACTCTGCCAGCTACTCCCTTATGTTCCCTATATTTATCTATTAATTAATTATATAACAAACTAAACATATTGTAAAGTATTTAATGGAAATATCTTACATAAGATATATTTTATTCTTATTTTGTTCTCTTTATTTGAGATAACTCTTCTCTAAAAGTATCCTTTAATTCTCTAGAAATTTCTGCAAACTCTTCACTAGAGGAAGCTATCTCTTGTAATGACTCATTTTGTTCTGTAATAACTTTAGAACTTTGAAGAGATATCTTCTCGATATTCTCAATAGCATATAGCATTTCATTAGAAGAATGTTCTATATCATTTATAAGTTCTAAAAGCTTTCCTACTCCATTTACTCTATCTAAAAGATCCTTATCAGTTTTATCTATAAACTCTACAGTGCTTTGTACTATTTGTATTATGGCATCTATAGTTTCTTTAATTTCTTTAGTAGATTCTTGTGATACCTCTGCTAGTTTTCTAATTTCTTCTGCAACTACTGCAAATCCCTTGCCAGATTCACCAGCTCTAGCTGCCTCTATTGATGCATTTAGCGCTAATAGATTTGTTTGAGATGCAATTCCCTGTATTGTAATTAATATATCCATTATAAGTTCTGATTTACCTTTTAAATCATTTATTTTGTCTACAGACTTTTTCATAGAATTATTTATAGATTCTATATTGCTTTTAACTTCATTACCAAATTTAGTGCAAGCATCTGTTTTTTTATAGACCTCTTTAGCTTCATTTAAGCTATTCTTAGCCTCATTTAATACTTCATTCGATTGAATTTGTATATTGCCTGAAACTTTTGATATTTCTTTCATTGAATTAGCTATTTCAGAAGACACACTATTAATTTTTGACGAATTGCTATCTACAAAATTTATTAAATCTTCATATCTACTATTATTTTTAATTATCTCAACAGCACCTAATGGATTTCCCTCATCATCATACATTCCTGAATTTGATGCTAAAGTTGAAAATCTTTTTCCTTTTCTATCGACCATTTCTGCTAATGAGTCTTTAATGAAATTTTTGCTATAGACTGCTTTAGTAGTAGGACAATCTTTGCAAATTTCTGTATTAAAAATTTGTTTGCAAGTCATATTTTTTACTTCATTTTCTGTATATCCTGTTAGTTCCTCCATAGCTTTTGACCAGTATATTATATTATAATCCATATCTCTAATATAAAAAGGATCTGGTACCGCATCTCTTATAGCTCTTAACATATATACTTCTTTTTTTAACTCTTCTATTTCTTTATTCTTATCTTCTATTTCCTGTAATAGTCTTTTGTTCTTACCAAGCACTTAAATTCCCCCTTAAATTATTGTCATCATTAATTTATAAAGTAGTTTATAAACTAATATGAAATTCCGCATTTTTTTGTATTTTCCAATCCCCTATGAAATCATACCTACTTGAATTTATTTTCATTAGTTTTAAATTAGCAGCAAATTTATATACTAAAAATATTAGGTGTTAGACTTGTTCTCATACTTCGTTCTCCAAAATTGACATAACAATTAATGATTCATATTGATTATTACAAAGAAAACATTCTCTTAAAACACCCTCTTCAGTGAATCCTTCAGAATTATAAAGTTTTTTTGCTCTATAATTCTTATAAAAAACGTCTAGCCATAATCGATGTGCTTTTAATTTCCTAAAAGCAATATTTTTAATTAATCTTAGGGTTTCCCTTCCCAATCCTTTTCCTTTGTCACATATTACAAGTCTTTTAAGCTCAATGCTATGATTAGAACTTTTCAGCCCTGATATAATTACATATCCAACAGATTTATGTGTATTTTTATCTTCAACTATTAAATGCATAATATCCTCTTGTAGCAAAGCATTGAAATGCTCTTCTCGACTCCATTGAACTACATAATTAGCATTTTCATCTTCTCTCTCAGAATCAACCACAAAATCTAAATCACTTTCTTCAGTACATCTTAAAACTATAATATCAGATTTTTCAATAATTTGCTTCATATCTTTACCTCTCATAAATATACTTGAAAATTAAAAATTAATAATTAAGGATGAAATTCGCTAAGTGTGAATTTCTTACAATATAATTTATTCTTGAAAAACTCCATATAAAAACTAAAATTATGTATAAACTAGATTTCCATTATGGAATCCTATATTATACGTACCTAGTATAATAATAGTATATTTTACAATTATTATACTATATTTAATCTAGACTATATTGGGATATAAAATAAAATTTATATTAATATTTTTTAAAAATTGTACGACATTTGAAAAAGCTTTAGAATTATGGAATTCTAAAGCTTTCTTTTCTAATCTGGTTCAACATGAATCATACAATGTTTTACATCTTTTATAGTGTCTTCTATATTATCATGAACTAAATTTGCAATATGATGACCTTCTTCAACTGTTATACGTTTATCTACTTGTATCTCTATATCAACATAAATTTTATTTCCAAACTTTCTCGTTTTTAAATCATGTATCTTCTTTACTCCCTCAATAGAAGTAGCCACTTCTTTAATTTGTTTTATAACTTCTTCATCAGCGGATTGATCAACTAATTGATCAGTAGCTTTTAAATAAAACTCTACTCCAACCTTTATAAGTATCAGTGATACTATAATTCCAGCTACAGGATCTAAAAATTTAAAACCCATTCTTGCTCCAGCTATTCCTATAAGGGTACCTACAGAAGAAATAGCATCTGACCTATGGTGCCATGCATCTGCTTCCATTGCAATACTCTTTACTTTTCTTGCAGTTACAATTGTGTACCAATACATTCCTTCCTTAACAGCAATTGATGCTAAAGCAGCATACAATGCTATAGGCTTTGGAGTATCTAAATTTCCTGATAATAAAATTTGTATAGCATTATAAGCTAAAAATACTCCTGTCCCTGCTAATAATAAACTAACTATTTTTGAAATTTCAGGCTCAAATTTTTCATGACCATAAGGATGTTTTTCATCAGCATCTTTATTAGAGATTTTCAACCCTATAATAACAACTACTGTAGTTGCTATGTCTGAAAAGGTATGAATACCATCTGCTACCATTGCGCTACTTTTTCCTACAATTCCTGCTGCTACTTTAAATATTGCTAATACTGTGTTAATAATTACTGTAATAATTGATACTTTTGTCGCCTCTTCATAATTATTCATCCCAATTCCCCTTTCAATTGAAAATACATTACTCTGCTATTATATGCAACAAGCCCTTTTTTATCAACTCTTTTATTAAATTTTATATTCACAACTTTTATTATCAATTGATAATAACATTTAGTATTATTATCATTAAATACAACTTCATAATAAATCCATCGCAAAAGCTCTTCAAATAAAATTTTCTATGATTTTTATAAAGCTTTTTTAAAGTTTTTTTAAAGTTTTTTTAAAGTTTTTTTCCTAATTAAAAATATTTAATTTTATTATTCATAAACTTATATAAAAAAAGATAAGGCCTCAACCTTATCTTTTATAACAGCTGTTGTTAAATCTATAAATCTCCTTATTTTATCATTCTCATCATCATTATTAAATATTTCATCTACATCTTCATATTCAAAGATTTTTCCATAAAAATTATTTTATTAGCTATATTTTTTATAAAGTTTATTTGATGGATAACTATAATCTATGAACTATGTAAATTTATTAACATAACTAATCTATACTTTATAAATAATTCTTTATAGCTTCAATTGAAGACTCTACATTGCTCTCATTTAAAGTTAAATAAATGGGATTAACCCCTATACTTTCTAGGTTCTTTCTAAAAATTTCCATAAAAACACCTGGAGATTTAATCGTCGAAATATCCTTTAATATTTTAGAGAGATTTTCATTTCCACTTAATTCACCACTCCATTTTTTAGAAGAACAAGTATAATTAATTCCACAACTAGGACTTCCATCAATACCTAATACTAAAGCTATTTCATAGCCATTATTTTTATAATCTTCTATTTGATTAATAATAGGTTTTAATAAGCTTGTGCAATTTTCTCTAAAATATGGTGTATTAAACTGCTCTTTAACATGTCCCCATCTTTTAATTCCATAAAGATTAATTTCAGGACAAGGTAGCTGAATTATACCAAAATCTTTATTCATTAAAAACTCCACTACTTCTTTTACTGCCCCTTTATAATTGCATAATCCTTCAACCTTAGCATTTCCATTTAATATACAATGAGTAACCAAACAAATTTTCTTTGATCTTTTCATAAGACACCTCACTATTACATTATCATATCAACAATGATTATACATTTTGAAATAGTATTATTCTAATTCCACTTGATATAGATAAATGATTGTTTATTTAAAAATTCTATAATTTAAAAATAAATTTATTTTCAATTAATACTTTATACACTTAACAATTATCAATGAAAAATTTAAAGTTTATAAAATTAAAATTTATAGTTAAGAAACTATAGTTTATCTGAGAAACCCTTTTTAATTTTAATTATCTTTTTATAATCTATAGAATATGTCAACAATATTAATAAAAACAAAAGGAGCCAAATATGTTACATAATAATTTTTTAAAAAGATGGAATCCTTCAATCTTTCAAGGAAATTTAAATAAAAGAAATTATTTTGAAGGTTGGTATTTTAAACTGGTGTCAGAAGATGAGAAAAATGCTTTTGCATTTATTCCTGGAATATCCTTTGAAAAAAATAAAAAAAGTCACTGTTTTATTCAATTTATTAATGTTTCTACCGGAGAAAGTAAATATTTCACTTTTCCTATGTGGGATTTTTCTTATAGAGAAGATAGATTTGAAGTAAAAATAGCTAATAATATATTTTCTAAAGATTTTATAGATATTAAAATAAATGATGATAATCTTAAGGTAAAGGGCAAAGTTTATTTTCAAGACACAGTTCCTTTCCCTAGTAAAATACATAAACCCGGAATTATGGGATGGTACTCCTTTGTGCCTTTCATGGAATGCTATCATGGAGTAGTATCTATAACTCACAGCTTAAAAGGTAGCTTAATCATCAATGAGGAGCTTTATAATTTAAATAGTGGAAAAGGATATATTGAAAAAGATTGGGGAAAATCTTTTCCTTCTTCATGGATATGGTTACAATGTAATAATTTCAAAGGCAGTAATTCTTCCTTTATGCTTTCTATAGCTAAAATACCTTGGCTAAAAAATCATTTTATAGGCTTTCTAGGCTTTCTTTACATTGATGGAATACTATTAAACTTTGCAACTTATACAGGTGCAATTATAAAAGATATAACTATTATAAAAAATAAAATTTTTATAACCATAGAGGATAAAAATTTTAAAATTAATCTTTGTTCAATTAAAGAAGATGGGGTAGAATTAAAGGCACCTAGCAGTGGTAAGATGGAAAGAACTATAAGAGAAAGTTTAAACTCAAAGATACATATACAAGTATTTAATAAACAGTATAAAAAAATTTTCGACGATATAGGAACTACCGTAGGTCTTGAAATTAGTGGAGACTTAAAGAATTTAAAATAATAAGTCTATTTTAAATTACACTGTATTTAAAGAATATACTTCAGTTGATATTCACTCAAAGTCTTCTCATGTTATAACAAATATCCATCACATTTTCAATAATTATTTTATTTCAGATAACTATCAGATAACTAAAAGAAATTATTTTTCAACCTTCTAATATTCTAAAGTTATTAACATATATAACCACTTTAGAATATTTTTATTTATAATTAATAATCTCTACAACTCACTATTGATTATATATCAAAGCCCAATTAAAATTAATATAGAAAACAGTTAACAATTCACAATTATTGTTCCGGAGCATGCTGCACCTCAGAGGGAACCCTTATACAATTGAAAATTGACTATTGAGGATGGAGAATTATTGATACTTCTTCTTTATGGAAGAAGTTTTAGATTGATTTATTTTTTAAGTTACAAAGTTACTTTTATTAAAAATCTATTTAAGAAATTAGTTTGATTAAAACTAATTTCAACCTTAATTGTGAATTTTGAATTTTAAATTGTTCATTATTTTAAGTTGTGAATAAAAATGCTCAAAGGTGTATCTATAAATAGTTGTTAAATATTAATCTTTTATTGACAATATGTAGTTTATTACATAATATGAAAAAGTATGATTAAATAAAAATCATAGTTAATTTAACAAGTTTTTTTAAATTCTAATATTAAAGATTTCTAACTATCTTAAGCTTCTGTTTTTTTAATTATCTAACTATAAAATGAAACTTATAAATTACTATAATAAAAATAATGGAGGTGTTAAAATTGAGCCAAAAAACAGATTTGGTCAATGGCAATATTCTAAAATCACTTGTTTCCTTAGCAATTCCTATAATGGGAACTTCTTTTATCCAAATGGCATACAACATGACAGATATGATTTGGATTGGAAGAGTAGGCAGTCTCGCTGTAGCTGCAGTAGGTACTGCCGGTTTTTTTATATGGTTTGGTCAGTCTTTTATATTATTATCTAAAGCTGGCGCAGAAATTGGAGTTTCCCAAGCCTTAGGGAGAAATAATAATGATGATGCTAAAAGCGTTGCTACAAATGCTATTCAATTAAATATTATTCTAGCGATTTTATATGGATTATTCTTAATATTATTTAAATCTCCTTTGATAGGATTTTTTAAATTAAACAGTCCTGAAGTAGTTTCTATGGCAAAAACCTACTTATTTGTAGTTTCCTTAGGAATGGTATTTAATTTTATAAATCCAGTTTTGACAGGAATTTTTAATGGTAGTGGAAATAGTAAAGCACCTTTTAAAATAAATACTGTGGGACTTATATTTAACATGGTCTTCGATCCATTATTAATTTTTGGATTTGGTCCTATACCAGAAATGGGAGTCTTAGGTGCTGCATTAGCTACTGTACTAGCTCAGTTTGTAGTTACAATGTTATTTTTAAGGGAAATGAAAAAAGAAAACCTTGAGTTATTTAAAATAAACATATTTAAAAAATTTGATAAAAAATACTTATCTAAAATAGTTAAATTAGGACTTCCTGTTGCATTACAAAATGGATTATTTTCTTCTTTTGCCATGATAATAGGAAGAATTATTGCTGTTCATGGAGATACCGCTGTTGCAGTTCAAAAAGTAGGTTCGCAAATTGAGGCTATATCTTGGATGACCGCAGGAGGATTTTCTACTGCACTAAGTGCCTTTGTAGGACAAAACTATGGTGCAAGAAAACATGAACGTATATTTAAAGGATACTTTATTGCTATTGGAGTAGTTAGTATAGTAGGAATATTTGCTACTGCACTATTAATTTTTGGTGCTAGACCAATATTCTCATACTTTATTCCTGAAGAAGAAGCTATTAAAATGGGAATAGTATATTTGAAAATTTTAGGAGTTTCTCAACTATTTATGTGTTTAGAAATTACCACTACTGGTGCCTTTAATGGTTTTGGTAAAACCGCCTTTCCTGCTCTAATAAGTATCATATTTACAGGACTTCGTGTACCTGCAGCTATGATATTATCAAAACCTGAGATGTTAGGTTTAAATGGAGTTTGGTGGAGCATAAGTATTAGCAGCATAATTAAAGGAATCTTATTGCCTTCTTTATTTATGTTACTAATTGTAAATAATAAAAAATTTAGAGCTTCTCTAATTGAAGATAGCTTAAACAATGGTAAAAGTGCCTAAGGAATTTAGGCACTTTTATTTATTCATATATACTATTTTGAAATTAATATATAGGTATACCACTCCTAAATTTAATATATACACTCATAAAATTGTGTTAACAAATTGTTTTAGATTATATTTATGTAATTGATAATTGACGATTGACAATGGACAATTATGGATACTTCTCTCAAGAGAAGTTTTGAATCTATTCCCTTTAAAAGTGATAAAGTCACTTTTATTAAGAATCTATTAAAGAAATTAGTTTGATTAAAACTAATTTCCACCATAATTCTCAATTGTCCATTCTCAATTCTCCATTGATAAATTTGTAAATTAAAATATTTAAAGGTAGCCATATTTAGCTATAAATTAAACTTTAAAGTAGTTTATCTATATAATGTATCTCTCCAAGCTTTTAAAAAACTCACCAATTCTTCCTTATTAGGACTTTTGCCTTCTCTTACATAATAGCCTGAAACTGCTGTTCCTAACAGTAAAGATAACTGAATGGATAAATCTAATAGTTGTCCAAAACAAAAGCCTGCATTAAAATTATCTCCTGCCCCTGTAGTTATTTTAGGATTTTCTGTAAATGGCCCTAGTGTATGATAATAAATTCCATTGCAATATGATAAAGCTTCATCTACAGGATGAACTACTATTGCATAAACATCAATTTTTTCACTTATTTCTTTACATGTTTTCTTTAAATCCATATTGGTATAATTTTTTTCACTTATAGAAGATAATTTTAAAACCTTTGCCATATCAAAGCATTCTTTTTTATTAAGACCTAATATAGCTTTAAATTTTAAATTAAAATTAGAAATTAATTTTAGCACTTTTATTACGTCTTCTTCTGTTCTTTTTTCAATATCTGCCAAATCAAAAAATACAAACTTATCTGTTGATTTTATGTAAGGATTTATTTCAGAAATCATATTTTCAAAAATTTCATTCATATATGGAAGTGTAGTCCAATTTACCATAGCTAAGAGCTTACACTCTTCTACAAGTTCTCTAAAAGGTGAAACCCCTATCTTTTTATCAATAAGACTCCAATTTATCTCTTTCATGGAGTTTTGCTTAGAAGTTATTAACTTTCCATCTTCAAATTCATAGGCTTCAGTATAACTAGGATCACAAATAGATATGACTCTACAGTTTTTTACCATATCCCTAAAAACTTCGTGTATATCATCTTCACCTAATGCTCCTATGTAAGTTAAATCAAGTCCTAGATTTATAAGTGTATCACACATTATAGGTCCATTTCCTCCTAACTTAATCTTAAGAGGAACCTTTTCTATATTAGTACTTAGCCCTGCTGCTTTTGCTATTCTTTCTCCAAATGATTTTAATGTTTTAATTCTTTCATACTCATCTGGGCTTTTTCTAATGTCTACAGCATGAACAAGTTCATCTACAAAACCATCGAACCCTACTACAGCTTTACATTTAATATTAGAGTTTTCAACCTTCTCAATAAGTTCTGTTATATTTTTAAATAATTCCTCCAAAGTTCCCCTCCTAAATATATTAAAATTTTGAAACAAATTTATTCCCTTTTATATAAAATCTATACAAGTAATCTTTTGCCTCTTCTGCATAGTCAATTCCTATTCTTTTACACTCAACTATTTCAAAATTATCAATATTACTATCTTCAATATATAATTTTTCACCACATAAATCTTCTCCATTTAGTTCTCTATTAATTTTTAAAGAATTACAAAGCTTTGCCGGACCATTTGTAAGATTTTTTATTTGTGCTTTCGTTAATTCATCGTACTCTTTATTAAATCTATTTCTACTCATTAACTCTAATCCTTCTACTGGTTCTAGTGCTCTAACAAGTACAGCTTGAGGTGTTTCAACTTCCGCCGCTACTACATTAAAACAATAGTATAGCCCATAAATAAAATAAACATATGCATAGCCACATTCTCCATACATAACCTCTACTCTTTCTGTTCTTCTTCCTCCATAAACATGTGCGGCCTTATCTATAACTCCCATATAAGCCTCACACTCTACTATAATTCCTGAAATTCTTTTTCCTTCTATTTCATGTACTAATTTTTTCCCTAATAACTTCTTAGCCAAAGTAATTGAATCACATCTATAAAAACTTCTATCCAGTTTCAAATCTAGTCTACCCCTTTCCTAATATATTACATTAATTATTATATCCCTTTACTATAAATAAACCCATAAAAATTTTCAATTCACAGTACACAACTCACAATTATAGATATTTCTCAGTATTAAATTCCACCCCTTCAACAATTGAAAATTGACAATGGACTATGGACAATTGTGGAAATTTCTCAGCTACCACTGAGAAATTTAAAATTGATTCTGTAGCGGTGAACAGTGTTCGACACATAACTAGTAGTTATATTGCTAATCAAAAAAATCTATTAAAAAATTATTTTGCTAAAAAATAATTTCCACCTTAATTGTGAATTGAATAAAATAAGTGTACGTTCTATGACTATAGAGATCAAATTTTAAAGTGATATGTCTATAAAAATAATAACCCTAAAATAATCATTTAATACTTTGACCATGATTACTTTAGGGTTTACCATTTTAAATCTTAACTATAATATAGTTTTTAATGCTCTATCTAAATCTAAAATTATATCTTCAACATCTTCAAGTCCTACAGCTAAACGTACTAAGTTATCTTTAATTCCAGCTTCTAGTCTTTCTTCAGGAGCATATGGTGAATGAGTCATTGATGCAGGGTGTTGAATTAAAGTTTCTGCATCTCCAAGACTTACTGCTAAACTGCAAAGCTTAGTATTGTTTATCATTTTTTTACCTTCTTCTACTCCTCCTTTTATTTCAAAAGCAATTATTGCACCTGGTAATGACATCTGTTTTTGTGCTAGTTCATATTGTGGAAAACTTTCAAGTCCTGGATAATATACTTTTTCAACTGCTTTATGATTTTCTAAGAATTCCGCTACCTTCATAGCATTATCACAGTGTTTTTCCATTCTAAGCGGAAGTGTTTTCATCCCTCTTATAACTAAAAAAGCATCAAATGGGCCCATACTAGAGCCTGTCATATCTTTAACTCCAAATAATCTTACTTGTTGTATAAACTCACTCGAACCTATTACAAATCCACATACTACATCTCCATGGCCATTTAAAAATTTTGTACCTGAATGTATAACTACATCAGCACCTAATTCCAATGGCCTTTGGATATATGGTGTACAAAAAGTATTATCTACCATTACTAAACAATTTTCATTTTCATGAGCAATTTTACATATAGCTTCTATATCTGATAAATCTAAATTTGGATTTGCTGGACTTTCTAAATAAACCACTCTAGTATTTTCTCTCATAGCATCTTTCACATTTTGTGGATTTTTTGTATCAACGAAAGTAATTTCTACTCCGAATCTAGTTAATCCATGGCTTAGATATGCAAAGGTACATCCATAAAGAGTTTTTGATGCTACAATATGATCTCCTGCTTTTAAAGCTGTCCATAATGCTGCAGAAACCGCTCCCATACCAGAACTCATTGACATAGCAGCTTCTCCACCTTCAAGTATTGCTAACTTTTCTTCTAAAACACTATTAGTAGGGTTACCTAATCTACTATATATATATCCTTCTTCTTCTAAAGCAAATCTATTTCCACCTTGCTCTGCTGAATCAAAAACAAAAGTAGAACTTTGGTATATTGGAGTAGCTAATGCACCGTATTCATTTTTTTTAGCCCCACCATGTATAGCTTTTGTCGAAAACCCCATTTGCTTTAATTGCCCTTTATTCATATGTATACCCCCTTAATATTTATATGGTATCTTCACAGAATAATATTAAAGCAATTATCATGCCACAGGATAAAAAGCCTTTGAATTGTTAATAATCTAACTATTTCACCTAATAATCTTAATATTAAACTATTTTATAATAACCAAATGGAACTTTTTCAAACCAATAATGGTAAATATTTTTTACATATGGTTAATTTTATTTCCATTTTATATTATATTTATTTATCTTATTTATAATAGTAGTATGGGTGACCCCTAATGCTTTTGCAGTTTTTCTAAGACTTTTATTTTTTTGCAACGCTTCAATTATTGATGCCTTTTCTACCTTCTCTATACTTTCTTTTAAAGTTAAACATTTATCATCTTCTCTTGGTTCTCTATTAAAATTATGCGGATTTATATCTAACATTAAACTATCTATAGTTAGAATGTTAGAAGAGGATAAATTCATAGCTCTTTCAACAATATTTTTAAGCTCTCTAATATTCCCAGGCCAATGGTATTCTAATAATTTATTCATAAATCCTATATCTACACCTACTATATTTTTATTCAAAGATAGATTCAATTCTTCAATAAAATAATTTACAAGGCTAGGTATATCCTCACTTCTATCTCTTAAAGGTGGTATGTATAATGGAATTACATTTAATCTATAATATAAGTCCTCTCTAAAACTTTTCTTCTTGATCATTTCTTCTAAATTTCTATTGGTAGCTCCTATTATTCTTACATCTACTTTTTCTTCCCTACTGCTTCCTATTTTCCTTACTACAGAATTTTGTAATACTCTTAAAAGCTTTGCTTGAAGAACCATTGATAACTCTCCTATTTCATCTAAAAATAATGTTCCTCCATTAGCTTCTTTAATAAGTCCATCTTTACCACTATTTAAAGCACCAGTAAAACTTCCTTTTTCATACCCAAAAAGTTCACTTTCAATTAAACTATCTGGTAATGCTGCACAATTTATTGCTATAAAAGGTTTGTCCATTCTAGGGCTTAGGTTATGTATGGCTTTTGCAAAAAGCTCTTTTCCCGTGCCACTTTCTCCTCTAATTAATATGGTAGAACTTCCCTTAGCTACTGTATGTGCAATTTTTTTAGTTCTTTCAATAACAATGCTATTTCCGACAATTTCATTAAATGCACCTTCCTTTGTATAAGATACTACTTTGGCCATCTCTATAGCCTTTTTCATATCTCTTATAGATGACACCCATCCTAATGTATTTCCATTATCATCTTTTATATGTCTTCCTGTAGCAATATAATGGCTATTTCCCCTTTCATTTTTGCTAATAAACTCTAAATTAGTATAATCCTTTCCACTTTTAACAAGATTTATTATAGGTGCATCTTCTTTTATTATGGTTCGAACATCTTTACCTATAACTTCTTCTCTTTTATAATGAAAGATTTTTTCACAATAACGATTAAATGTTTCTATTTGAAAATTTTTATTTACTGCCATAATACCATCATCTACAGAATCTATAAGTGCTAAAAGTTTTCTTTCACTTGCTTCGTAAGTTAATAGCTCTACTTCATTTACACTCTTAACTTCATCCATAGAAGTTATATCTTCCATTAAAGATAATTTTTTATATTCACTAATTTTTTCAATTTTAATATATATCTTCTTTGGAAACACCTCAATAGATATAAGATTTATATTAGAATTATACAGTTTTTCTAATATTTGAAGAGTTATACCTATTTTATCTTCTGTTATGATTTTAAATCTAATATATCTATTCATAACTCTCTCCCTCAAACTACTTTTAAATCAAAGAAATCGATTTGATACTTCTCTTATAAAAGAGAAGTATCAATAATTCTCCATCGTCAATTGTCAACTTTCAATTATGTACAACGTTTCTTATCCTATATTATAATATAGATTTTCAGTCTAAAACCTTATTTGATTGCAATTTTATAGAAACCTTAGTAGCTTTCAGGTATTTTTAAGATCCCTACACTTTTTCTAATTACATCTTCCTACAACTAACTTTTATTTATTTTATAAATCATTATATCTTATAAGCTTTCTATAATTAAAACTTATTTCCATGTATTTTTGTAACTCAAGCAATCAAATTATTCAATTTTCTTATGAAATTCATAATATTTAACAAATATTTTACAAGAATTTAAAATTTAACAGTTATTTGTTCAAATTTTCTCTATTTACTCACTTTATCTTAAATGTTATAATGAAGAAAATAATAACTATATAAATTTAGTTAGTTATCAACTTCAACTGCTATAATTAATCAGTAAAATGTAGTAATAAATTTAGCAAGTAATCGATATTTTAGTTAGTAGCAAGCATCGCCCTAATCACAGCTAATTGTATAACCCAAAATAGTTTAGTATTTTATTTGTTTGAAAGCATAACATTATTTTTAATGATATAAACTTAGCAATTACATTGCAACAGCCCAATCTATAGCAGTTGAAGTGATTTCTCTAAAAAATAAAGCCCTACAATTTTTGTAGGGCTTTTTGCTTTTTTAATAAATATTTATGAATTTATATTTCTATAATATAATGTAGCTAATTATAAACTGTAATTATTACTAATCTTGCTTTTTAGTTTTTAAATATATAATTTTTTATTTTTTATCTGATCCTAAAAAATATGCTAATATAATTCCTACTATCATAGCTACTATAGCTATAATTCCATCTATATTAAGAGTAAATCCAGGATAAATTGAAAATACAGAACCAATTACAAGTCCTAATATTGCAAAATATGTAGGTTGAGGGAATCTACTTAATAACTTATCAATAACCTTAGTCGTAAATATTAATCCTATTATTGCTCCTAATCCTATTGGAATTAAAAGAGGAATATTAAATTCTGCCACTGCAGTTATAGCTGTTGTATATAATCCTATTAAGAGTAGTATAAAAGAACCACTTATTCCTGGTACAACCATTGCTGAGGCTCCTATTATTCCTGCTAATAATAGTTGAATAAATGAATTAACAGTTAAGTCTCTAATAACTGTTGCATTGGCTTCTGGTGGCATTATTATAGACAAAGCTATTAAAACTCCAAAAGTTATTACAAATGGAATTATGCTAGATGTTTTAAATTTAGACTCTAACGCTTTTTTTCTTATCATAGGAATACTTCCTAATATAAGTCCTATAAAGAAAAAATTTGTAGGTATAGGTTTATTCTCTAATAAAGTTTTAATTAATTTACTAAAAAGCACAATACCTGTGCCTGCACCAATACCTATTGGCAATAGAAATATTAAATTTTTCTTCCAATCCTTTAAAATTCCACTTACAGAGGATATAAGCTTATCGTATATATTTAATACTACAGCCATTGTGCCTCCACTAACACCTGGAATGATATTAGCAATACCTATAACCATTCCTTTAAAGAAGTTTATTAAATTCTCCATCTTAAATCTCTCCTTATTTCTGAGACTAATCTTTAAAGTCGTATTTATAATGTTAACAGATATATTATAAAATAGCTTGCTTATAAAAGCACTAGTTATTTGGTATTTTAATAAGTTTATAATATTTCTTTCAATAAAATATATGAAAATCTATAATAAATTTCTTTATTCTAAATTTAAAATAAACCTTTTGTTTATTTGTTGTACTATTAATCGTTTATTGTTCACAGATTATACATAAAAATTATTTTAAATTTTCTTAATATAAACACTTTTTAAAACAAATAAAAAAACATGTATAGGTTATCATGATGATGAAAGTTAATTTATAGGGGGTTAAACTTATGGCAAATCAAAACAATTCTAAAGAAAAAGCACCTAGTTTTAGAGCTGCATTATTTGTAATATTCTTTCTTTGCGCCGCTATGGCAGTACAAATTTTTGTATTAAAACAACCGTACGCAACACATATTACATTAATTTTAGCAACGGTAGTTGCTGCAATAGTTGCACTTATGTCTGGATTTACTTGGAGTGATGTTGAAAAAGGAATACTTTATGGCTGTGAGATTGCAATGATTCCTATGCTTATACTAATGCTTGTGGGAGTCCTTATAGCATCTTGGATACCTGCTGGTACAATTCCTACATTAATTTATTATGGACTTAAATTAATTTCGCCTAAATATTTCTTACTAACTGCCGCATTTATCTGTGCAGTTGCTTCGGTGTCAACTGGAAGTAGTTATACTACAGGTGCTACCTTCGGAGTTGCCTTTATGGGAATTAGTATGGGACTTAATATTCCACCTGAGCTAACTGCTGGTGCAATTATAACTGGTTCTATATTTGGTGATAAAATGTCTCCACTTTCAGACTCAACTAACCTTTCTGCTGGGGTTGGTGAGGCAAATTTATTTGATCATGTAAAAAGTATGATTTATACTACTGGTCCAGCATTTATACTCTCATTAATACTTTATGGAGTATTAGGTTTAAAATTTAAGAGTACATCAATTGATACAAGTCAAATAGATATTATGTTAAATGGATTAAAAGATAATTATTGGATTAGTCCTGCAACTATAATTCCACCTATTGTAGTAGTTATCTTAGCAGTAAAAAAAGTCTCTGGTCTTGCAGTTATGGTTATTGCCTCCTTAGTTGGATTATTATTTGCAGTGTTATTTCAAGGATATGGTGTTGGAGAAATGCTTTCTTTTATGAATGATGGATTTGTTTCTAGCACAGGTATTGCAGAAATCGATGCTCTACTTAGTCGTGGTGGACTTCAAAGTATGATGTGGACAATTTCTCTTGGCTTTTTAGCATTAAGTCTTGGTGGAGTTCTAGAGAAAACTAAAGTATTAGAAGTTATATTAGAGAAAATTTCTAAAATTGTAAGTACTCAAAAGGGACTTATAACTACACACGTTTTATCTGGTATAGCAGTTAACATATTCTCAGCTAGTCAATATATGGGCATTATTATTCCTGGTAGAATGTTAGTTCCAGCTTACAAAAAACTAAATTTACTTCCACAAGTTTGTTCAAGAACTTGTGAGGACTCTGCTACAGTAACTTCTCCATTAGTTCCATGGGGATTATGTGGTGTTTATTTTACAGGAGTATTAGGAGTTCCAACTCTTTCTTATGCACCTTATGTATTTTTAGCGTATTTAACACCTCTAATAGCTATAATTTATGCTTATACTGATAAGTTCATGTTCAAGGAAGGAGATATTAAATCTTTAAGTAGCTATAAAAATAATAACTTAGAATTAAAATAAGGAGAATACTAATGAATAAAACTAATTACATTAATAAGGAATCAGTAATAAGTCTATTATCAAAACTTGTTGAAATACCTAGTCCTTATTTTCACGAAAAAGAAATTATGAATTTTACTTATGAGTGGTTAAAACATAGAAATCTAAATCCTAAATTTCATCATTATATAGAAAATAACGTAACAAAATTTCAAGGAGTAAATATTGTAGGAAGCTTAAAAGGCAATTCAAAAGGACCTTGCATATATTTAAATGCTCATTTAGATACGGTTAATCTTTGCAATGGTTGGACTTATGATGGATTAAAAGCAACTATTGAAGATAATAAGCTTTATGGTTTAGGTACTTTAGATATGAAATCCGGTGCAGTAGCTATAATGCTTGCATTAGAAGCTTTTAAAAATTTAGTAAATGATTTTAAAGGTGAAATAATATATTCCTTTGTTTCTGATGAAGAAGGCCCTTATGGATTAGGTACTAACGCAGTAATTGAAGATGGAATTGCCAAAAATGCTGATGTGGCAATAGTTACTGAACCTAGTAGTGGCTTTTGCTCTAAACCTTTTCCTTGCCTATGTTTAGGTGCTAGAGGTGGTTATAATTATACTGTTAACCTTCATGGTAAATCTGCTCATGCAGCTAATCCTGATAAAGGTATAAATGCTGCTGTAGAAGCAGCTAAAGTTATGCTTGAGCTTGAGAAATCAAATTTAATTGAAGATGATAAATTAGGAAAAGGTTCAATATGTGTCATTTCTACAGAAGGTGGTGGACAAGCATGTAGTGTACCAGACACTTCTTCCTTTACAGTTTTTAGACATATTGTAAGGGGCGAAAATGAAGAAACTATAAAAAATGAATTATTTGAAGCTGTAAAAAAAGCTAACATAAACTCAAAAGTAGAATTTAATTTTAGGGAAGCTCCTAGTGAAGGAACTAGAGGATTTATGCCTTATACTGTAGATGAAAATAACATCTATGTTCAAAATTTCATAAAATCTATTGAAAGTTGCTGTGGTAAAAGTCCTCATATCGCTTATTTTTCAAGCATAGGTGACTTTAATTATATAGGTTCAAGATTGAATATTCCTACCCTGATTTTTGGTGCTGATGGAGAAAACTATCATACAGCTAACGAATTTGTATATATTAATTCAGTTATTGATACAGCACTTTCAATTTTTGACTTTTTAATAAATAGTCTTTCTATTTAAGTAGAGAAACCTCCTATAGTTTCTATAGGAGGTTTCTCTACTTAAATATTAATATAAT